>SHAE01000068.1 GCA_004213835.1 OM182 bacterium | reverse complement strand
TGTCGTAGGCATAACCTGTTGTGCCCGAAACGAAGACGTAGTCGCCGTCTACAACGGCGCGGGAATAACCGATGTTGTCTTCAAACGCCGAACCACTGGATATCCATTGTTTGGTCACGCTGTCTTACTCGTTGGAGCATGAAGTGATTGCGGGCAGGGCCAAGCCACGCGCCGCATGAAGCGATTGAGTATGCCGGTCTATGGCGCATTCGTGAGGGCTGTGTTTACTGACTGTGAGTGATTTCACAGTCGTGGGTTAAAAGATGGGCGCTGGACTGGAGAGTTACTCTTTCTTCAGCCGCCCCGACAGCTTCAGCAACTGCACATTCACCTCTTTCAACAACGCCACATAGCCTTCGCTGGCCTTGAAGAACTCGTTGAGCTGCATTTCGGTGAGGTTTTCGTTACCAAAGATAGGATGGTCGCTGGGGATGTCATCGAAGAACGCTTGATCTTCGTGCCTCACAGCAGCGACTCGCGAAGACAACTGAAACACCCGGCGCCCCAGCTTTACCAACTGTTGCTTAGTGTCTGCCAGGTCGTCGGCGAGGGTTTGCGCGGTCTCTTCTTCGAGTGAAGGCTGAGTGTTGTCGCTACTAGGTGGATTGGTCATGTACTTATTCTTATTGGGTTTGCGCTCCTTCCAGCGCGGCTATCTTTACTTCACCCACGAGCGAAAGACAGGGAGGCTTAGGGCTAATTATTTACTGGCTTGCTCAATTTTCAGCCACTTTTAGAACTTTTCCCCAACCCAACGATTAAGGTGTCTTGGTCAGTATTTACTCCCAAAAGGCATTAGTCATCTAATAATCAGCACCGATGTCCTGCACGACTGCCAACAAACGCTTGTCTTTTGTCCACAGCTGACATCCGCTTAGTAAACTAGCGGCTATTAAGTGGATATCGACATGACCCAAACCGCTACCCATCAACGATCTTTGTTCAATTAGCGTCATGACCTCTTCATCGCTCGCAGCCACCGCCTGTGGAAGATTGTGAAAAAGCTGCAGTAGCTCTTTTCTCTTCGTCAAGTTTGCGCAAGCCAGTTCGCCGATAATGTAAGGATGAATCAATACATCGGCATCATCGAGCAAGCGAACTAGTACTAACTCAGTACGCCGAAGGTGATCGACCCAAACCGAGGTGTCGACCAGAATCACGAGCCGTTCAATTGGCGACGCGGGGTCAATGTAAGCTGCGTTTCAGTGCCACCGAGTTTGGCGAGCCGTCGCGCACTCTCTTTTTCGATAAGAGCTTTCAAGCCAGCTCGCACCAATGCCGTTTTTTCACTCACTCCTGTCACTTGCTCGGCTGCTAACAACAAGTCGTCATCAATGTTCAGCGTTGTTCTCATGCTTCCACCCCATCCATACATATAAAGTAGGCATCATATGATGTTTATCATACACACCATCTATCATAGATTGAACGAATCCTCGCCGACTAGTGCTTAGCTAGTAAATGTCTGTCCGCCAAATCTTCTCTCTGCGTGAGCAACTGTGTTGGTAAACTCAGATGTGTCGCATAGAGTAGCCAAAACACGCAGCCAACTCAGAGGCACCGATGCATCGAACTCACCTAGCTCCAAAACGTTGGATCACAACAACGTTCGCTTTACTGGTGCTCGCACTGTCACTGCCCGGCTACGCCAAGGTCCTTCACGAGGAACGTTCGGTATACACCCGTATTATCGTCGAGGACGAGCGTAACCTGCGCTGCCTGAAGTTCACGCTGGTTCGTGAAAACAGCCGCCAAACCTGTATGGATCGCAACGATCCTCAGAGGTTGGTATTCGACTACGCCAAGATGACTCTGTCTGCCCTGCTGCTGAAGCCTGATCCTGAGAGCATTCTCATCATCGGACTCGGTGGGGGAACTCTTCCCAATGCGCTGCGAGATATTTTGCCCAGTGCGGTGATCGATACGGTGGAGATTGACGAGGCCGTGGTGCGGGTGGCGAAGCAGTTCTTTGGCTTTGTCGCGGACGAGCAGAATCGGGTCTATGTGCAGGATGCGCGGGTTTTTGGTAAGCGCGCGGCGCTGCGCGGTGAGCAGTATGACCTAATCATTCTCGATGCCTTCGACGGCGAGTACATTCCTGAACACCTGATGACCGTCGAGTTTCTTAGCGAGATGCGCGGCTTGCTCAGCGACGACGGGGTGCTGGTGGCCAACACCTTCGCCAGCAGCAAGCTCTACGACTACGAATCAGCAACCTATGCCGAAGCATTTGGTGGTTTCTTGAATTTTCGCCTGCCGACTTCAGGCAATCGTGTGATCTTGGTGCCTCAGGCGAAACTCAACATTGATGCGCGTTCACCGCTGGACCGCAAAATCCTGCGGGCCAATGCCGATGCGTTGGAGGTGCCCATGGCGCCCTACGACATGCCGCTGAAACGCTACGTGGGCACCCTACTGTCGCTTAGCAAGCAGAAGCCCGATTGGGATCGTCGCGTTCGCCCGCTGACAGATCAATTCTCGCCAGCGAACGTGCTACAAAATCAGTGAACTAGCGCGTTACTGGTTGGCCCAGTACTCGTCTTTCAGCAGCCGCTTATACAGCTTACCGGTCGGGTGACGCGGTAGTTCATCTCTGAAATCGATGCTGCGCGGGCACTTAATGCTCGACAGTTGCGAACGGCAGTAGTCGAGCAGCTCGACTTCCATCTCAGGGGTGCCCATGGCCGGGTCGCGTAGCTGCACTACCCCTTTCACCTCTTCGCCAAAGTCTGGGTTGGGTACACCAAATACCGCAACATCGACCACGGCGTCGTGGGTAATTAGGGCGTTCTCTGCTTCTTGCGGATAAATGTTCACGCCGCCGGAAATGATCATGAAGTGCTTTCGGTCGGTCAGGTATAGATAGCCGTCTTCATCGAGATAGCCCACATCGCCCAAGGTCGACCAACCCTGCGGGTGTCGCGAGTCGTTGGTCTTGCCTTCGTCTTTGTAGTATTCGAACGTGCCGCCGCCATCCATGAAGATGGTGCCAGACTCGCCCACGGGGACTTCTTCGCCATGCTCATCGCATATGTGCAGTTCACAAGTCAGCGGCTTGCCCACCGAGCCTTTGTGCGCCAACCACTCTTCAGAGTTGAGCTGCACAAAACCATTGCCTTCGGTACCTGCGTAGTACTCGTAAATTACCGGCCCCCACCAGTCGATCATCTGTTCTTTGATGGGTATGGGACATGGGGCTGCGGCATGAATCGCGCATTGCAGCGAACTGACGTCGTACTTCAGACGCACTTCCTCTGGCAACTTGAGCATGCGCACAAACATGGTAGGTACCCACTGACTGTGAGTGATCTTGTAGCGCTCAATGCACTCCAGCGCGAATTCGGCTTCAAAGTGCTCCATGACCACCACCGCCACGCCGGCGCGGATGCAGTTCATGGTGAAGGCCAGTGGTGCTGCGTGGTAGAGGGGTGCAGGCGACAGGTAGATCGAGTCTGCGCTTGCGCCGTAGAGCACTTTCAGCAAATCGACGCCTTCTTCCTCGCCGTAATCTTGCTCAGGCAGTGGCCGCTTAACGCCCTTGGGATAACCCGTGGTGCCAGACGAATAGAGCATGGCCGCGCCTTCGCTTTGATCCGCAATAGGCTGATCGGGCATGGCAGCAATGGCGTCTTCCCAACTGGCAAAGCCGTCGATGGTGCCGTCGAGCATGTAGCACTGCTCGACTATGGGCATTTTGCCGACTAAGGGTTCCACTACTTCTTTGCGGGCATGGGAAGTAATGAATACCCGCGCCTCGCAGTTGTTCACAATGTAATCCACCTCTGCATGCTGCAGCCGCCAGCTGATGGCGGTGTAGTAAATGCCCGCGCGTTGCGCTGCCCAGCAAATTTGGAAAAAGCGCGGGTGATTCTCCAGCAAGATGGCGATGTGATCGCCGCGCTGTAGACCGAGCGAGCGAAACAGTTGGGCGCCTTGGTTGGCGGTGGCTTCAAGCTCGGCAAAGGTCACCGTGGCGCCAGTCTCAGCCATGATGTAGGCCGGTTTGTCTGGATGGGTAGCAGCGATCTCTGCTGGACTCATGTATTTCTCCCCAAAATAGTGCGTCGTTATTTCGCGCCGTGCTCGGCACAGCGCTATATGTTGTTGTCGTGCCTGTCTCTAGGTTTTATCGGCATCCAAGGTCAAAGACACCGAGTTCATGCAGTAACGCAATCCTGTTGGCGCCGGGCCGTCTGGAAATACGTGCCCCAGGTGCGCATCGCATCGAGCGCAAAGCACTTCAATGCGTCGCATGCCTAACGAATTGTCTTCGCGGTTAATCAGCGCTTCGGATTCAAGCGGTGCGTAAAAACTCGGCCAGCCGCAACCGGCATCGAATTTGGTCTCAGCATCGAACAATGGCGCGTCGCAACATTTGCACAGGTAAGTGCCCGGACGATCTTCGTCCCAGTACACACCGGTAAAGGGCCGTTCGGTGCCTGCTTGACGGGCGACGGCATATTCTTCCGGCGATAGCTGCGCCTGCCACTGGGCATCGGTTTTGACAATCTTGTCTGTTTGCACGCTCACAATGACCTCTTTTTCTTGACTTAGTTGATGCTAAGCCAAAGGCAGCGCCTTAGACTAGTGGTCTCGCGCAATCTTCTGAGCCACCTGATGGCACCGAAGTTTGCGACGTTAATTTAGGAAAGCTCATGACACAGGTAGTACCGCTGCAACCGCCCAAAAGGACCATTAACAAGTCCGACAAGCTCGCGGACGTTTGTTACGACATCCGCGGACCTGTGCTAACAGCGGCCAATCAGCTGGAGGCCGAGGGCAACCAAATACTGAAGCTAAACATTGGCAATCCGGCGCCTTGGGGCTTTAGCGCGCCAGAAGAAATTCTGCGTGACGTGGTGCGCAACATTCCCAACTCTCAGGGCTACTGTGATTCCAAGGGGCTGTTTGCTGCACGCAAGGCAGTAATGCAGTACTGCCAGCAAATCAATATTCGCGATGTCGATGTCGAAGACATCTACATTGGTAACGGCGTGTCAGAACTCGTGGTGCTGTCGATGCAGGCGCTGGTCAACGATGGTGACGAGATACTGGTGCCATGCCCCGACTTTCCGTTGTGGAGCGCGGCGGTCAATCTCTGCGGCGGTACGCCGGTACATTACTTGTGCGACGAAGAAGACGATTGGCAGCCAGACCTAGAGGACATTCGCAGCAAGATCACGCCGAGCACTCGGGGCATTGTGGTGATCAACCCCAACAACCCCACCGGCGCGGTATACACCCCGAAGATGCAGCAGGCGCTGATCGATATTGCACGTGAGCACGACCTAGTCGTTTTTGCCGACGAGATTTACGACAAGATTTTGTTCGATAACGAGCAGTACATTCCGCTGGCTTCCTACGCCGACGATCTGCTGTGCATGACCTTTAGCGGTTTGTCGAAGTCCTATCGGGTGGCGGGGTTTCGTGCGGGCTGGATGGTGGTTAGCGGGGCCCGCGAACGCGCGTCCGACTTCATTGAAGGCCTGAACATATTGGCCTCCATGCGACTGTGTTCCAACGTGCCGAGTCAGCATGCCATCCAAACCGCACTGGGCGGCCATCAAAGCATTTTTGACCTTACTGCGCCGGGTGGACGCCTCTACGAACAGCGCAATCGGGCATGGGAGCTGCTGAACAACATCGATGGTGTGTCCTGCGTGAAGCCCAAGGGCGCGCTGTATTTGTTTCCCAAGCTCGATACCGAACGCTTTCATGTGCAGGACGACGAGCAGTTCGTGCTGGATTTTCTGCTGGCAGAAAAAGTACTGATGGTTCAAGGCACCGGCTTTCACTGGCCGAAACCCGACCACTTTCGCGTGGTGTTCTTGCCTCATGTGGAGCAGCTACATGAGTCTATGCATCGGCTAGAACGCTTCTTAGCAAGCTATCGCCAATAAGGCCTCATGAATCGGGCAGCAGCGTATTGCTGACCCGATACAGCAAAAAGTCGTCATAGCCAGTAAGCACGCTCACCAGCCCAGACAGCTGTTGATCGAGCCTCGCGTCGCCGGTGTCGACCAGCATCGGGCGCTGATCCAGGGTTGCCAGTTTCGTACGTGAGCCCAAGATTGTGACGTCTTGTTTCCAGCTTAGTGCGTGCAGCACCTCGGCGCTCAGCTGTTGGTTGCCGCGCCCCAACAGAAATCCTTGATGGCGGGTAAAGCTCACCAACACATGCAGCGTGTGTTGGCTGGCAAGGTTCAGTAAGTCGGCACTGGTGGCATTCTCCATGGCCTCGCCGGTGGGCAGTAACACATCGCAGCCCAGCAGCGCGCCGTTTAGACCCAGCGCCTGTTTGATGGCCAAGCAAGTGCTGCCCGGCCCCATGACTAAGGCTTTGCCCGAGTAGATTTCAGGGTGGTCCAAGAAGAAGCTGACGATTTCTTGCACCACCAAGCCTTCGTCTTCTTTGCCACCCACCTTCATCTGCTGCAGGTAGCCGGCGGCTTCCGGCACCCAAAGTTCGCCATAGCGCTTGGTGGCAACCGCCTGATGCTTAGCGTTGGTCGCGTCCTTGGCAGCGGGCACATAATCACGCACTTCGCGTGGGATTCGGCCTACCAGACTGCCTTGGGCCAAGCCTGCGACTACGTCGGCTGCTGCACTAGGACTGATCGCAAACACGCCGCTGTGCATTTTTACCCCGGCAGGAAGGCCGAGCACGCAGGTCTGTTCGTCGGCCGCCGTCAGCACGTCTCTCGCGGTACCGTCGCCGCCAACAAAGATCAGCAGATCGACATCACTTGCTCCGAGAGTTTTAACAGCAAGCTGGGTGTCCTGTGCAGAGGTTTGTGCCGCTGGCTCACCAGCGACCTGCGCGATAACGCCGTTAGAGGACAGAATTTGCGCCCCCATAACTCCACCCCAAGTGCACCAGGCCAATCGCCCGAAGTCGCCGCCAAGGCGGGTTCTTAGCGCCAGCAAGAAAATGCTCAGACGTTCTTCCCCCCTCGGCTTGCCGTCACGTTCACGTGCTGCGCGCTGCACGACTTCGCCGTCACTGCCTTGCAAACCAACAGCGCCGCCAATGCCCGCTAACGGATTGACCACCAAACCAATGCGCAGCAGGGGCGCTGACGATTCGCCGTTAGCCGTCACTAGGCACTCGCCAATACATCGCCAACCTGTTTGGCAATAGCAAGGGATGACGTTAGGCCCGGCGACTCAATACCAAGCAGATCGATACGTCCGGCAACACCGTGGTCGCTTGGACCCCGTATGAGGAAATCTGTCGCTTCGCCTTGGCCCGCAATCTTGGGTCGTATGCCGGTATATCCTGGCTGCAGCCGTGTTGCGTCGAGGTTTGGGTAGTAAGCGCGTATGGCTTCGACGAACTCTGCGCGCAGGCTGTCATCGAAGGTGTAGTCAATGCCGTCGATCCAGCGCACATCCGGACCGAATTTCACCTGTCCGCCCAGATCCAGGGTGACATGCACACCAAGGCCACCCTGCTCTGCGGTCGGGTAGACCAAGCGGCTAAACGGCTGGGCACCAGAATAGGTGTAATAGTGACCGATGGCGTAGTGGGCCTGAGGCGAGCCTGGCACGTTTTGCGCCAGCTCCGGTGCCTGCAAGCCGCCCGCGTTGATGACCCAGTCTGCGGTCAGTGACATTTGCTGAGAATGCACTGTGAGCTGCGCACTGCTGTCGATAGAACTCACCGGGTTTTGAAAAGCGATGAAGCCGCCGTTGGCCTCAAGGATGCCCTGCAAACTGAGCATGAAGGCATGGGAATCGACGATACCGGTCGAGGGCGATAACGCGGCACCAATGCCGCTGACTTCCGGCTCCAGCGCGTTCAGTTCGGCTTGGTCGATCCAGCGTAAATCGGTGACGCCATTGGCGGCGGCTTGTTTGACGTAACCATCAACCACACTGCGTTGGGCATCACTGGTGGCCACAATCACCTTGCCACAGCGATGGTAAGGCACCGCGTAGGCGTCGCAGTGGGCATACAGCAGCGCCTTACCGCGCACGCACAACTCGGCCTTGTGACTGCCGGTGGGGTAATAGATACCTGCATGAATGACTTCAGAGTTGCGCGAACTGGTTTCGGTGCCGATGGCATCGTGTTGTTCTAACACCACCACTTCGCGCCCCGCTGACGCCAGCTCGGCAGCGACAGCTAGCCCGACCACCCCGGCGCCAATGACAACGCATTCGACTTTGTCGCTCATCTGCGTGCCGCCACCTGAACAAATGAGTCGGTCTGGTTTTGAGTTAAGCACCCGGATGCTTGCTCTAGTGCCTGTATGAAACGCCGCGCACGAGCCCCTGCGGGACTGGCAAGCCACCCTTCGAGCGTGTGCGTATAAGTTTCTATCGCTGCGGCAAAACCATCGATATCCGCCTGCAGGTTGTCAGCACTGGGCTGAAACCCTAGGCCTAACGCACGGGCAAACGCACGCTCTAAACTCTGTGTGCGCAGTTCCAGCTCGAAAAACGTGGCCTGCTGCTTGGCATCTCTTGGGCCAGCAATGTAGTGATAACCAAAGTCTTCTTGCCTGCGTCGCTGGATACCGGCGATACACCAGTGGGCCACCTCGTGCAGCGCTGAGGCTGGAAAGTC
>SHAE01000067.1 GCA_004213835.1 OM182 bacterium | reverse complement strand
TCGGCGCGATTATGAGCGGTTTGTATAAGCGTGAGCGTACCGGCGAGGGCTGCCATGTCAGCACGTCGCTGGCGGCCAACGGGGTGTGGGCCAACGGCATGGCGCTGCAGGGCGTGGTTGCTGGTAATGATTTGGCAGAACACCGCCAGAACACTGGCTGGGTGAATCCGCTGAGCACGGCCTATGGCTGCGGCGACGGCAGTTATCTCGTGTTGACCATGATCAATACCCAGCGCGAGTACCCCCAGCTATGCGAAGCGCTAGGTCACCCCGAGTGGCTGCAAGACGAGCGTTTTGCTGACATCCGGCAGGCCATGCGCAATCGCGATGTGCTGCAACAGATGATCAGTGATGCGTTTGCCCAGCTAACCTTCGCGCAGGCTGCCCAGCGCCTAGATGCTCAAGGCATTACCTATGCCAAGGTACAAACCATGTCCGAGGTGCTGGCCGACGAACAGCTACGCGCGGCGGGTATTGTGGTGGAAACCGGCGACAGCCAAGGCGACTTTGATCTGACCATAGCCAGCCCGATCAATATGGTGGGCGAGGCGAAGAAGCATCCTCAGCGCGCGCCAGACATTGGCGCCGACAGTCTGACGGTGCTGCGCGACCTCGACTTTGCAGAGACCTACATTCAGGAGCTACTCAGCACCGGCGTCGTTGTTGATGGCAGCGCTGCGCAAGACGCCTAGCCTGCACAGACCGTGGGGTTACCCATTTGTTCTGCATAGGCTTCTACCGCCCGCCATACGCGCAGTGTATTGCCGCCCATAATCTTGTTGATGTCAGCTTGACTGTAACCGCGACCACGTAAGCCCTGTATCAGGTCGCCGTAGGTAGAGGCATCTTTCAAGCCAATGGGCAGTGAATCGCCTACGCCGTCGTAGTCAGAGCCGATACCAACCGAGTCAATGCCTCCCAGTTCCACTGCTCGATCAATATGGTCTAGCACCATGTCCATGGTGGCGAAGGGGTAGGGGTTGTCGATGCGATATTGCTCGCGGTAGTCGCGCAGCTCTTGTGCGTCTCTGGCCAGCTTATTTTGCTGCTGGTAGGCAATGATGCTGGCGCTGGCCGCATTGGCGTACGCGCGCGCTTCAGCGCTGATAAAACTGCTGCCGTAGTTGATCTGAATAACACCGCCAGCTCCTGCCAGAGTTTTCACCATGTCATCGGTCATGTTGCGGCGAAAACCCGGCGTGTAGTGACGCAGTGACGAATGTGAGGCAATGACCGGTACTTGGCTGATCTCAATCACCTGCTCGAATGCCGCGTCTGAAATATGCGAAACATCTACCATCACGCCCAGGTTGTTCATGCGAACCACCATGTCCTTACCAAGTGGCGACAGGCCGCCGTGGGCCTCGTTGAGGTCGTAGGAGGAATCCGACAAGGCGTTCGATTTGCTGTGAGACAACGTAATGTAGCGAATGCCTCGTTCATAGAAATGATCAAGGGCTTCATCTGAGGTCGCCACCGGGCCACCGTTTTCCATGCCCAGCGGCATGGAGATCACCTCCCGAGCCGCTTGAGCTTCAATGTCGGCACTGCAGGTGGCAATGGCGAACTTGTCCGGATGACCGTTGGCGAGATTCTCCATATCGTCAATCAGCTTATCCGCAAGCGCGACGCTATCTCCTGCCTCATCTACCGCGGCAGGAATGTAAATCGACATAAAGGCCGCGTTCAGGCCGCCAGCCTTGGCGCGTGGGTAGTCGAAGTCGCCGCCGTCTGTGGCCTTGCTGACATCGACATAGCCGCGATGCAGGCGAAAGGGTATGTCGATGTGGGTATCGATGATCAAGGTTTGCTCGGCGGTAGCGCTGGCGTCCACCGCCGCAGTAGAGACTGTATCGTTGCAGGCGGCGGCGAAAAAACTCAGCGAAACCAGTGCAGCAACGCGGGGCAAGGTAAGAGTCAGCATAGAGTCAGGCTTCCTGTGAATTTGATGAGCGAGCAGCGGCCTATGGCTCGACGGCCGTTTTTATTCTAGTGTTTCAGCGCGCGGTTACGCCCAAACACTAGTTTGTGGCGTGCCCATATTCCAGTGTTCTTTGAACGGGAGGATCCATGATCGAATTTCACAGCCCGCTGGGCGAGCGTGCGACCCCTGCTGACCCCTACACCCTAGGGATTGATTTGGCAGCGCATACCAAGCCCGTGGTCGGCCTGCTGGCCAATGGTTTTCCAGACTCGGAAAACTTTCTTCGCCATATTGGCACCGAGCTGGAGCGGCTTATTGATGGTATCGAGGTACGTGTTTGGAACAAGGGCAATGCCTCCATCGCCGCCCCAGACACCATGCTTGAAGAGATCCAGTCTCGATGCGATGCGGTCATTGCCGCCTACGGGCACTGAGGCAGCTGTACTACCGGCACCGTGCGTGACGGCATCAATACAGCAAAGCGAGGACTGCCCTCGGTCGCCTTAGTGACTGAAGATTTTTGGCCACAAGGCAACTTTACCGCCAACAGCTTGGGCATGCCCCAAGTACCACGAGTGAAACTGCCCCATCCTCTGGCTGGCACCGGCCAAGAGCATTTGCGCGCGGTAGCCAAAACCATGGTGCCCTTTATTGTCGAGCAGCTGAAAAATGACTGAGCTGATGCAGGCCAAGGACGAGAGCGCTGCGCTTGAGGCCATGCACAGCGCGGGCATGACCGACGGACTGCCAGTGGTTATCCCCACTCCAGATCGGGTTGCCGGCATGGTGCTGGCCAGCGGTCAGGACGCGGACATGCAGCTGGGTGTCATGGGGCCTGCAGGCGGCGTAGCCACCATAGAAAAAGTCGCCGTCGCAGCGGTGATGGCAGGCTGCTTGACCGAGCACCTGCCCGTGGTCATCGCGGCAGTGCAGGCCGTGCTGCAGGATGAGTTCGATCTTGCACAAATGCAGTCGACTACCCACTGCACCGCACCGCTGATCATCGTCAACGGCCCCGGCCGATTGAGCTGCGGTCCTATTGCCAGTGGTTTTGGCGCACTCGGCCCGGGCCATCGCGCTAACGCCAGCATTGGTCGCGCCCTGCGTCTGTGCATGATCAATATCGGCGGAGCCAAGGCCGGCGAGTCGGATATGGCCTTACTCGGCCATCCGGGTAAGTTCACCTACTGCCTTGCCGAGGATGAAGAGCATTCGCCCTTTGCGCCCATGCACCAAGATTTGGGTTACGCCATTGATGAGACCGTGGTCACCGTAATCGGCGCCGAGGCGCCCCATTCGGTGATCTACAGTGGCGATGCCGACGACCCCCAAGATGCGCAGAAACTGCTGGAAGTGCTGGCCATCGGGCTGGCCAATATGGCGACGAATAACGCTGTGCTCACTGGCGGCGGGGCCGTAGTCGTACTGAACCCGGAGCATGCAAAAATTCTCGCCGACGCAGGTCTTGATCGCGCTGCGATTTTGCAGCGGCTGTTTGAATTAACCGAATACCCAACCGAGCGTCTGGGCTACTTTGCCGCCGGTTTCGCCAGCCGCATCAAGGATGACACCTATCGCTGTTTTCGCAGTCCGCAAGACATCTTGCTGTTGATGGCCGGAGGCAGCGGACTGTACTCCATGGTCATGCCGTCTTGGTGCGCGGGCGCCCACCAGAACCGCTACGTTAGCCAGCGCGTCGAGCTGGACTTATACTGCGAAATTCCTGGGTTGGGCGACGCCTGACCACCGATTATCGCCCACATCGATCACTACGGAGTCTTTCATGACCGTTATCAAGCAAGATGATCTGATTCAGAGCATCGCCGACGCGCTGCAGTTTATTTCTTACTATCACCCAACGGATTTTATTCGCGCCATGCGCGGAGCGTGGGAACGCGAGGAATCGCCAGCGGCTAAGGCCGCGCTCACTCAGGTGCTGGTGAACTCGCGTATGTGCGCCATTGGTAAGCGGCCAATCTGCCAGGATACCGGCATTGTTAACGTGCTGATTTGTGTTGGCATGGACGTGCAGTGGGACGCGGACATGGCCTTTGAAGACATGATTAACGAGGGCGTGCGGCGCGGTTATACCCACCCAGACAATGTCCTGCGCGGTTCGGTGTTGTCCGACCCCAACGGTGCTCGGGCGAATACCAAGGACAATACCCCCGCCGTGGTACACACCAAGATCGTCGCCGGAGACAAAGTAGAGATTGAAGTCGCCGCCAAGGGTGGTGGTAGTGAGGCCAAGGCGAAGTTCGCCATGCTCAATCCTTCCGACTCCGTCGTGGACTGGATTCTCAGCGTGGTGCCCACCATGGGCGCGGGTTGGTGCCCACCGGGCATTCTTGGTGTGGGCATTGGCGGTACGCCAGAAAAGGCCATGTTGCTGGCCAAAGAATCCTTGATGGAGCCATTGAACATGCACGAGCTGCAGGCCAACGGAGCCAGCGATGCGGCCGAAGAGCTGCGCATGGAGCTGTTTGAGAAAGTGAATGCCTTGGGCATCGGCGCCCAAGGCTTGGGTGGTTTGACCACGGTGCTTGACGTGAAGTTGAAGGAATACCCGACGCATGCGGCCAACAAGCCCGTGGCGATCATTCCCAACTGCAGTGCCACGCGGCATGTGCACTTTACCCTCGACGGCTCCGGCCCAGCCCAGTTCACGCCGCCGGATCTTGCTGAGTGGCCAGAGATCGAATTTGAGCTTGGCGATGAAGTGAAGCGAGTGAATTTAGATACCCTGACACCAGCAGAGACCCAGTCTTGGAAATCTGGCGACACCCTGCTGCTGTCGGGCAAGATGCTGACCGGGCGCGACGCCGCGCACAAAAAGCTGGTGGACCTAATCGACAAGGGCGAAGAACTGCCTGTGGATTTCACCAATCGCGTGATCTACTACGTCGGCCCCGTGGATCCGGTGCGAGAAGAAGTGGTTGGGCCAGCCGGTCCAACAACCGCTACGCGCATGGATAAGTTCACCCGAACCATGCTGGAGCAAACCGGCCTGCTGGGCATGATTGGTAAGGCCGAGCGCGGCAAAGTCGCGATAGACGCCATACGCGACAACAAGGCGGTTTCAATGATCGCCGTAGGCGGCGCTGCTTACTTGGTCGCCAAGGCCATCACCAATTCAACCCTGCTGGCATTTCCAGAGCTTGGTATGGAAGCCATCTACGAGTTCGAGGTGAAGGATATGCCGGTGACCGTCAGCGTAGACGCCAACGGTGAATCGGTACATATCGAAGGGCCGAAGATTTGGTCAGCGAAAATCGCCGAACGAATACCTGCAGTGCAGGCGTAGCCTTTGGTCTAAGCCTTTGGTCTAAGCCTGCGCGTCGAGGTAGCGCTCTGCGTCTAAGGCTGCCATGCAGCCAAATCCCGCACTGGTGATGGCTTGGCGGTAAATGTGGTCCGCTACGTCGCCGGCAGCGAACACGCCGGGCACGCTGGTTGCTGTCGCATTGCCGACAATGCCGCTGTTTATCTGAATATAGCCGCCTTCCATATCGACCTGATTGGCGAAAATGCCGGTATTGGGCGTATGGCCAATGGCGATGAATACGCCGGATAAATCGATATCTTGTTCAGCACCGGCATTTTCTCGAATGCGCATACCCGTCACACCCATGTCGTCACCCAACACCTCGGCAAGCTGATGGTTCCAGATAGGCTTGATGTTGTCCTTGGCCAGTAGCCGATCCTGCAAAATCTTCTCCGCCCGCAGGGCATCGCGGCGGTGCACCAGATAAACGGTCTTTGCAATATTCGATAGATACAGCGCCTCTTCCACGGCGGTATTGCCGCCGCCGACCACGGCCACGTCTTGGCCGCGATAAAAGAAACCGTCACAGGTAGCGCACGCGCTGACGCCCTTGCCAAGAAACGCCTCTTCACTGGGCAAACCCAAGTACTGGGCCGAAGCGCCGGTAGCGATA
The DNA here is from genome assembly GCA_004213835.1 of OM182 bacterium. Taxonomy (GTDB): domain Bacteria; phylum Pseudomonadota; class Gammaproteobacteria; order Pseudomonadales; family Azotimanducaceae; genus UBA4421. Next base: position 3,532 of record SHAE01000067.1, on the reverse strand, counting down.
ATCAGAGCATCACAGGTATAGGTGGCCTGATCGCCCATTAAGGTCAACGGCTGGCCGGTTTGGGTCAGTGCCGTGGTGTGAATGTGATCATTGACGATACTCGCGTCGAAACGCTCCACATGCTCGGCCATTTGCATCATCAGCTCTGGCCCCTGTAGCTGCGCGTGCCCGCCGGGCCAGTTTTCGACTTCGGTGGTGGTGGTTAACTGTCCACCCACTTCAACGCCGGTAATCAGCACGGGTTTGAGATTTGCCCGGGCCGCATACAGTGCGGCGGTATAACCAGCGGGGCCTGAGCCCAGCACGATAAGACGATGATGTTGGGTATCGCTCATAAAACAGTAGCCTTAACAAACGCGCTCGGTCTGTAATGACCGAAAAACTGAGCGTTAGTGTAGTGAGATGGCGCGTGCGAACAACCGTTCGGCAGCAGTTTCCCGAGACAGAATTAAACCATACCCTCGTCGCGCATGGCCTTGATCTGATCGACGCTATAGCCCAGCTCACCGAGAATGTCGTCAGTATGGGCGCCCAACGTCGGGGTTGGGCCTTGAATACTGGGGTTGCCCGGCTCCGCCACATGCGCAGCTCTGACCACCTTCACTGACTGATTTGGGTGCAGATGATGAGCCTGCTCAACGAATACTTCGCGGTGTGCGAGCTGGGGTTCCTCGGCGATGGTTGGGAAATCTTGTATCGCTGACACCGGCACACCAATGGCATCCAGCGCCTCCAGCCAGTACTCCGTGGTCTGGGCGGCAATCATTGGCGCAATCAACCCATGCACCTCGTCACGTCGCGCCAAGCGTACGGTGGGCTCGTTAAATTCGGCATAGCGCTCTGGCATACCCAACTCGGTAAAGAGCGCCTGTACTTGCGTCTCTTTCATAGCGATTACCTGCACGTAGCCGTTACTGCTGGCAAACACATTTGAGGTGGGTTGTTTGGTGGGGGACGCGTTGCCGTTAAGCTCCGGTGCTTTGCCGGTGACCAAGTAGCCGGTCATTTGCGGTGACTGCATGAACATCGCCGTGTCGAGCATGGAAACATCTACGCGCTGACCCTCGCCGGTATTGGTGCGCCGCAGTAGCGCCGCAGTAATGGCGAACGCTGCGTTCAGCGCCGTGCTCATATCCACGGAAAAGTAGCCTGATCGCACCGGGCCAGTTTCCGCGTGCCCGCTGATACTCATCATGCCGGAGTAGGCTTGAATAGCCCCGTCGAAAGCAGGCAGGTTGGCTCTCGGCCCGGTCTGACCGAAGCCCGAAATTGAGGCGTAAACCAAATCGGGCTTAATGGCCTTCATGGCTTCAAAGCCAAAACCTAGGCGCTCGATGGTGCCAGGTTTGAAGTTCTCGACGAGCACATCAGCCTCGGCCACCAGTCTGTGCACTATCTCCTTAGCCTTGGGATTTTTCAAATCAAGGGTCAGACTGCGCTTGCCTAAGTTGGCTGCCAAGAACGACGGCGCCATACCATCGCTGCTGGCAGACATCAGTCCGCGGGTCATATCGCCACCCACTGGCTGTTCTACCTTAATGACTTGGGCACCCAGCTGGGCCATCAGTTGCGTAGCGAAGGGTCCGGCCAGCACTTGGCTGAAATCTAAAATACGAACCCCGGTTAATGCTTGTTCGCTCATATTGCTCCGTCTGTTGGTGTTGGGTTAAGAGCGCCTGACCAGCTCAAAAACCCAGAGATTATTGCTGCTTACTTGCTGCTGCATGTCCGCCATTAACTGCGCTGTGATGGGTGGCTGAACATCCATGTACTTGCGCGCGAGTTCGCTCATGATGGGCGTCAGTAGTTCCGCGTCCTTGGTGCGCTGCAGGTGCACCTCGTAGACGTTGCCGTCAATGCGCAGCAAGGCGTTACCGTTTTTCTCCGCGTGCATGGGCCAGTGCTTCCAGATTTTGCCAACCGTCGAGTTCATGTAACCCGAAGGGATGAAGATGCGACTGTTGTGCTCCATGATCCAGGAGGTGCGTGAACTGACCGGCTCTGCAAGCTGAAATTCCACCGTGTTGAGTTCCTTGGCAAAAGACCAATCCGCTGGCGCGGGTTGCGACGCCTCGCTGAATGCTCCACCGGGCACCATGCCCCACGGGCCGTCGGCGAAGCCCATAGCAAATAAAAAGACGAACATGGAAATAGCGCTGGCGACCAAGAATTTTAGCAGTGCTTTCGCGGTAGATATGAGTGTGTTCATGCGTTCCCCCAAACAGCATAGACGAGATACCGGCAGCGAGTGTATACCAAGCCAAACTGGGTCGTGTAGCGACCCAGTCACGCAAACAACATAAGCCGAGGAGCCAAAACGAATATGGGTGCAGCACTAATTACCGGAGCCTCAGCAGGCCTTGGCGCGGAATTTGCGCGACAGTTGGCGGCTAAAGGATTAGACCTCGTCTTGGTCGCAAGACGGCACGACAAACTCAGCGAGGTGCAACAGCAGATTGAGTCTGCGCACCCAACCATAGGCGTTACCCTTATCGAAGCAGATTTGAGTGACCCCCGCGCACCAGAAGCGATTGCAACGCAGGTGGCGGACGCCGGCATACGACTGCATTACTTGGTGAACAATGCGGGCGCCTCCGGCCCGAGACTGCTGCAGGATCCAGACTGGCAGGCACATCAGGCCTACCTCACACTGATGATGACGAGTATCACCGAGCTATGTCATCGCCTGATGCCAGCCATGCTCGCAGTGGGCCATGGACGGGTGATCAACGTGGCATCGGTAGCCGGGCGCATCGCCAGCGGCGGCGATAGCCACTATGGACCGTCTAAGGCCTATGTCATCGCCCTGTCTGAAGCACTGGCGCTTACCGTCAAAGGGCAGGGGGTCAACGTCAGCGCACTGTGCCCCGGCTTTACGCATACCGACTTTCATGCCACAGCGGGCATGCATGACATCAAACAAACCACCCCAAGCTGGCTTTGGTACGGTGCCGAAGAAGTTGTTCGAGAAGGCATCGACGGGGTGGAGCGGGGTAAGCCCATTGTGGTTTCTGGCAGGCTTTACCGCTGGCTCGATCCGCTGATGCAATCGGTATGGACGCGCTGGATGTTTAAAGGGCAGGGCATACCAGAGTCTTCTCAAGACTCATAAGCACTAACAAATTTCCGGCACCCGAGCATGTCGAGTCGATTGACAGAAAATCGAGAATCGGTACCATACGCGACCTCGAAAGAGTGCTGAAAGACGGGTGTTTAGCTCAGTTGGTAGAGCGGCGCCCTTACAAGGCGTAGGTCACAGGTTCAAATCCTGTAACACCCACCATGTCTCGTCTATCGTGACCCCACGATTGATGTTCTCGCTGCGGAGCGGTAGTTCAGCTGGTTAGAATACCGGCCTGTCACGCCGGGGGTCGCGGGTTCGAGTCCCGTCCGCTCCGCCATTTCATGATTCTAAGACGTCCCAGAGCGTTTTATCCTTTCTATTATCCTTGCAATAACAATGACTTAAGGTACTTTGAGGGATCAAGGTGTTCAGCGCCATCCCGCGCGCTTTGGGGGCACCGATGGGGGC
>SHAE01000066.1 GCA_004213835.1 OM182 bacterium | reverse complement strand
TCAGCACCTTTAAGCCCGCCAGCTCCGGCACGAACTTCTCGACCGGATCGCTGAGGTGAAATTTACCCTGCTCGTAAAGCTGCATCGCCGCTGCCGCTGTGATCGGCTTAGTCATGGAATAAATACGGAACAAATCCGATGCGTTGAGTGGCACCTTGCCATCCATGGCGCGACTACCAGTCGCCTTGCGATACACCACCTCGCCATTACGCAGCACAACATTGACCATGCCAGCGACCCGACCTTCTTCGACATAGCGCTCGGCCAACGCATCTAACGCGCCTAACTGCTCAGCAGACATGCCGTGCTTCGCCGGATCTACCTCTGGCAGAGCATCCGAAGCCTGCCCAACAAGACCGACAAAAATCCCCACAAACAGCAGCGCGCTGCTGCACATTACTTTGATAAACGAAATCACTCCTAACCCCCTCTAACGATTTTGACTGCCCTCCCCAACACTTTGGGTAGGGCGCATCGAATTATGGGACTGTACTAAGAATCTGTTTTGAGGATTTTCGTTCTATGTCGGGCAGTCGACAGTTTTCGGCGGGATAACCCACGACGAGCAGCAGATATGGCTTCTCGTTAGGGGGTCGGGCGAAGATCTCGTTCATAAATCCCATAGGGCTGGGCGTATGCGTCAGGGTTGCCAGACCCGCCAAATGCAGTGACGCGATCAACAACCCGCAAGCGATACCTACAGACTCCATGGGGTAGTAATTCTTGTACCGTTGGCCGTCCTCATCTGTGGACGACTTTTGCATGAACACGCCAATGAGCACGGGCGCGGTCTCCAAAAAGGGTTTATTGGCGTCGGTGCCCAGGGGCGCCAGTGCATCTAGCCATTCCTTGGTTGCACGTCGGGCGTAGAACTCGCGCTCTTCGCGCTCTGCCGCGTGGCGCAGCTGTGCCTTCACCTGCGGATCAGCTGTCACCGCGAAGTGCCAAGGCTGCTTATTTGCGCCGCTGGGCGCCGTTCCCGCTGTGGCAATTGCATGCTCGATAACCTGCATGGGTATTGAGCGATCCGCAAAATCTCTGACCGTTCGGCGCGTGCGCATCTGCTGATAAAATTCGCCCGCCCTTTCGATCATGTCCTGCTCAGGCAGCTGATGAAATTCAAGGGGCCGAGTTCTGCTGGAGTCGCTCACTGCGCAGCCACCAACTCTTGTTCGGTGACCCGCGCGAAAAAACTTCCGCCATAGACCAAGGCGGCGTCATTGAAATCATAGCCGGGGTTATGCAGGGCGCTGCTGTCCTCGCCGTTACCGATGATCAGATAGCAAGCGGGTACTTGCTCGGCCATAAACGAGAAATCCTCTGAACCCGTGCCCGGTGCACCAACGCGAAACACATTGCCTTCACCGGCAATGGATGCGCAGATGTCTCCAGCAAACGCCGTGGTGGCCTCGTCGTTGACGACCGGATGAAACGGCACCTTGAACTCTAGGGTTGCCGAGGCACCAAAGGCTGCGGCGGTGCTTTGTGCTAGGTCCTGAACTTGGGACTCGATCTGGCGCATTTTGTCCATGGAGAATGTTCGCACGGTGCCAGATAGCCGCGCGCTGTCGGGTATGACGTTATAGGCATCTCCGGCATGTATCTTGGTGATGGAAAACACCACACTGTCGTTGGGCGAGGTGGAACGTGACACCACGGTTTGCAGCGCGCTCACCAGCTGCGCAGCGATGGGAATGGGGTCGATGGCCAAATGTGGAAAGGCCCCGTGACCGCCCTTGCCTTGGATATCGATATCAAAGAAGGCGCCAGCTGCCGTGCGCACGCCCGGGACCGCGGCAAATTTGCCTACAGGCAGTCCAGGACCATTGTGCATGGCATAGAGTCGGTCACAGGGAAACTGCTCAAATAGACCGTCTTCGATCATGGCTCGAGCGCCGCCCAAACCCTCTTCCGCGGGCTGAAAGATGAAGTTCACCTGACCTTGGAAATGTCGCGTGTCGGCCAAGTACTTTGCCGCAGCAAGTAGCATGACCGTGTGGCCATCATGACCGCAGGCATGCATGGTGCCGTGGTGGGTAGAGCAGTGTGCGAAGGTGTTTTGCTCGACAATGGGCAAGGCGTCCATGTCTGCGCGCAGGCCAATGGCGCGTGTTTCATTGCCTTCGCGCAGCACGCCGACTAATCCGGTTTTACCAATACCCCGGTGCACCTGCACACCAAAGGACTCGAGTTTGGCGGCAACAAAATCTGCCGTGCGATGCTCTTCGAAGCCCAGTTCAGGGTGGGCATGAATGTCTTTGCGCCAACTCGCAAGCTCAGCCTGCATCATTTCAATCTCTGCAACTAACTCCATCGCCGTCCTCTCCTCAATCTCATCTTTCTCCGCAACGCGGCTTTTTACCACATTCCAACGAACGCAAGCTCCGGTGACCCGCCACAGGCTCAGCGCAGTGACGTGGCAGGAAAGTTCTCAGGCTTTCCCCGCCCAGCCAGCGTAAACTCGCGTCACCTACAAGTTATCGCCTCAGTATTATCACCAGCCATCATTTATGACTCCAAGCGCGCAACGAACTTTCATCCCCGACCACTACTACCGCTGGATAGTCGTGCTGTACGGCTTGTTGCTGCAGGCCATCAGCGTTGGCACGGTCATTTACTGCTTTGCACTGTTTACTTTGCCTTGGCTGGAGGAATTCGGTTCCAGCCGCCGCGACCTCATGCTCACCATCGCCTTGCTGCAAATCGGCGCGGGCGTGCTTGGTCCATTGGCCGGCCGAGCACTCGACACCTATCCCTTGCACTGGCTCATTCTCGCGGGCCTCGCCTGCATGGTGTTGGGTTTGTTTTTAGCTCAGCACGTTACCGCGCTGTGGCAGCTTTGGCTGATTTACGCAACGCTGCTCCCGGTCACCATGACCCTTATGGGTACGCTGGCGGCGCAAACGCTGGTGAGTCGGTGGTTTGATGAAGGCCGTGGACTGGCCTTGGGCATCTCAGCGGTCGGCACCAATATCGGCGGCATTATTCTGCCCATTTTGGTCTCGGCCTGGCTGCTGGAGGTGGGCTGGCGGGAGACGCTGAATCACCTGATGATCTTAGCACTCGCCGTGGTCCTACCGATGACGGCATTTGTTCTGCGCCGTTCACCACCGCAGCAGCGCGCGCAAAGTGATACCAGCGCAGCCGATCAGCGGCAGTGGACGACGCGCGAGATTTTGACCACGTCGCTGTTTTGGATTCCGTTTTTCGGGCTAGCGCCACTGAGCATGGCGTTTGGCACCCTGCAGTTCAATCTGGGCATTATCGTCCGCGACATTGGTCTAGCCGACAGCGTCACCGGCAACCTGATCGCTTTGACGTCCATCTCCATGGTGATTGGTAAGCTGTGTTTTGGTTTGTTGGGTGATCGCATCGATCATCGCAAGCTCTACTGGGTGGCCAATGCCGCCACCATCATCGCGCTGGGTTTGGTCATGGTCGCCGACACGCTGACCGTGCTGGTTGTCGCCATTGTCGCCGGAGGTATTTCAGGCGGCGGTATCCTCCCCCTCATGGGCCTGATGTACAGCTCCCGCTTCGGCGTTGCCTCTTTTGGGCGCGTCATGGGGTTCGGTATGTTGACCATCATGGCTGGCGCCATGAGTCCCATCATCGCCGGCTGGGTTTACGACGTGTTCGGCAGTTATGACTACGCCTTGTTGGCGCTGATCGTTATCTTGCTGCCCGTGGGTGCGGCCACGGCATGGCTGCGCGAACGCTGAGCAGGCTTTAGCGCATCACGCGACGACACCCTGCTCGGTCATGGCCGCAATGCGCTGATCATCGATTGAAAACTCCGCCAGCACCTCACGAGTATGCTCACCATGATCGGGGCTCGGTCGCGACGGCGACAGACGCTCACCACCAAAGCGAGCCGGTGACTTAACGATTCGCATGTCGCCCATGATCGGATGTTGCATGACCTCAAGGGTGTCATTTGCCGCAAGCTGCTCCTGAGCCAGCACCTCGTCTTTGTCGAGACAGCGCGCGCAGGGCACATCGGCTTCCTGCATTTTGGCCATGACTTCGTCCGTCGTGAACGCTAGGTAAGCCTCTGCGACTTCGGCCTTGAATGCCTCCAAATTAGCCACCAGCTTATCGAAGCTGTTGAAGCGCTCGTCTGCCAGCAGATGCTCCATGCCAATGGCGATGAGCGAGCGCATCTGCATTTCTTCATTGCCCGCAGAGATGGTGACTGCGCCGTCCTTGGTCAGGGTCAATTCATAGAGCAAATCGATCAACAGCGGCCCGCGCTCATGATCGGCATCTAACAGGGTGTGGTTTTGAAAACCGTCGGGAAACACGAAGAACAAACCAGAGTCGAGCATGGACAGGTCGATATGCTGGCCGGCGCCGGTGCGCTCGCGCACGTACAGCGCGCAGGTCACCGCCTGACAAGCGGTATAGGCGGTAATTTTGTCGCAGATCAGGGTGCGAAAAAATGCAGGTTCTTCCTTGCCCTGCGTGGCGGTGAGGCCGGCCTGTGCCTGAATGATCGGGTCGTAGGCTGGCGCGTTGCCCAGCGGCCCTTCCTTACCGAAACCCGAAATCGCGGCATAGATCAATCGCGGGTTCAGGGTTCGCAGGGCCTCGCTGCCCAAGTTCAGCTTGTCCATCACACCGGGACGAAAGTTATGAAGGAAGATATCGACTTGCGGTATCAGCTCGCGAATAAGTTGCTGCCCTTCTGCGTCTTTGAGGTTGACCCGAATCGACCGCTTACCGCGGTTACAGTTTGCAAAGAGCGATGAGATGCCGCCCTTGTTAGCGCCGATATAGCGCATGGGGTCGCCAACATTCATCGGCTCCACCTTGATCACCGTAGCCCCTTGCTCCGCCATCATCATGGCGGCGAAAGACGCCGTAATCATGGTCGAAAATTCCAGTATCGTTATGCCTTCTAATGGTTTCATCGCTCCCCCAAGTACAGTGTGCTGGCTTGCCAGCCTATTATTTTGATTCTTACTCCGCCTTCAAGAGCCCACCCGTACGCGGTAAACGCAAGGTGGCAACCAGACCAACCAAGCTGGTCACCGCGGACAACAAAAAAACCAGCGTAAAGGAACCCGCCGTATCTGCAATCCAGCCACCGATGGGGGGCGAGATGGTCTGGGCAATGCCAAACACCAGTGTCGCCGCAGCAAAACTCGCCCCATAGTCCTCGGTGGTCGTATTTTCCACCACATACAACGTGATCAGACTGGGCAGTGAACTGAACAAAAAGCCAATGCCCACACAGGCGAGCCAAACCGGTAGCGTGATGCCGCTCAATAAGATCACCGTAAACACCGGCCATAGCCCAAAGGCGACGGACAGTATCCTGCGCACACCAAAGCGCTGCGCCAGAGTTGTCAGCACGGGCCCACCAAAGATCATCGCCACACCCAACATCGAAAAGGCCACCGAGGCATTCACCGACGTCCAGCCACTGTCATCTTCAAGCCGGGTGGTCAAAAAACCTAGGATCAATAAATACATAAAGCCGAAGCAGCCATAGGCTAGGGTTAGCGGAAACCAGCCCGGCATGCGCTGCAACGCTGAGAAGCCACCGATGCCCCCGCCACCCGAGGGCTTGGTCTGTTGATGCCGCACCAGCAAGAACACCAACAGCATGACCACGACGCCGATATAAAACTGCACTTGGTACACGTCGACCCAAGCCGCATCACCCATGGAATCGCGCAATCGGCCACTGACGGTGCTGATAAATAAAATACCAAAACCGATACCCGACCCCATCAATCCCACGGCCAGTGGGCGCCTATTCGCGGGTATGGCATCTGCGGCGATTACCGGCGCGGGAATCCACAGCAGTGCACCACCGATACCGGTGATGAGTAACGACAGACCCAGCATCATCGCGGAAGAGCTGAAGCTGGCACCACAGAGCCCAACGACGGCAAGCACCATGCCAACACGCATGATGCCGAGCAGCCGATAGCGACCGGCAAGCCAGGACACCAGCAGCGTCGCGACCAAATAAGCCCCGACGTTCGCACCCCCAATAACCCCGGCCAGCGTATTACTGATGGCCAAATCGTCGCGCACCGCGGGTAATAGCACACCATAGCTAAAGCGGCCAAAGGCGTGTCCAACCGTCGCTGATACCGAAATCAGCAGCACGACAATCCAGCCGTTTACTCCGGAAGTTTTAGCGTCAGCCGCCTGTTGCGAATCCGTCATATAGCTTGCTCGACTTGATACATCAGCAGTTGAGAAGCCCCGGACCGATGAGCACTTGGCACAGGGAGTCGTCCCGTCAAAACGACCTCTTTATTCCGCCGCCGCTGTGAACGGTGTGCCGTCAAGGTGCAGCATGACGTGATTGGCCAGTGCAGCTTTGCGGTGCCGAGAGGATGCTTGAAATTCCGGCGCGGTCATCATTTGTATGAAGGCACCGCGTGTCGGGAACACCATAATGGCCGCGATATCGCAGCTCAGATTATCGGGGCCAATCATTACCTGATCGACAGCGGCGCTGAACGCCACATGACCACCAATAGCCGCAATCTTGCTACCTGCCTCTGCCGCATAGGCTGCATAGGCCTCGCGACCAGAGACATCGGCTGCCGGGGTGCCGAATTCAGGATCCTCGGGTTGATATTGTGCACGCTCGTTAAACCAAAACAGATTTAGGGCCGCCACCGGTGCATCGGGATCACCTTGCATGAGCTTGGCTGCTTGTTCTTCGCTCGGTGTGTGATAACCCTCCATAGCCCCTCCTTTTGTTCTGCTTTGGCTGCCCTCTGCCAATACCTTACCGCGTTACCGGGGATTGACACACGCGTCGTCTATAGAGTTTTAGGAACCTTACGAACACCACCTTTTTTAGCGTGCAGCGACAGGATTACCCATGGATCACTTGCCCTGTAGGATGTTGATCGCACTAGCGTGGCGCTACGAGCTTTCTGTCGCCCGCACGGCAAGCCTCGAATTATTGTCACCCTCCGCTTGTTTCTGCGAACATCAGGTGCAGGGAGGCGTTTATGAACACAACAACAAAACCTTTTGTACCGGTCTTGCAGCGCACGGCTGGACAGGCCACACCCATTGCCGCCAATGATGGCAAGGCTTATACAAGTTTGGATGTGAACGGCGATGCCGGCACCACTGCCGCAGTGGCCGATGCGCTGACGCAGATTGCCAGTGGTGAGGGTCAGCAGGTCACCGACATGATTGAGCATGCTGCGCCGGGGCCAATTGAAACTAAGTGGGGCTTGGGCTTTCGTCGCTATGCAGAATGTCTCGAGCATATCGAAGCTAATGGACCCCAGGCACCAGAGGGCGGTCTGGCCCTGCCCATGCGCTATACCGTCATGGAGGTGCCCTCGTATTCTGTGGTGCCATCTAACGCCATCTGGAATGACGAGTCTCGCAAAGATGATGCTGCCAAACTCGCCAAGGACGAGCGCGATAACGCCCGGCGCAGTTTGTATTTTCCGCAAGTCATGCGCGATGCCCGACGTATCGGCGAATACTATCCCGGGCTATCACCCCACAGCGCCCAGTGCATGGACAAACTCGGGGTAGCCTTGGCCTCCTGCGATAGTCAGTGCAGCGATTTTTATGACTCTGCGGAAGTGCGCAAAGTTTTTTACCCAGAAATGGAGAAACTGCTGCTGGAATTCTACCCAGACGCGACAGATGCCTTGGTCTACAACCATGACGTATTCGACAAAGACTACGCTGGTGATCGCACCGAGGATCAAGATGCAAAAAATCCTGGTGTTAACGCGAACTACGCCAATCTGGTGCACAACGATTTAAACGATAACAGTGGTCGCGTGCGTTGCCGCGAGCTGCTCATAAGAAACCTGCGCAACTTTGGTCGCGAGCAGCATTACACCGAGGCTGAGGCGGACGAGAAAATGTCCCGCCGCTTCTTGTCGATTAACCTCGCCAAGCCCATGGAGACCGTCGAACAAAACCCCTTTGTTCTGTGTGCTTGGCCATCCTTCGCCGACCAGCCCTATATCAACAACTATCGGGTCTACGATGACCGGGTCGGTGAGACCACACGGTTTACCTACCGACAAGAACATGAGTGGTACTGGATACCCCAGCAACAGCCCAACGAGGTATCCATGCTCAAGTGTTATGACTCGGTCTGCGATGGCTCGGTGTCGCGCTGGTCATTCCACTCGGCCTGCATCGACCCCACCGCACCTACCGACGCTCGCTGTCGCAAGAATGTGGTGGTTCGCGCCTTCGTGTTTTTCTAGCAAGGCGCAGCCTCAGGCTCTGACACAACAACAAAAGCAGTAGATACATGGCCATACCAACCATTCTAGATACCGACATTGGCCACGATGTGGACGACGTATGGGCGCTGGCCTTTCTGCTGAGATGTCCAGAGCTAGACGTCAAACTCATCACCACCACTACTGGCGACACCGTCTATCGTGCCGAGCTAGTGGCTAAGATGCTGCAGTTAATGAACCGCACGGATATCCCCATTGGCATAGGTATTCCACTAGACGATAACCCGCATACCCATGATGTCTGGCTCGACAACTTTGATCTCGCGGCGTACTCGGGCACGGTGATTCAAGACGGCGTTGGTGCGATTTGCGACACCATCATGCAGGCCCAGGACCAAGTGTCGCTGATTTGCATTGGTCCTGTGCCCAACATCGCCGCTGCGCTGGCGCGTCAGCCCGACATTTGTACTAACGCCAAGTTCGTTGGTATGCACGGCAGCATTCATCGGGGCTATCTTGACGCACCAAAACCCATGCGCGAATTCAATGTCAAAGTGCATGCGCTGGCCTGTCGCGCGGTGTTTGAGGCCCCTTGGGAAAAGGTCATCACGCCACTGGATACCTGCGGCAACATCGTTTTAGAAGGTGAACGGTTTATGCGAATTCGCGAGGCCGCTGAGCAGCAAGGCCCAGCCAGCCCAGCGGCTATTTGCCTAGACAACCATCTGACGTGGTTTGAGGCGGTCAAAGATTGGCCAGTACTCCAGCACCTAGACCCTCACACGCAAAGCTCGATTCTCTATGACCTCGTCGCCATCTATTTAGGTTTTGCCGAGGATCTATTGGATATGCGCAGTCTGCCAATTCAGATAACTCCAGACGGCAAAACCCTAATTGACGACGACGGCGCCAGCGTGCGCTGCGCCCTTAACTGGCATGACAGAGATGCCTTTCTTGATCTGGTGACCGAACGACTGGTGAGCGCGACATGAGCAAGCGCCCCAATGTTGTCGTGCTTTTCCCGGATCAGTTGCGCGCACAATCTCTGCCGCTTTTCGGCGAGACACAAATCGATACGCCCCACATCGACCGACTGGCCAGCGAAGGCACGCTACTGACCCAAGCCATGTCTAACTGCCCTGTATGTACGCCAGCACGCGCCATGCTGCTAACCGGTCGCTATCCGCAGACCACAGGCCACCTCATCAATACCACCCGCACCCGCCATTCGGATATCTCCATTGGCGA
>SHAE01000065.1 GCA_004213835.1 OM182 bacterium | reverse complement strand
TGCGCTGAATTTCAAAAGCCGCATGCTGCCCTGTATCGAAGTCAAACAAAGCGATGGTCGTGAGTGCCTAGCGTTCTCACCAAAAACTTAGATTCGACCGGACGCCATGCAAAGCACGCACCCGTGGACAACAAGACGCTGCAAAAGCGTCATAGGGGGACTCAATGAGCGCAGATAACAAGGCCACACAAGAGCCGCAAAGCACCGGTGACGTACTGCTGGATATGGCGAGCCAGCTACTGCTCGCCGTGGTCGTCGGCTTGGTGATGGCGGTGGTCGCCAACGCATTTGTGGAGGGCGCGCGCTGGTTTTTTAACACCAGCCAAACCGAGAACCTCCTTTCCATGGAGATAGTAGGACAGCGCTATAACCTGGATATTTTCCTCACCCTTGCCGTGGCAGCGGTGCTGATCTTCTTGGTGCGCCGCATGCTAGGTATCACGCAATGGTCTGGGCCGGCTGACAGTATTTATGCCGTGCAGCAGAACCGCGAGCCCTTGGATATTCGGGTTGGCATGGGCTCTACCTTGGCAGCCTTTATTGCCGCTAGCGGTGGCGGTTCCGTTGGCCAATACGGTCCGCTAGTGCACTTTGGCGCAACCATGACCGAAGTGCTTTTGAAGTACATTCGCATCAAGATCGATCGTCGGGTGTTTATTGCCTGCGGCGTGGCTGGTGCGATTTCGGCTGGCTTCAACGCGCCCATCGCCGGCGTACTGTTCGCCCATGAAGCGCTGCTGCGACGCATTTCTGTTGGCGCCATCGGGCCCATTGCCGTCACCTCCATTGTTGCCTACGCCGCCAATCAGGCCTTTTTTACCCTTGAGCCCATGTTCTCTTTGCCCGACATGCCTATCGAACTGCAGCCGCTCATCCCCTTCCTCATTTTTACCGGGGTCTTCAGTGCGCTGACCTCGGTGGCCTACATGGCCGCCATTCGCAAAGGCCGAGAGCTGGCAACGCGCTCTCAATGGTCCATGCCAAAGCTGCTATTAAGCTGTGTGGTCGTGGTGGGCGCCATTGGCGTCGTCGTGCCTGATGTGGCGGGGCTAGGTCTGCGACAAATTAACCAAATGCTCGATGCTCAATTTGGACTTGGCATGCTACTGGTGCTGCTGGCGGGCAAAATTTTCGTCACCGCATATTGCTTAAATACGGGCTTCTTCGGGGGCGTTTTTGGCCCCGCGTTATTCGTTGGGGCAGCCACCGGGGCCGTCGTTGCCCACGTCGCCATACTCCTCGGATTAGCGCCGCACCTGAGCTACGCCCTGCCGGTGGCCGCCATTGCGGCGGTTGGTGGCGCTGTCATCGGCGCGCCCCTCACTGCGATTATGATCGTCATCGAACTCACCGGATCCTATGCCTATGGCTTGAGCGCCATGCTCTGCGCCATTCTTTGCTCGCTGCTAACGCTGCGTTTCTTCGGGTTGTCCTACTTTGACCGGCAGCTGCTCGATCGCGGGGTTGACCTACGGCTTGGTCAAGAGCATGTGGAGCTATCACTCACACCCATCAGCGAGATCGAGTCCGGCGAATTTGTGCGACTGGAGGCTGACACGCCTTTGCAGTCAGCCCGCCAAGCGCTGGTCAGCGCTCAAGTGACTGAAGCCTATGTCTGTGCTGCCGATGATCAGCTGATTGGCAAAGTTGACATCCACCGTCTGGCCCAAGCATCCTCCTTGACCTCAGCACTCGATCGTAGTCCGGTCACTCTGGAGGCTGACGGCAAGCTCACCGATGCAATGACCACAGCCAGCAAGTTTGTGGGCGAATCGATTCCAGTGGTTCATCAAGGGCGGTTGGTCGGTGCCCTCAGTGAGGGCGATATCTTCAACAAAGTGCTGCAAATTCAGGCAAGTTTGAGGCAACAGTAATGCTCCTAAGGGACTTCTCAGTGCGATTTGGATGCCCCAGCGCACGCTCTCGCACGGTTCTACTGATAACCGTTATTGTCACGGCCCTTAACGCCACAACCAGCTCTGCCGATTCCTTTCAGGCGGGTCTGAATGCCATGGATCGCGAGCACTACGCCACCGCATTTCGCGCTTGGAAAGATTTAGCCGAAGACGGCGAAGCCGAAGCCCAGAACAACATCGCCTATTTGTACGAGCGCGGTTATGGCGTGAAGCAAAGCTATACGCGTGCAATTGAGTGGTACAAAAAAGCGGCGGCGCAACAGTCACCCGAAGCCATTTACAACCTCGGCATGCTGGCATTTGATGGCTACGGTATGCGTCAAGACTATCTAGCGGCGAGGCGCTACTTCACCGAAGCGGCAGAACTCGAGCTTGCCGATGCCCACTACATGTTGGGACTGATTTACTACCAAGGCCATGGCCTGAAACTCAATTACACCCGCGCCAAAACGCATTTCTTAGATGCGGCCAAACTCGGTAGCCCCAAGGGTCAGTTCATGATCGCGCTGATGCTGCAAAACGGCGAGGGTCATCCTGCGGCGAAAACCGAGCCGTTAAAGGCCTTTATCTGGGGAACGGTGAGCAAAATCAATGGCTACCCAGATGCCGACAGCGTCTTAGAATTCAGCAAAATGCAGCTATCGCAAAGTGTTCAAGATAAGGCCACCGAGCTGGCGCAAAGGTGTTTTGACAGCGAATACGCCAATTGCCCGGCCTAAAGTTGTTATTTTATTGCCGCCAGCGCTAAAGAATCTGCCGATCTCCCCGATACCTAAATGAAGGCAAAGAATTTGGGTTGCACGTGTCACATTTTGCGCAGTACATAAAATCTTTGGCGATTTTTAGCGATGACAAACAGCAAGAGATTCATTGGTTGTTTGATTCGCTGATTAATAGCCTAGTAATCGCCGAGCGCAATGCCCAAGCGCAGAGGCATTCTGCCGCCGCCACGTCGATGCGCCATGCAAAGAACCTGATGCGCTTTTTGAATCGCAGCTTCCAAGAATTGCCGGATGAGCAGCTGGTCAGCCACCTCGGCGATTTCTTCGACATGCTCGAGCGCTCCGTAGATCACAGCATGCAGCTACCCTTGGTCGAGGATCTGCAGGAAGTCCGTCTGCTGATTTGCGATCTACACAAGGGCTGGGAAACCTTGCTGATGCCCACGACCTCGTCACCGACCCATGCGGTTAAGAGCGAAGAAGAATTCTCGAAAGGCCTGTTAGCCTAGGATCGTCAGACCTGCGCTAGAGATACTCAAAGAGGCTTAATCGACTGACCTGCGCAAACGATGTTTGCGTGGCCTCCAGGCGCGTCATCTCTTGATTAAAGCGCGTAATCGCCGCTGCATAATCCAGATCTTCCGTATTTGACAGCATGCCCTGCAAGCGCAAACGCGTATCAGCGTTTATGTCGATCTGCGTTTCAACGCTTTGAATCTCGCTACCTATCTTGCCGATGGCGAGTGCTAGGCCATCGTGTAACTGCGTCACCTCGCCTAATGCGCGCTGAATATGCGCTGTATCGTCGCTCTGCAAACCGGCAATAAAGTCGTCGAGCGTAGCGAAGAAACCGACCCCGACCACTGTATCCGCCGCCCCAACATCACCCGCCGTCACCGTCATGGCGCCAAGGGTCGGCTGCGCAGCGGTAGTGACCGGGCCATTGGCTTTTGCAGTAAACACCAGATTGCTGCCGGACAAACTCGCCGTATAGGCGAATTTATCGTAGTTCGCGTGACCGGTGATATCCGTCAGTAGGTCTTGTGTATCAAGCGGCGCACCGGTGCCGCTGTGATCGAGCCCGATACTCGTGGTGCCATCGGACAGGGTTTGGACTGAGTTGAACGTCGTAAGATCGGCGACCGAAACGGTAAAGGTTGCTGGCGTGCCAGCAACATTGCGCTCAGCCGAGGCGAAAACATCAAGGCCGTTACGGTTCTTGCCTAACTGCCGCGAGTCACTAACGCTGACCAAGGTCTGCCGCGCATCACCCTTGTAGACGACACTACCGTCTGTCTGAGTTTGAAAGGCGGTGACTTCTGAGTTGCCGCCGGCGAATACCGAATTACCGTGCTCATCACGTGAATTGGCGATGCTCAAAAGCTCATCGCGCAGGCCTTTCACCTCAACCGCGATAATCTCGCGGTCCTTGGCAGATAGGGTTGCATTGGCGCCCTGTAAGGCCAGTTCCTTGATTCTAACCAACAAGTCTGAGCCGTTGGTTAGGGCGGTTTCTTCCAGCTGATAGCGATCCTTAAGTTGACCCATAATGACTTGATAGGTCTCTTCCTTGGTGATCGCCCGATCTAGATTCTCGATACTGCTGACCTTCATCGTATCGTCACTGGGACGCACAATGGCCTTACCGGATGCCAACTGCTCGCGGGTCTGGGCCACTTGAGCCTGGGTCTCCTGCATGGAATCGAGCGAGCGTTGAAAACTCAGCGTAGTGGAAATTTTCATAGATACCTCCGTTACAGTCGCAAGATGGCGTCAAACAGCTGGTTAGCGGTTTGCAGCAAACGCGCGGACGCCTGATAGGACTGCTGAAAGCGAATTAAATTGGCGGCCTCTTCATCGAGGTTCACACCCGCAACCTGATCTCGGGCCTCATTAGCCTGCTCATACACCACCTGCAGGGCTTCTTGCGTTACCTGCGCCTGTCTGGCGGTACTGCCCGCCTGATTGAGCAATCCCAAGTAGGCGTCGTGCAGGGTCTCGTCGTTACCCAGTACTTTGGCGGACTCAATGCTGATGAGGCGCAACAAGTTGTCGTTGCTGCCAAATCCGTCACTGTTGTTGTCGATGGTAAAGACATCGCCAATCTTTGGTGTGCCCGTCAGCGCTACCTGCAAATTTTGATACGCAATCGGCTGGCCCGGCACAAAGGTGCGCTCGGCCAAGACAGTGGCGTCTTGAGTATCACGGATCTGATAGACCGAATCTGAGGTAAAGACGACCTCGAGGGTCGATGTGCGCAGTTGTAGCGGGTCCGTGGCCGCCTTGGTATAGCTGGCACTGAGTGCCGCGGTATTGCCAAGGGATCCCGTGGTAAAAACGACGAGATCTTCACTGAGCGCCTTGGGCGCCTGCAAGGTCGTGGCAAACCCAAGTTTGGCCAGATCCGTCGCGCTGCCGGTTGCCGAGAGCGTGAGTGCAATACTGCGCTCGCTGGTGTTACCGCTGCTGCGAGTCGCTGTGATGTTAATGCCTGCCTGGATATCACCAGACAAGTTTGAAAATACTGTGCTGCCAGTGCCCAAAGAAATGGTTTGTCCCTCGTATCCTTGAGCATTGGACAGTATTAACGCGCCATCGAAATCGAGCCGCGCCTCAACCTTCGTCGTCGAACTCTGGGCGTTGATGTTGTTGACCAATTCCGTCGTGCTTTGGATCGCGGTTGTACTGTGAATGCTCACGCCGTTGAGGGTAAGAGAGCTGGACGCCGTTGAAATCTCGTTAACGGGAATACGAATTTCGTTATCCGCGGTGGCGTTCAGTGCCAGGCCTGCCGAACTGATGGCGCCGTTGAGCCAATTCACCACAGCGCTACTGGTCAGGCTTGCGCCCGCCGCTAACTCCAATGCTGGCAAGGACGAGCCATCGAGCTTCAGCGCACCGGCGGCGATCACGGTCATGGTGTTCGAGCCGGTATTGGTTAACGCTGGCAGCGCCTGACCATTCAGTAGTGCTTCCGCGGTAACCACGGCATTGCCATCGTCACCGGTTGTAATCACTGCCTCGGCGTGAGCGCCCATGGACCAGGTCTCGCCGCGATAGGCGGTGGCACCGTTAAGATAGGTATCGCTATAGGTGCTACCGGCAACAAAGCCATTTTGTTCGCTGAGCATGACGCCACGCTGTGCGCTGGTGAGCGCGCTGCCGAACAGATGGCGGCCGTCACGAGTAAATACCTGCAGCTGAGCATCGCTGCTGGCGCCTTGATTCATACTCAGTTCAAGCTCGGCGGTACCGGCGGGCACAATCATTTTTGCCAGCGAATAACTGGTGCTAACCGACAGCGCCGCATCGTTATTAACGTTGTTGACCAGCAAAGCATCCAGCGCGGGGATAGTGCTGCCACTGCTGATGCTATCCGTTAGCCGAATGGCTGCCGTGGCATCACCGGTATTGGCGACATTCTGGGAGACGCGAAACAGGTCGCCAGCGGCCAGCGCCTTGGGATCACTGATCGCCATGGCGATTGTGCGTGCGGGCCGTAACTCGCCGGCAAGCCTAATAACGTCGCCGGCCTTAGCGCTACCGCCGACGGTGATCGACAGTCCGTTGACTGCAATCTGAGCAGGCGAACCCGAGGACGCCGTGCGAATACCCGACAGTGTGTCCTCGACCATCCAGCGAGAATTTTGTTGATCGTAAGTCATCGTCAACGGACGTAGATTGGCGCCAGATTGCTGCGTAACCGCGACGCTTACCGTCGAGTCGCCCTTGGCCATGCTGTAGTCAACGCTGAAATCTGGCTGGCTGGTAAAAAGCGGCTGGCCGGCTTTTTCCGTTAAGTCCATGCCCTTGGCATGGGCGGCATTAATCTCACTGATAAAGGTCGACGCGATGTCGTCTAACTGTGTCATCGCGGGCCCGAGCATTTGATCGCGAAAGGCCAGCACGCCGCCTAATTCGCCGCCAATCAGACCGGATAAATTGGTGGGCTCGCCAAACGGATCCAGCTGTATGACTGACTTGCTGGGTACGCCGTCGAGATAGCTGATGCCAATGGGCACGGCGTTCTGCCCGTCCACCACCGTCGCGTTTGTGATGTTCGGGCCGATACCCACCGATACCGTGCCATTCGCCGTTTCACTGACGGAGATACGTGTAATTTGCGCCATATCGCGCAGCACTTGATCACGGCCATCGAGCAGATTGGCCGGTTGTTTCGCCACATCCGAGGCTTTTGCTAAGTTCGTGTTGATGCTGGCAAGTTGCTCAGCCAAGGCGTTAAAGGCGTTAATTTTGTCTGTGGCTAGCTGGCGGGTCTCAAGGTCTAGCGCATCAAGCTGACTGGCTAGGCCGTTAAAGCGTGCGGCCAGAGTTTGACCGTCGTTGATGACCTGCGTGCGCAGCACCTCCGATGACGCGTCAACGCTGAGGGCGCGTAGGCCGTCAAAAAAACCGCCTAGGGCTGGCGTCAGGGAGGCATTCTTGTTGCCGAACACATTGATCAGCCGTTGGGTATTTTCGATCAGCGGTGACTGGGCATTGAGATCACTGATACTGATTCGCAGCGACGATTCAATTTGACCGTCATAAGCACGACGAACACCGTCAGCAATGGCGCCACTGCCTAGGAAAAACAGGCCGTTCTTAGTCGGCAGTCCTTCCTGCAGTGCAAGATCTTGCCGCACGTAGCCATCGGTGTTGACGTTGGCAATATTGTTACTCACCACCGACAAGGCCATTTGGCTGTTGCGGATAGAGGAGCTACCGATGGAAATCAGGTCTGTCATTGCTCACCTCGCGACAACGGTAGGGATCGACCCGGACGCTGCAGCTCATAGGCACCGTTGTTTTGGCGTAATTCGTAGCCCTGAGATTTAGGCAGAGGCATCGCGCCCCCCTCAGTCTTGGCCGTTGGACTTAAGTTCAATTGATTTTGTAGGGCTTGAGCGATGCCAAAGGTGCCATTGGCGGCAAGCTCGGTGGATAACTGTTGATCGAACATCGACTCGTAGGTTTTGGTCGATTCGGAATCAAGCAGACCCGAGCGGTCTGTCGCTTCGCGCATGGACTTGAGCATCATGTTGATGAAGATGGCTTCAAATTGCTGGGCGACTTCCTTGGTGACTTTTTCGTCGCCCTGCACCGCGCCCGCACGCATTTGTGCCAAGCCGGCAAAGTCCAACGCATTGGTCATGCGGGGGTCTGCTGTGATCGGATCAGACATCGGATTAAATCACCAACAGCTCGGCGCGCAGGCTACCTGAGCTTTTCAGCGCCTCTAAAATGGCGATCAATGACGAGGGGCTAGCGCCAACCTCGTTCACGGCTTCGACGATGTCGCGCAGATCAACCCCCGGTTGAAAGAGGAACATGGGGTTGGCTTCTTCAACCACCTCGATATCAGCGTTCTGTACTTCGACAGCCTCACCAGCACCGCCAAACAGGCCCGCTTCTGGCTGCACAACTTCGTTGGTGGCTGAAATAGAGACCGACAAGCTACCTTGAGTGACTGCCGCCGCGGTGACCTTGACCGTGCGGCTGATGACTACCGTGCCGGTTCGCGAATTGACCACGACCCGCGCCTTAGGCTCGCCTGGGATCACGTCGATGTTTTCGATCATGCTTAAGAAACCTACCCGCTCCGGTAGGCCCAGTGGTGCTCGCACGGCCACAGAACGCGCATCAAGTGCGTTGGCGGTGCCGACACCGAATTTATCGTTAATGGCGTCAGAGATGGCGCTGACCGTGGTGAAGTCGGTTTGATTCGTGTTCAACACGATATATTCCGATTCACCGAAAGGCGTATCCACTGCGCGCTCGACGATGGCGCCATTGGGTACCCGCGCCGTTGTCGGCACACCGATATTGATCTCGGTACCCGCGGCATTGACTTCAATACCTGTGGTGGTCAGCGGCCCTTGCGCTAGCGCATAGATTTCGCCATCGGCGCCGCGCAGCTCAGTTAACACCAAGTTACCGCCACGCAAACTGGTGGCGAGGCCAATGGTGGCTACATTCACGTCAACCGTTTGCCCGGGCTTGGCGAAGGGCGGCAGCGTCGCTGTCACCAGCACTGATGCCACGTTATCAAGCTTGGTCTTGTCGTAGGCAAGATTCGCGACACCGCGATTGAACAGGTCGTAGTTGGAGATCGGGCCGTCGACATCAACGCCGAGTCGATCCAGCACTTTCTTTAAGCTTTGCGCGGTGAAGGAAATTTTGTCCTCATCGCCAGTGCCCTGCAGGCCAACCACTAGGCCATAACCGATGAGCTGGTTAGACCGCGCACCCGCAACTGAAGTGAGATCCTTGATGCGGTCGGCGACGGCTTGGTTGATCAGCACCGGCTGTAGGACCAAGGACAGGGCTAACGCCAGAAACTGTATTTTCTTGCTCATGCTTAAAATGGCCATACTTTGTTAAAGATACTCGTGCCCCAGGGCACTCTGGCCATGGCGGACAGATCACCGGAACCCTCGTATGAAATGCGCGCATTGGCTAAACGAGAGGAAAGAACCGTGTTATCGGGCTGGATGTGACGCTGATCGACAAGACCCAATAGCTGGATCGTTTCACTGCCTTCACTCAGCGTGAGGCGTTTCTGGCCCTTAATGATGAGGCTTCTGTTCGGCAGCACTTGCACCACGGTAGCTGCAATGGCGCCGCTGAGAGAGGCGGCTTGATTGGCCGTACCCGCCCCCTTGGATTCGATACTTAAATTGTCGAAAGGAATGGCCTTGGCCACTTTTTCAAAACGATTGTCTTGTAGCGCGAAGGCGCCTTGCAGGGCCTGCAGCGGGCTGTTTATGCCTTCTCGCGTGGTCTCTACGCCGCTTTGCCGCTGGGCTTGGGTAGCCTCGGTGAGGACAACGGTGATGATGTCGCCCACCTGAAAATTTTGTTTGTAGCCAAAACGGTAGCGGGCATTGCTGTCTGCAAAGATAG
>SHAE01000064.1 GCA_004213835.1 OM182 bacterium | reverse complement strand
GCGTGGTCCACTGACCGTCGCGACGTTGAGGAGGTATGCGCATCAATCGATCGACTGTTGCCAGAACTGGGTTACGCCACACCCGAGGTAACGGACAATTTTCCCGAGCGCATACAGGCTCGAGAGGCTGAAATGCGTGCCATTTGGGCAGGGTGCGAACTGCGCAACGATCGTATCTGTGAGATGACAGGCATGCGCTTTCGCTCGCTTGATGAATCTATTCGTGACTGCGTGGAGTCGCTGCTGGCTGTCGCCAAGGTGAGGCCGGTGCTACGCGACGGGTTTGAGTTGATCAACTAATACATCGAGCGGTTCGTCGGCCGACGACAACCGATGTCCGACAAAATAAGCGGAGACTTATGAGCAATAAATCTAACGGTACAGGACTGTATGGCTGGCAATACACCGGACAGCAGCGCCCGGATTTTGCGGACGAGCCCAAACCCGGAGAAGAGTCGGTCTGGGATTACCCCCGTCCACCTGCCATTGTTGATGATCACCGAGTTGTTCGCGTGTTGGCCTTCGACGGCACGTTGTTGGCACGCTCCAGCATCAGCAAGCGGGTGCTTGAAACCGCCAGCCCGCCAACCTTCTACCTGCCGGTCGAAGCGCTACAGGCCGATTTGACGCCAGTAGCCGGCAGTTCGTTCTGTGAATGGAAAGGCCAGGCCGAGTACTTTGCCTATGCAGATCAGCGACTGGCTTGGCGGTATGCCAAACCTACTCAAGCCTTTGCTGAGCTTGCAGGGTGGTTCTCTTTCTATCCTGCCCAATGCCAGTGCTTTGTTGCTGGACAGAATGTGCGTGCACAGGCAGGTGGTTTTTACGGCGGATGGATTACTGATGAGATCGTTGGTCCCTACAAGGGCGAACCCGGGCGCTCAGGCTGGTAGGGGTACAAAATCACCGGTTACATGGACGCTCGTAGGTTGAATCGGCTAAACTTTGCCGATCTTTAGTTAGCGACATCGTTCATGTCCCTGCCAGTCACCGCCACCACACAAGCACCTTTTAGCGATACCTCGGTCAACCGCACCCATTTGGTTGCGCCGCAAACCGGTGCGCCAAAGACCTTCGTCGGTCGCGGCACCTATGAAGGATTGGGGGAAGGATTGGGTGGCTCCGGCAGCATCGTCAGGCAAGCCGATCAGGGCCAAACGGGACAGGGCTTGCGTGAGTCCTTGGCCGCAAGAAATAGAGAACTGAGCGCTGCCGCCAGAATGGCACGGACGAACGCGCTGGTGTCGCAAGCGGGGCTGCCCGCAGGGCTCAATAAAGCAGTAGATCGCTCCACCGCAGACGTACTTGCCGTGCGCATGCAGCGGCAGGACTTCATGCGCGCCTTGGTGCGATGATTTAGCCCAAGCCAACACGGGTGATAAGGTTATCTTGGCTGGTCGTGGGTAGTACCTCGGCATGCTCAAAGGAGGGGAACCATGGCCCGCAAGCCGAATATTTTGTTCATCATGACCGACCAGCAGCGCGCTGATCATGTTGGTTTCATGGGCAATAGCGTTGTGCAAACGCCACACCTAGACGGCCTCGCTGCCTCGGGCTGTGTCTTTGAAAATGCCTGGGTGAGTAATCCCGTATGTATGCCCAATCGGGCGACGATTCTGACCGGACGTATGCCCACGGCACACGGCGTGATCTTTAACGATCGTTCTTTAGACTGGTACGCCAACACCTTTGTACGTCAACTGCGCGCTGATGGTTACCGAACGGCCTTGCTGGGCAAATCGCATCTACAGCACGGTATGAGTCGCAATGCGGTTGTAGATTTTCGCGGCGAAGGCGCGGTGCTGAGCAGTGAGCCAGCAGGCTGGGATCAGTATGAGGATTTCGAGCGCTATGCCGATGGCCTGCCAGAAGACCCAAACGACTTTTACGGCTTTGAGAAGATTGCACTCTCCATTGACCATGGTGCCCGCGTCACAGGCCATCACCTACATTGGGCGCTTGAGCGCGGCGCTAGACGTGAAGATCTTCTCACGCCCCACGATCACACGGCTCCTGGCCATAAGCGCAGCGAAGAGTGGTGGCAAATTTATGAAGCACCCTATGAGGAGCAGTTCCACTCCACCCGCTTCGTGACGGAACGAACGCAGCAATTCATCCAAGAATGCAGCGAGCAAGACGAACCTTGGATGGCACTGTGCTCCTACCCTGATCCGCATCATCCAGTGTGTCCGCCGGGGCCTTGGTTTGACCGCCACAACCCTGATGACATGCCGTTACCGGGCTCCAGACACGATTCTTTAGAGCATGCGCCAGCGCATTTGCGCATCTTCCAAGGCGTCCACCCGGCCAACCAGCGTGACTGGGTAGCGCCCTGTGGGTATGGCAATGATCGATTGCTCAGTCAGGCCATTGCCGCGACTTTCGGCATGATCGAAATGGTCGATGACGGCGTTGGACAGATACTGGCCCAGCTAGAGGACCTTGGCGTTCGAGACAACACCATTATCGTATTCACCAGTGATCACGGGGACATGATGGGCGATCACGGATTGTTTCTTAAAGGATTTATGCATTATCGCGGCACGCTTCAGGTGCCATTGGTCATCGACGCGCCGGGGCTGCCAGCGCTGCGCACTCAGGGCCTGTCATCGAGTATCGATATTGCCCCGACTCTGCTGGAACTATGCTCCTTGGCGGGCTATGACGGCATTCAGGGCAACAGTTTGGCGCCAATGTTATCCGATGGTTCGGCTAGGGTGCGCGACCATGTACTGATCGAGGATGATGTTGCCACCATAACCGCGAAACTGACGCCGATTCCCGCCAAAACCCGCACAGTGATTACCGAACAGTATCGATACACCCGCAACAGCAAGGGTGAGGAGCAGTTGATGGATCTGCTGGCAGACCCTGACGAAATGCAAGATTTGACCGCCGTAAAGCACCCTGATCGCGCGGCCATGATGGAAGTTTTGGCCGATGCGCTGATCGCCGCGGACGATGCGGGCAGAGGTGCACCCACCCAAGGCGGTCATGTGGCTGGACTGACATAGCTTGGCGACAACACTGAACCCCGCGTACGAACACACGACTAAGGAGTCACCATGAGTGATGAGAATGAAGTTTCTGCCGATGAATATGTACCGCCCAAGGTGTGGGAATGGGATACCGAAAGCGGCGGTCGCTTTGCCAGCATCAACCGGCCAATTGCAGGGGCCACCCATGACAAAGAACTGCCCAGAGGCGATAACCCATTGCAGCTGTATTCTCTAGCGACGCCCAATGGCGTGAAGGTGACCGCATTGCTGGAGGAGTTGTTGGAACTTGGTCATACCGGCGCCGAATACGATGCTTACACCATCAATATTGGCGAGGGTCAGCAATTCGGCAGCGGCTTCGTCGACATAAACCCTAATTCCAAGATCCCTGCGTTGCTGGACTTGAGCACGCCGACGCCAACGCGGGTTTTCGAGTCGGGTGCAATCATGGTTTATCTGGCCGAGAAGTTCGGCGCATTTTTGCCTACTGAGCCATCTCAACGCGCCGAGTGCATGTCATGGTTGTTCTGGCAGATGGGCAGCGCCCCCTATCTCGGCGGCGGTTTTGGTCACTTCTATGCTTACGCACCTTACAAAATGCAGTACCCAATTGATCGATTCACCATGGAAGTAAAGCGCCAACTAGACGTGCTTGACCGCACCTTGGCCGAACGTGAATTCCTTTGCGGCGATGATTACACCATCGCAGATATGGCCAATTACGCTTGGTACGGCCAATTGGTGATCAACAATCTATACGACTCGCGTGAATTTATTCAGGCGGATACATATACCCATGTGGCTCGCTGGGCGCATCAGATTGAGGCGCGGCCTGCCGTGGACAGGGGGCGGCGGGTCAACCGACCCTGGGGCGACCCAGAAACGCGAGTGGTCGAACGCCACAGCGCGGCAGATTTCAAATAGCGATGATCTTAGTCGGCTTTTGTTGCTGTGCCTCGCGTCGCGGCGGCGAAAGCCGATACGTACTCTGACATATCCCAGTCAGGCCAGCGGTTTTGACACTGCTGCAACGTCAGCGGTGTCCAGAACGCATCACCCGGGCCGGGTATGCCCAGACAGGTGAGCTGCATGGGCGTGGCATGATTCATCACTCGGTGCCAAGGCCGCTCCACCGCATGCTGCCAAACATGAAACCCGATATTGGCATTGTCCGCTCGTTTAAAACTGACGGTCATGGTGTAACGCAGGCCATTCGGCTCGGTCATATTGGTGCCGCGATGAAAGGTATCGATGCCATACGCCACAATCGATCCTGCTGGGGCCGCAGCAGAATTCTGTTGCGCCTTTAGGGCAACCTGATGCTCGGTCGGGGCCGTGATTGCACGGGGGCCTAGAATCGCGTCGGATGCAGGCTTGGTTACAAAGTGCATGGCGCCTAGGGCATCGGTGACATCCGACAGATAAATGACGAAATTCACGGTGCGCGCAGCGACATCCTCAGCAGGCACCGTGAGCGTGTGATTGCCATAGTCACAGTGAAAGGGTTGTTCATAATCCGCCTCGCCGGTGAACTTGGCCCACGTGTGGGATTGATAGAGCTGTACTGGTTGGTTGCCCAGCAATTGCGATGCGAACTGGATCAGCGCCGGATGCAGCGAAAGCAGGTTCATCGCCACGCTACCGTCATAGGGTAGTGTGTCTAAATTCTTAAATTGTTTGGGGTGGAATGCCCCGGCTGGTTGTCCGGTGTTTATGGACAGTGTGTTGCCATCGCCGGCACCTTCAGACCCATACAAACGTGCATAGTCTGTATGAATGGGTGCGATCTCATCCGGCGCGAAAAAATTGGGTATGACCACTGCGCCGTCTTTGTGCCAAGTTTCAATATGCTGTTGTTGGTAACGCGCTGACATTGTTCGCTGTCATACTCCAATGGCCAAATTGCTCGCGGGGGACTAACGTCAAGCAAGTTGTTTGCCTGATTCGATATCCTCCTGAATTTCCTTAAGTTTTTCTTCAGTTAATGGGTAGCGCCAAAGCATGGGTACGGCCACAAACTTGAAGATCGCTGGCACAATAGAGTACAGGCAGGCGAGCCATAGAAGCGAGTACATGCTGTTGGGATTTTCGATTGGGTCAGCTAGCGAATTGAAGCCAACAATGGTCGCCGCCGTGGTTCCGACAACCAACCCCAAGGCGTAGGCAAGCTTGCGTGTCATGGTCC
This sequence comes from OM182 bacterium, assembly GCA_004213835.1. Taxonomy (GTDB): domain Bacteria; phylum Pseudomonadota; class Gammaproteobacteria; order Pseudomonadales; family Azotimanducaceae; genus UBA4421. The sequence continues at coordinate 4,657 of SHAE01000064.1, read as the reverse complement.
AGATGCTGAAATAGGCGCCACCTTGCCGCTTGCCGGTGCGTGCGCTGTCTAAATCAATGACGTCTGCGGCCATGGCATAGGGTAGGGCGCTGAGGGCCCCAATGGCGCTACCCTTTAGGCACATAACGCCAATAAAGAAGGCGAACTTACCGGTGGGAATGCCTTCAAATTGTGCATTCATACCAGCCAGCCAACTGTCGGGCAAAAACGACAAGACCCGGTTCAACTCGAAGGCATCGAACCAGACCTGCGGCGCGATCGCGATCAGCGGTATGAAGCAAGACCATAGCGCGTACCAGAAAATGGCCACCATGGTGGCCCGGTGTTTGCCAATACGCGCCGACAGTTTGAACCACAGCGGGATCGCAACAATTTGTGAAATGAAGTAGGGGGCAAGATAAAAACCGTACAAGTCGCCTGCCAGCAACACGTGTTTGACGAAGAAAAAACTCAGCGAGTTAGTCATGGCCGAGCCGATGGTGGAAAACAAAAAGATAATCACCAGCACCCGATAAGGCTCATTTGCCCACACATAGCGAAAGCTCTCGCGTAGGGACAGACGTTGGGTGTTGGTTTCTTTAACCTGATGCTCTGGTACCGCGTAGAGCAGGTTAAATATCAACAGCGGCATGACGAAAAGCAGAGCAATGGTCAAAAAATAGACGTTATCCGTCGGCTTGGTGTATCCCCAGAATACGATCACCGCTGGCGTCATGGCGCCAATCAACGACCCAGACACCGTAAAGGCTTCCTTCCAACTCATCACCAAGGTGCGCTCGTTATAACCCTGTGCCAGTTCAGCGCCCCACGCGGAGTAGGGCACATCCTTGATGGTGGCGCCAACGTACATGATGACCAGTACACCCAATAAGTATGGGTAACCGGTGTTAAATGTCATGCCCAACCACGTGACCTCGCGGAACTCGATAGGAGGTATCCACAGCAGCCAAACGCCCAGCATGAAAATTGGCATACCGATGAGAATAAAGGGCTTTCTGCGCCCCCATCGCGTGCGAATCCGATCGGACATGAAGCCAATAATGGGGTCTGTGATCCCGTCAAATACCCGAGACAGGGCGAGCATCAATCCAACAAAGGCGAGACTCAGACCAAAGCCTGCTGAGTCCGCATAGACTGGGGTCAGATAGACCGCCAGCGGCAGTGCCACCATGGAGAGCGGCATCGACGGCGCGCCATAGGAGGCTAGCTGATAGGTGCTTAACGATTTACGTTCGGTTGTCGTGGGTTCCGTCATTGGCTGCTGCTTTGGTTGGTTGTTCTGCCGCTGTTGCGAGGGCTTTATCTACGCACGGGAGACGCGATCTACTTCAATGCCCAAGTCGCTACCATTGGTTGTAGCGAACCATTTGGTCAATCGAGCGACGGCGAATGCTTCCATGGCCGCCTAACACGGGATAACCCACAGGAATATGGGCGCAGGGATACCAGTCTTCGGGCATGCCCAGCACATCTTTTACCGCGGCCTCTTCGTAGCACAGTAGCGTAGTGAGTACGCAGCCAAGGCCTTCGTTGCGGCAAGCAAGGAGAAAGTTCTGCACCGCGGGGTAAACCGAACCACCGCCAACGACGCTTGGTCGATCCAAGTCACTGTCGGTAATGGTCATTAGCTTGGGGTTGAAGCAGAAAATCGCGATGAGGGGTGCCTCATGCATGTGTGAGGCGAGATAGTTACCGGCGTCCATGGCCTTAATGCTCGATGCCTTAGCATCGTCGGCCATGCGTTCTAGCCGCGCTTCGTAGCCCGGCAGGTAGGCATCCCAGTGGGGTTTGTAAAGATCTTGCAGTGACTGCTTTACGTCTGGGTCGGTGACCGCAACAATACGCCAGGGCTGTGTATTGCCGCCGGTTGGTGCCCAAGTAGCGGCGGTGAGCACACGCTCAACAATGGCCTCGTCGATTGGGTCGGGTCGCAGTCGGCGCACAGCACGCAGGGTGCTCATAGCCTCATATAAATCCATAATCTCATCCCCCTGTCCTCAAACATGGCCCATTTCAGAAGGGATTTCTAGCCTTTTCGAAAGGCAGTAAGGATGAATGACAGGGGCGAGTGACCGGCGTTAAGGAGTCAGCAATGACCTTCACACAACACACAATCGCGCTGCTGTTTTTGTCTGCGTTGCTGGTCCATTTTGAAATTGCCGAGGCCTCGGACGATGCTGTGGCTGTCGTTGAAGGTGCTGCGCTCATAAAAGCAGCACCACGGCACGGAGACACCTATGCCAACCCAGGCGAGTCCCTCAGCCATGGCAGTTTCGGCGTGCGTGTACCGTTTATGTTGCGACGTTTAGGCACCTATTTTCGCGATGGTCGCAATGCACCGGAACAACAAACACCTGACACGGCCCAACTGCGTAGCTACGTCAAGGACGGGCCGCCAACGGTAACGTGGATCGGTCATTCGACATTGCTCGTGCAAATGGGCGGCTTAACGTTTCTGACCGATCCGATTTGGTCAAACATCCCCAGTCCACTGCCACCGTTGGGACCTAGGCGATTTGTACCCCCAGCAGTAGCAATCAACGAACTGCCGACCATCGACTTCGTCATGATCTCTCATAATCATTACGATCACTTGGATTTGCCGACGCTGCGGGCGCTTGCCCGGCGCAACCCGCAGACGCATTTTTTGGTACCTCTTGGCAATGCGGCGCTGTTGCAGCGTCATGGCATCGATAACGTAAGAGAACTCGACTGGGGCGAAAGTGTCGAGCTAGCCGGTCTCACCGTGCACTGTTTGCCCGCCCAGCATTGGAGTAAGCGTAGTCTGACCGACACGAACAAAGCGCTGTGGTCGTCCTGGGCTGTTATCGGCGAGCGCCGTCGTTTTTATCACGCAGGTGATACCGGTTATTTTGCCGGATTCAAACAAATTGCAGACTATCTAGGGCCCTTCGATCTTGCCGCTGTGCCCATTGGGGCCTATGCACCGCGCCAGATGATGCGTGCCTCCCATATGAACCCAGAGGAAGCGGTCAGTGCCGCCTTGGATCTTGATGCCAAGACAGCAGTGGCCATGCACTTTGGCACTTTTGACTTATCCGATGAGCCGCTCAATCAGCCGCCAAGGCGATTCAAGCAGGCCGCCGCTGCGCAAGGCCTGGGTGAGCAGCAGGCCTGGGTACTCAAGATTGGTGAGACCCGCTCTTTTTAGGAGCGCTCAAGAAAACTCATGTTTATGCCGACTAATGAAGCATCGCGCAGCCACAAACTTGCCACATACCCCATGATCCTGATCGCAGTCTCAAACAGATTCCGTCGCTCTGTGTTATGCGTCGGCTGCCGCTGCTTACGCTCTGCGTGGCTGCTTGCGGCTGCGTGCATTTGGGCGCCACTGGTCAGTGCTGAAGATTTACCAACAGCTAACGATGCCTTCGAGCGCGGTGAATATGTCACTGCTCTGGAGCTTTATGAGACGTTGGCAGCGCAAGGGGAGGCCGAAGCCCAATTTCAGTTGGGCCTCATGTACGAACAGGGTCTTGGTACCGATGTCGATGGACAAATGGCTCAGCGCTACTACGAACAGGCCGCCGAACAACAATCACCCCAAGCCCTCGATGCACTAGGGACGCTGCACTTGAAGGGCGAGGGCGTCATTCAAAATTTCAAAGAATCGCTGCGTTTGTTTCAGCAGGCAGCCGAACAAGGCTATCCACGTGCTCAGCACAATCTTGGTATCGCCTATGCTGATGGCAAGGGGACTTTTCGCGATCCAGTCAAGGCACATATGTGGTTCAACCTCGCAGCCGCAAACGGCTACGCCGAAGCGGCGGCAAGCCGCGAGCGTCTAGCGGCAAGCATGGCGCAAAGTGAAATCGCCCGTGCTCAAGACAACGCAATGAAGTGTGCGGATCAAGACTTCGTCGGTTGTTGAGTGGCCGCCCGCCATATTGCGTCGTATTCCTAGACTGAACCTAGCGAACCCATGTTCAGAAACGGTAATCGGTACCGCTGCTGGCATACTCCTCATGGCAAATTTTGCTAAAAGAATAATCATCGCCGGGCGGCAGTTATCGCTCTAACCGTTTTGGCGTAACATGGTCGTTCTGACTATTGGCCTGCTTTGTCAGGCCTGCCACTGCGGTTCCAAGGATCAATTGCTATGTCTAATCACCACGAAGTCGTCATCGTCGGCGGCGGTTTTTCCGGTTTGCTTTGCGGCTATTTTTTGAAAGAAGCAGGTATTGAAAACTTCTGTATTTTGGAAATGGGCGCATCACTTGGCGGCGTTTGGCAGAACGGCGGTGTCGGTGGTTACCCAGGCGCGGCTTGCGATGTGCCGTCCTATGCTTACTTACCCTTTCTGGATCGCATTGGTTTCATTCCTTCGAAGAAGTATGTAACGCAGCAAGAAATAGCCAGCTACACAGATCAACTGGTCGAATACTGCGGCTTGCAGCCTCACATACGCTTTGCCACCAAGGTGACCGGCGTGAATTACGTCGGCACTGGGCAGTGGCAGATCAGCACTGAGGATATGGCTAGTGATGGCGCTGGCGCAGACTTCTTCGCCACTCATGTGGTCAGTGCGAACGGGCCGCTTTCCACTCCGCGTATGCCCGAAGTCGCGGGTATGCAGCACTTCAAAGGGGAGAGTTTTCACACCGCTCAATGGGATTACGGGGTTAACTTAAAGGGC
>SHAE01000063.1 GCA_004213835.1 OM182 bacterium | reverse complement strand
ACCTGAGTTTGGAAAATGCCGACAAGGCCCAGGCCGCGTGCCTATCCAGCCGCTTTCCTTATGGCACGGCGATCAATCAAGAGCTGTTGGCTCAGGTAGAAGCGGCAGAAAACGTGCTGGCGGAGTATGGTTTTAGTCAGTTTCGCGTACGCCACCATGGCGAGGTGGCACGACTGGAAATACTGCGAGAAGAATTCGAACTGGCCGTGCAGCACCACGAAGCCCTGCAGCGCGAAATACAGGCTCTGGGGTATCGCTTTGTCGCCATGGACCTTGGCGGTTTTCGTTCGGGTTCCCTGAACGAAGGGTTAAGCTCATCAGGCAACGCAATCCCCGTGGTTAACGTTTACCCATAAACGCCTTAACCCGGACTACTCAGCAGCCTCCGCGGCTTTGTTTCGCATATAGCGATTGAGCTGTCGATCAAGGCGCGTGGTGGCTGACAGGCGGCCCGGACGCACCCATGGCTGCCAAGGGCTTGGCTGGGCGGCTTCGACCACATCACCCATCACCGTAACGCGCTGAATGATGCGCTCGCCTTCGAAATCATTGAGCACAAAGTGCTGGGTGCAGCGATTGTCCCAGATGGCAATGGTGCCCGGGGTCCAGTGATAGCGCACGGTAAAGCGCGGGTTCTTTACCCAGTTGATCAGATATTCCAGCACGGCCTTGCTTTCCGTCGCATTCATTTCCACCAGTCGACGCGTGAAGTGCTCGTTCACGTAGAGCGCTTGCTGACCGGTTTCTGGATGCACCCGGACCACCGGATGAATGGCCATTTGGTCTTCGCGGTTATGCGGATGGGCGTCGTGCAGTGCGCTGAGACCATCGCAAAGCGCCTGCATGGGTGGCGACAGCTCTTGGTAGGCTTGATAAAGGTTGGTCCACATGGTGTCGCCACCAAACTCTGGGCAGGTGACCATGTGCAGAATCGACATGATCGACGGCTGATCTTCAAAGGTGATGTCGGTATGCCATTCGTCAGCAACGCCGCCATGAGTGGCCGCTAGCTCGAATACTTCGCTGTGTTGAGTGAATGGGTTCTTCAAATTGGGATGATTTTCGACTTTGCCAAAGCGCTTGCCCAGGGCCACATGGCTGTCGATATCGACGTTTTGGCCGGGAAAGAAGATCACCTGATGTTCCAGCAACAGCGCTGTCACCGCGTCGATGCCTGCTTCATCTCCAGCGGCTATTTCGTTCAGGTCTAGTCCGGTAATCTCCGCCCCTAACGATCCGGCTAACCGGCGCACCTGCCAATTTTCATGACCCATTTCTCTCTCCCCTTCAATCGAAGCGCTCTTAACGAGGCGCTGTACTCAGCCTGCGCTGATGATCACATCGTCAGACACATCGCGCACAAACAACGGCTCAACACCCAAACGCTCGGCGTCTTCTGCTAGCAGCGTTAAATCTATCTCTGCAGTGGGCTGTGCAATCGCGGTAAGTGACCGCTCCAGCAACGTTGCATCACTACTGGTATTGATGAACAAGTTCTCGCGACCCAGCACGAAGTCAATCGCGCGCTTCATGGCCCCTGCATCGGTGATGGGTCGATACCAACTGAAGCGTTTTTCTTCGTCGCCGTCCTGCCAACGCCGCGCTGCAATGCCCTTAATGGTCTGCATGGCCACGCCTCGCGCTTGGCACATATCGTACAGGGCGTTGAAGTCATGGGCGTACTGAGGCTGCTGCATCATGGTGTAGTTGTAGGGCACCAAAATCGAATCAAACGGATAGGCTTCAAGGCTCTGCATATGCATGGCAGGGGCGTAGGTACCGTGGCCGGTGACGCCCAAGAAACGCACCAAACCCTGCTCCTTGGCTTCTAGCAAGGCCTCCATGGCACCACCCGGGCCCATGGCGGTTTCCCACTGGTCGGCTTGAGTGAGATTGTGCATTTGAATCAAATCAAGCTGGTCTACCTGCAGGCGCTCGAGTGACGCATGAATCTGTTGCTTGGCTTTCTCGTAGGTGCGATGACCTGTCTTCGAGGCGAGAAAAACCGAATCACGGTTATGTTGCAGCCAAGGCGCCAAACGCAGTTCCGCCTCGCCGTAACTTGCAGCCACATCGATATGGTTCAAGCCCCACTGTTGAATCTGCTCCAAGGTGCGATCCGCACGGTCTTGCTTCATGGCGCCCAACGCCGCAGCTCCAAAAATGGCGCGACTGCTGTGATGGCCGGTCTTGCCAAAAGGAATACGTTCGATGGTTTGCGTCATGGACTCGTTCAACTCTCTGCTCTCGTTGTCGAAAAGAATACCTCATTTCGCCGCGCGAGAGAGTCACCGCGACTGGGCGAAAAACTACGCGAAAAACTACGCGAAAAATGCCATGAAGCTGTGACCTTCACTTGTTAGGCTGATTGGATGTACACCGTTAATGCAGACTTTGTTCACACCTTCGCCGGCAACCCACTAGATCGCGGCCAGCACCTGCGCAAGGACGAAGCAGCCCTTCAGGCCTTACAAAACGCATCTAGCAGTCGGTTTTTGCTCTTTCATCAACTCAAAGTTGCCACCCAAGCCGCAGGCCAACTCGCTTGGATTAGCCACGACGAGGTGCCCGTCGCACCAAGGCAACTTGTCTTTCTCGGCCTCGACAACGGCGAAGGTCGATTTGCGGCCAGCGTTGAGGAAGCCACTTGTGTTGGCTCCATCGCTGCGTTCAGCGATTGCCGCCAGGCGGTAGCCGCGCTCAGCGCTGCAGAGGGCGGCATCGTCAGCCAAGCACGAGCCATGCTCGATTGGCATCAACGAAACCCCTTTTGCGCTGTCTGCGGCAACCCTAGCCGCGCGAGTCGCGGCGGCCAGGTACGGCAATGCGATCGCTGCAACAAACACGTCTTTCCGCGCACGGATCCCGTCGCCATCATGCTCATTCAAAACGACACCCGGGGCGATTACTGCCTACTGGGCAAATCCCAAGGTCGCATGGCCCAGAGCAACTTTTACTCGGCGCTGGCGGGCTTTGTCGATCAGGGCGAATCGCTGGAAGAAGCAGTGCGCCGAGAGGTCATGGAGGAAGCAGGCATTACCGTGGGACCGGTGAGCTATCACTCCTCGCAACCGTGGCCCTTTCCATCGTCGCTGATGATTGGCTGCCACGGCATTGCCCTGAATCAAGATATCGTCATCGACACGGAAGAAATGGCCGACGTGGCATGGTTCGACCGCAACCAAGTTCTGTCTGCCATTGCAGGCGACAACCCCGACCTGCGAATTCCCGGTGCGGGCGCAATCGCCCACCACCTCATCAAGGCTTGGGCAAATGCTTGAACCAGTGCGCTGCTTTGCGCCCGGCATTGCAACACAGTGGCCATAACAAAAAACTGTTGGGGTATACTCGCGCCGACGCATCGGGCCATACAGCACAGGGGGATCCATGAGCATCGTTAAACTGTCGGGTATCAAAAAATTATTCAGCGGCTCCGCATTAACTAGGGCCGAACAAAAACAGTTAGCCAAGGAAGTCCTGCTCATGACTTTGGCTCGCGCTACTGCCGCGGATACCAACATCAAGTCGATAGAAGTGGCTAAGGTTCGCGAAGTGCTACTCGACCGCACTGGCGAGAAATTCACTGCCGCCAATGTACGCGTGGCCGCAAACTCGCGTTTGTACGAGCAAGCACCCTTCGAGCGCTACCTGCACAAGTGCTCGCGCAAGCTTACCGCCAAGGATCGCAAGAATACCCTTGAGGCTCTGCTTGAGGTGATTCACGCCGACGACCGCGTGAGTGACTACGAGGTGACGTTCTTCAATCACGTCGCCCGCGCGCTAGAGCTGACCCCAGCGCAAATCATTGGTCTGTCTGCAGACTAGGATTCTGGCTTGGTGAGCAGCGCCAGCAACTCGCTGGCGCTGGCTAACACTTCATGACCCAAGGCCAATACCGACTCACTCGGCGGTCTGGCGTCTGGAATCTGAAACGTACGCATCTTCGAAGCCACCGCCGCCCGCGTACCAATATCTGAATCTTCTACGGCCCAACAGTCGGCAGGCTGCTTGCCCAATTTCGCAGCAGCCAACAAATACGGATCTGGGGCAGGTTTGGCATTACGCACATCTTCCGTACACACCAGGTGCCCAAAGTAGTGGCGAACACCGCAGTCGCTTAGGGACGATTCGCAAATCTCACGAAGATTCGCCGTAGCAACCGCCATGGGAATATCCAACTCCTGCAGCCGCTGCAGCAGCTCTGCAATGCCGGGTTTGAGTTCGATGGGCGCGAGATCGCGACCAGCCAAAAAATGCGCTGTCCAAGCATCGCCAAGGGCTTGGGTATTCAGGCCATCACCGTAGGCGGCGATGAGTATCCTCTGGGTTTCAACATACGTCGTCCCCAAGCAGCGGTCGTAAACCGACGCATCGAAGTCGAAGCCCACCTCGACGATCGCCCTAGCGAAAGCCGCTCGCGCCGGACCCTCGGTATCCACAAGCGTGCCGTCCATATCAAAAACGACCCCGGAGGGTCGTTTTCGTTGGTCTAGATTAAGCGCCACCGTGGCGTCCCGCTAACCTAGGACACCTCCACGATTTGCTCCGCAGCAATCAACTTGCCTTCTTCTGCTGCATTGTGGAAGGACTCGATCTGATCGAAGTTCATGTAACGATAGATTTCGCTAGACATGGAGTCGAGCTGCTTGGCGTATTCCAGATACTCTTCTGGCGTTGGCAGGCGACCCAGCACACCACCCACCGCGGAGAGTTCCGCCGAAGCCAAGTAGACGTCCGCGCCATCGCCAAGCCGGTTGGGGAAGTTACGCGTAGACGTCGACATTACCGTTGCGCCAGCAAGCACACGGGCTTGGTTACCCATGCACAGCGAACAGCCTGGCATTTCAGTGCGCGCACCAACCCGGCCATAGATGTTGTAGTAGCCCTCTTCCATCAGCGTATGGGCATCCATGCGCGTGGGTGGACAAATCCAAAAGCGTGCATCCACAGAGCCAGCCTTGTCGAGCAACTTACCCGCCGCGCGGAAGTGGCCGATATTGGTCATGCAAGAACCAATGAAGATCTCGTCCACCTTGGCACCGGAAACTTCCGACAACAGCCGCGCATCGTCTGGGTCATTTGGACAACAAACGATAGGCTCTTTGACGTCGGCGAGATCAATTTCAATCACTGCGGCATACTCGGCGTCGGCGTCAGCGCTCATCAGTGAAGGCTGGGCCAACCACTCTTCCATCTTCTGCACACGGCGCTCCAGCGTGCGCACATCGCCATAGCCTTGACTGATCATCCAGCGCAGCAGCGTGCAGTTTGAACGCAGGTACTCGGCAACCGAATCTTCCGCCATTTTGATGGTACAGCCAGCGGCCGAACGCTCTGCAGAGGCATCCGACAGCTCGAAGGCTTGCTCGACAGTCAACGAGTTCAGGCCTTCAATTTCTAAAATGCGGCCAGAGAAAATGTTCTTCTTGTTTTTCTTCTCGACCGTAAGCAGCCCTTCCTTGATGGCGTAGTAAGGAATCGCGTGCACGAGATCGCGCAGAGTGATACCCGGCTGCATCTCGCCTTTGAAGCGCACCAGTACCGACTCAGGCATATCCAGTGGCATGACGCCGGTTGCCGCCGCAAAGGCCACCAAACCGGAGCCGCCAGGAAAGGAAATGCCCAACGGGAAGCGTGTGTGCGAATCACCGCCAGTGCCCACGGTGTCGGGAAGCAGCATGCGGTTCAGCCAGCTGTGAATGATGCCGTCACCAGGACGCAGCGAAACGCCACCACGGTTCATGATGAAGTCCGGCAGGCTGTGCTGGGTATCGATGTCCACAGGCTTTGGATAAGCCGCGGTGTGGCAGAAAGACTGCATCACCAGATCTGCAGAGAAACCCAAACAGGCAAGGTCTTTTAGCTCATCTCGGGTCATCGGGCCCGTCGTGTCCTGGGAGCCGACGGTGGTCATTTTCGGTTCGCAGTATGCGCCGGGACGAATACCCTCGACACCGCAAGCCTGACCGACCATCTTTTGTGCCAGCGTATAGCCCTTGTCGGAAGATTCCGGTGCCGTTGGCTGACGGAACAAATCTGACACCGGCAGGCCCATATGCTCACGGGCGCGTTGGGTGAGACCACGACCAACGATCAAGTTAATACGACCGTCTGCCTGCACCTCGTCCAAGATCACATCGGACTTAAAATCAAACTCCGACAGCACGTCACCGCTCTCACTGAGAATCTTGCCGTCATAAGGACGAATCTCAATCACATCGCCAAAGCCGAGTTTTTCCACCGGGGCCTCAAAAACCAAGGCGCCGGCATCTTCCATGGTGTTAAAGAAAATCGGTGCGACTTTGTCGCCAATACAGATGCCGCCGGAGCGCTTGTTGGGCACACCGGGCATATCCTCGCCGAAGAACCACAGCACCGAGTTGGTAGCGGACTTACGTGATGAGCCTGTGCCTACAACATCACCGACGAAGGCCACCTGCATGCCGCTGTCTTGTAGCGCCTTGATTTGCTCCATGGGACCCACTTCGCCCTGAACCTCGGGCGTTAGACCCTCGCGCTGCATCTTGTACATGGCGCGCGCGTGTAGCGGAATGTCTGGGCGTGACCAAGCGTCCTGCGCCGGTGACAGATCGTCCGTATTGGTCTCGCCGGTTACCTTAAACACCACGGCCTTTATGCTTTCGGGCACCGAATCATTGGTGGTAAACCACTCCGCATCGGCCCAAGACTGCATCACACCCTTGGCATGCGCGTTGCCCGCGTCGGCCTTGGCGGCGACATCGTGAAAGGCGTCAAAGACTAAGATCGTGCTTTTGAGTTCCTCTGCTGCAGAGACCGCAAGCGCCTCGTCATCCAGCAGAGTCACCAGCGTGGCGACGTTGTAGCCACCGTGCATGTTGCCGAGCAACTTCACCGCCGCCGCAGCGTCGATCAGGGGAGAACTGGCATCGCCAGTGACAATGGCGCTCAAAAAACCCGCTTTTACATAGGCCGCTTCGTCTACACCCGGTGGCACGCGATTGGCGATCAAGTCGAGTAGAAAGTCCTCTTCGCCAGCAGGCGGGGATTTCAGTAGCTCAACCAGTTGAGCAGTCCACTCAGGATCAAGAGGCTTGGGCGGAATTCCCAGCTCAGCGCGTTCTTGTACATGGGCACGGTAGGCTTCTAACACGACCTTTTACTCCTTAATTAGTTCGGAAACTGGCAGAAACTCCCCCGCCAGAGAGGCGCAGATTCTACGCTAGTTGCAAGATCTTGTAGAGACTCGCGTCGACGGCCAGCAGCAAGCCGCTCGTCGGTTGGGCGCATCCGCTGGTCGCCGGAACACCCAAGAGCAGGTCGCGTATACCTAGCCTGAATTGTCGAACCGAGAAGAGTTATGACCATGCAAGACACCACCAGCGAGCAAGACAAGCGCATCGATTGGGGCAAAACCTCAACCGATTACGCCAAACATCGCCCCGGCCCCCCGCCTAGCTTCTACCAGCGATTGGCAGCACTCGGCATTGGCCTACCCGGGCAAAAAGTCCTCGACCTTGCCACGGGCACCGGCGTCATCGCACGACAACTGGCCACGCAAGGCAGTGATGTCATGGCCAGCGACATATCCGGCGAACAAGTGCGTATGGCGTCGGAATTGGCGCAAATGCAGGGCCTGAGCATCAATTTTCAGGTAGCCCCCGCCGATGAGACCCAGGCAGCCGACAGCAGTATTGACGTTGTCACCGCCAACCAGTGTTTTCTGTACTTCGACACGCCCAAGGTGCTGGCAAGCCTGCAACGCTGGCTAAGGCCCGAGGGCGTATTGGTAATCTCGCATTTCTCTTGGCTGCCCGGGGTTGATCCTATCGCCAAAGCCAGCGAGGCGCTGATATTGCAGCACAACCCAAACTGGCAGGGTGCCCACTATCGAGGTGGAACTGGCCCGCGCTATCCGGGCGTTACCCCCGCGATGCATTACTGCGGATACTTTTATTACGACGAGGAAATTGCCTTTACTCGCGAGGCTTGGATGGGGCGTATTCGTGCATCCCGCGGCATAGGCGCCACCCTGGATACGCAGCAAGTAGCCGCCTTTGACGCCGAACATGAAGCGCTGCTGAAAAACATCGCCGAGCCAGAGTTCACCATCACCCACCGCATCGACGCCCACATTCTGCGGATGGGGCCGGTAGAAACCGATTAGCTGTTCAGGCTTTCGTTGGACTCAGATTCTTTCGGCTCTTGGTCTCTGGACCGCTGGTATAGGGCAGCGCCACAACGCCAACAGTAGCTGGCCTCCCGAGAGTGCCCTTCTGCCGCGCAGTCAGAACAGGTACGCGTATTGGCTTGGCGCCGATTCGCCTCGTTAAGTTCGAGGGTCACGATGCCTGTAGGCACGGCGATGATGCCGTAGCCCATAATCATGATGAGCGAGGCCAGCGACTGGCCGATTGGCGTGGTGGGCGTAATGTCGCCATAGCCTACTGTGGTCATGGTAGTGACCGCCCAATAAATACTGTGCGGAATACTGGCAAAGGCTGGGTTGCTGCCGCCTTCGATCACGTACATGAGCGCTCCAAAAATCACCATTAGCGCCAGCACCGAGGCGATGAATACAGTGATTTTGCGGCGGCTAGCGGCCAGCGCTTGGGCGATTAACTCTGCTTCGCCCACATAGCGCACCATGCGCAGTACGCGGAACACCCGCAGCACGCGCAAAATACGAATGGCTAAGAAGAACTGAGCGCCGGGCACGAAGAGACTGATGTAGGTGGGCAATATGCTCAGCAAATCCACCACGCCGTAGAAGCTTTTTGCATAGCTGCCGGAGTGCTCGATACACCACAGCCGAATAAGATATTCCACCGTAAACAACAGGGTAAAGGCCCACTCGGCGTAGTACAGCTGTTGCCCGTAGCGTGCGTTGATCTCGGGCACAGAATCGAGCATGACCGTGAGCACGCTGAGCAGAATCATCACGATTAGCGCGACATCAAAGCGCCGGCCAGCCTTGGTGTCAGCTTCGAAAATGATGATGCGCAGTTTATCCCGCAACGTCATTGCGCTACCCCTAAGCAGCCTTCGCGCTTTCGCGCACCGAGGTAAATCCGCACACGCCCACTTTCAGGCCTACTGCGCCTTCCATGCTTGCACCGTACCCTCGCGACGCTTATCTGCCGCGCCGACCAACCCGTCCTTCGTAACATGAATCAGGTGGATGCCGGAATTCTCACCTTCCCTTTCCTGCACCTCGTAACCCAGATCTTTTAGCCCTGCAGCCACGTCAGCACCTCCATCGACGCCGATCTCAACGCGAACCTTGCTGCCGCGGGCGATAATGTTGGGATGATCAACAGCCTGCTGGGGTGTTAACTGCCAGTCGAATATGCCAAGTATGGTTTTCGCCACGTAGGCGGGTATCGAGTTACCGCCGGGACTGCCGGTCACTAGCACCAACTCACCTGACTCATCAAAGACCATGGTCGGCGACATGGAAGAACGCGGCCTTTTGCCTCCGTCTATAACATTTGCTGGCATGGGCATTTGCGCATCATAGCTGCGCGCGAAATCGGTCAATTCGTTGTTCAATAAAAAACCACGCACCCAGCGCGCAGAACCAAAAGCCGATTCCACCGTGGCTGTGAAGCTCACGGCATTGCCTTCGCCATCGACGATAGAGAGGTGTGTGGTGCCATTGGCTTCTTCCGTAGTGTCGGCGCCGAGTGCAACGCTACCCATCGGGTCGCCGTGCTGGGGCAACGCATCCGGCGCAAAGCGCGCCGCCGCACGACGCTGCAGGTAAGTTCGATCAAGCAGGGCTGCAACGGGCACATCGACCCAATCCGGGTCGGCAAAAAAGTGGTCTCGGTCTGCGTACGCGAGGCGCTGAGCATCGACGAAGTCCTGCATTTTGCTGGTGGAGCTGGCCTGCTTCTGCAGGTAGTCGTACAGCCGAGGAACCATAATTTGCATCGCCCCTGACGAAGGCGGTGAAGCAGAGCAAATCTCCAGTGCCCTAAAATCACCGCAGACAACTGGCCGCTCTATCACC
>SHAE01000062.1 GCA_004213835.1 OM182 bacterium | reverse complement strand
ACTGGTGCTTTACCATTTGGTGCCAACGCCAGTGAACGATCTTACCGAAGACATGTTCAAGCGCGGACTCAGCGGCAATACCATCCTCGCCCACGATCTGCAGACCTTTAACCTGCCGCCGAATTCTGAGCAGATCATCATCCGCTGAGCCAGCGGTTATTTGCTGGTAGTCTTGGCGCAAAGCTGGAGGGGCCAAGGCATGTTTCTATTCGCATTCACTCGCCGTGTTCGCCATGGCAGCAGAGCAGTAGTTGCTTTGTTTACGCTCGCCGCACTGTCTACTACCACCATCCATACGGCCAACGCCGCCACAGACCACAACAAACATATGTCCATGGCTACGCCGGGCATGGCTATTCAACTCCTGCCCCAAGCGCTAGGCACCTATAAGTGGGAAGTATCTACCGACAACGCAGAGGCCCAGGCTTTCTTCAACCAAGGTATGCAGCTGCGCTGGGCCTACAATATGCCCGAGTCCGTATCATCCATGGTCAGAGCACGAGAACTAGACCCTACCTGCGCCATGTGTTTTTGGGGCGAGGCGTTCTCGCGAGGTTCCTTTTTGAACGGTGGCATGAGCGCCGAGCAGGCCGCTGCTGCGCGTGTTGCGATCCAGCAAGCGAACCAGCTTAAGGCAAACAGCTCGGCCATGGAGCGGGCGTTGATCGAGGCGGCCCTAGTGCGCTACCCCGAGGGCTACAATCCTGACGAGCGCCGCCCTGTCGATCAGGCCTTTGCCGATGCCATGGCCAAGGTCTACAGGGAGTACTCGAACAATCACGACGTCGCAGCGGTCTATGCGGTGAGCCTGTTTCTGTTGGAAGATCGTCGCGGCTATCGCGACCTGGCCGATCCTGACCTACAGCGCCTGCACGGCGTGCTCACCGGCGTGCTTGCGCAAGACATCAAGCATCCCGGCGCCTGTCACTTGTACATTCACGCCACGGAATCCAGCCAACAACCCGAGTTGGCCTTAGCCTGCGCAGACCATTTAGCGTCCACGGTGCCGATGGCTAGCCATATTCAGCATATGCCCTCCCATACTTGGAACGAGGTAGGTCTGTGGGGGCGCTCGGTACGCGCCAATATTGCCGCCAATAACGCCGACCGGCGGGCTGCACAGGGTAAGGGCTTTTCCTATGGCCCTACCCACAATCTACACATGCTGCTATTTGCTGCCTCCTACGACGGCCAAGGCGCCGTAGCGACGCAGGCGGGTAAGGACTACCGCAAGTACGCAGGCGACGCCCAGTTCGAGGCCACCACGCTCATTCGATTCGGTCGCTTTGACGAAGTGCTAGAGCTAAATCGCAGACCCGACAACGCAGCCTCTGCAGCGATTTATGACTTCGCGAAGGGCTATGCCATGCTCAAAGGCGGTGATCTCACGGGCGCGCAAACGACGCTCGCCGACCTGCGAGCATACGTTGCTAGGACGGACGACAAGATTCGCTTTCACCCGGCGAAAAATGTCGTCGGAGTACTAGTGCACATTTTAGCCGGTGAGATACAGCTAACTGGTGGCGAGACCGAAGCGGCCATCGAGAGCTTTGAACAGGCCGTGGCGCTGGAGGACAGCCTCGACTACGACGAGCCAGAACCCCTGCCCTTTGCCGCACGGCACTGGCTGGGCCAGACGCTACTGGACGCTGACCAACCCACCAAGGCCGAGGCGGTTTTTCGCGCAGAGCTCAAAGATCATCCGCACAACGGCTGGTCACTTTTTGGGCTACAGCAGGCTCTGGCGGCTCGCGGGTTCAGCGATGCTTCGGTGGATGAAGACTTGGAGCAAAGCTGGGCTCGGGCTGATATCTGGCTCACGGGGTCAAAATACTAGTGCTTGCGATAGTGACAGGAACCTCGGCATGAAAATCTCGGCATTAGAAACCTTTATTGTCCCACCACGCTGGTGCTTTTTGAAAATCACCACCGACGAAGGCCTCGTCGGTTGGGGTGAGCCCGTACTCGAAGGGCGCGCCCATTCGGTGGCCGCCACGGTGGCAGAGCTGGCCGATTACCTGATTGGCGAAGACCCGCTGCAAATCGAGCGGCATTGGCAAACCCTGTATCGCGGTGGTTTTTATCGCGGCGGCGGCATCCACATGAGCGCCATCGCCGGCATCGATCAAGCCTTGTGGGACATCAAGGGTAAGTACCATGACACGCCGATACATCAATTGCTCGGCGGCCAAGTGCGGGACCGTATTCGCGTTTACGCCTGGGTAGGCGGCGACCGTCCCTCAGATATTGTGAACAGTGCCCAGCAGGCCATCGCAGACGGGTTCAAAGCCACCAAGATGAACCTCACCGAAGAGCTGCAAATTGTCGACAGCATCAGCAAGATCGACGCGGCAGTTGAACGCATCGCTCACCTGCGCGAAGCCGTGGGCAGCGCCCTAGATATCGCTGTGGACTTCCATGGCCGTGTGCATGCCCCCATGGCGAAGACTCTCATTCACGCCATTGAGCCTTATTCACCGTTGTTTATTGAGGAGCCGGTGCTGAGCGAGCATTTGCAGGCCATGGCAGATTTGCGCCGTCAAACCCATGTGCCCATCGCCACCGGTGAGCGCCTGTTCTCCCGCTTTGATTTCAAAGATCTGTTTACGCTCGGCGCCGCCGACATCATTCAGCCAGATTTGTCCCATGCTGGGGGCATAACAGAATGCAAGAAAATCGCCGATATGGCAGAGACGTGGGATATCGCGCTGGCCCCACACTGCCCGCTGGGGCCCATCGCGCTGGCCGCCTGTTTACAGGTAGATGCAGTCTGTCAGAACGCCTTTATTCAGGAACAAAGTCAGGGCATTCACTACAACCAAGCCAACGACCTGACCAACTACTTAAGCAATCCCGACGTATTCGCCTTTAACGACGGCTTTGTCGACATTCCGCAGGGATCGGGTTTGGGCGTTGAGATCAACGAGGATTTTGTCCGCGAGCAGGCCGAAATTGGCCATCGCTGGCGCAATCCCATTTGGCGGCACCCAGATGGCAGCATCGCCGAGTGGTAGCACCGCGGCTCGCCACGCGCAGAAATAACTTCAGAGGAACATCATGAGCAATATCGCATTCATTGGACTTGGCAACATGGGCAGCGGCATGTGCGCGAACCTTGCCGACGCTGGCCATCAGGTACGTGCCTTCGATCTGAATCCTCAGGCGGTTGCGAACGCTGTGGCCGCAGGCGCCATGGCCGCCACAGATGCCGCCGACTGCGTGGCAGATGCAGCCTTCATCATCACCATGCTACCTGCCGGTAAGCATGTGCATTCAGTGTATTTCGATGATGGTGGCGTGCTGGCTAGTGCGAGCAAGGACGCACTGCTGATCGACTGCTCCACCATCGCTGTAGATGAGGCGCGCAGCGCCGCGAGCAAGGCGGGCGAGCAAGGCTTTAGCGCATTGGATGCACCGGTCTCCGGCGGCGTGGCCGCAGCAAATGCCGGAACGCTGACCTTTATGGTGGGGGGCGAAACCGCCGATTTTGAGCGCGCCAAACCCATCCTCGAAGCCATGGGTAAGAACGTTTTTCATGCCGGACCGTCGGGCAATGGCCAAGCCGCGAAAACTGCCAACAACATGTTGCTGGGTATCTCCATGATCGCCACATCAGAAGCCTTCAACCTGGCGGAGAAGCTTGGCCTAGATGCGCAAACCTTCTTCGACATTTCATCCAAGGCATCGGGTCAGTGTTGGTCAATGACGTCCTATTGCCCGGCACCCGGCCCAGTAGCCGCATCGCCAGCGAATAACGATTACGAGCCGGGGTTTACCGTGGCCATGATGCTCAAAGATTTAAGGTTGGCCCAAGACGCGGCTGATGGCGCCAGCGCCAGCATCGCTTTCGGCAAACAGGCAGAGCAGCTTTACGCCCAGCTTGATCAAGAAGGCCTAACCGGCAAAGACTTCTCCGTGGTCATGCGTCACATTAAGAACGGCTAGCTGCGGCGAAGGCGTCAATCCGACAAACGACCTTCAAAGATGGCCACCTCACGCGATCGCGCCTTAGTGTCCGCCGACTCTGCCGCCGACAACAGTCCGACCAGCGTATCGATTAGATGATGGTAGAAAAGCTCACCGGTCTTGCCGCGAAAGGCATTGGGCTGCTGAGCATGGCCATAGACCGACACACTGACGTATCGAATCGCGGCATCTAAGCGTCGGCGGTAGGATTCATTATCCAACTGGGGTAGCGCAGCACGCAGCAGATCGCCCAGTCGTTCGTCGTTCTCTCTACTGCCGCGTCGCACCGATATCATCGGTGACACGTCACTGGTCGCTAGGCTTAAACTGAAACCGCGTATGTAGCGCCGAAAGTCGGCATGCTTGCCCGCCAATTCAAAGGTGGGGTGCACCATGGCTGTGGCAATATCGCGCAGCTGGGGCTGGTCGGATTGGTCGGCAAGTTCATCGAGACAGCGACTTCGCACCGCAACGATTTGAGCATCGCGATAACGGTGGGTGGCAGCAATTAAGCCCTCTAGATTCTTAAAATGGTATTGCAGCGCCGATTCATTTTTCTGCCCCGCCGTTTCGACAATTTCCCGAATGGTGACATTGTTCGCGCCCTTCTCCGCAAACAGACGCTCAGCCGCACGCATCAGCGACTGCCGCGTGGCTTCCCCTCGCGAGGCTTTCTGATCCAACAGTTCTAGTGCCACGGTTTCATCCTGTGATTTACCACATCACTTCAGTGACGCGGTGCCCCATACATTGTAGCCTGCCACTCTGGGCGTTTGGGGCAGGTACATGCCCTGCCATTGACGCACCTGCAGCGGGCTAGCGTCCAGCAGTCCGCGAATGTCGCGGTTGATATGACAGCCGCCAGCAATCTTGCCCCACAGGCCATTCAAGCGATTTTGCCACTTTATTACCGCCGCATCCGGTGCCAGCGCATGCTCGGCAATCAACACGCGTCCATCCGAGCGCAACACCCGAGCGACTTCTTGTAGCGCTTTTTCTGGCTGCGGGATCGTGCACAGCGTGTAGGTGATCACTGCCGTGTCGATGCTATCGCTGGGCAGCGGAATATCCTCAGCACTGGCTTCGCAATACTCGATGGGTACGCTGGCTTCGGCGATCTTAGGCTGGGCTAACACCCAGCTTTCGCGGCTAGGGTCCACCCCGACGACCTCAGTAACGTCTGCAGCGCGGTAATAGGTCGCGTTCAGACCCGTACCAATCCCCAGCTCCAACACGCGGCCCTTGGCCTCGGGCACCACTTTTTCGCGCTGACGGGCCACCGCCGGAGCGCCACAGGCGCAGTTAATGACGTGGGGCAGAATGCGCTTTTCGTAGAAAGACATAGGGTCACTCCCGTGTTTGTTTTAGGGCGCACTGCCGCGACTGCAGGCATTGTGAATCAGATGCCGGAGCCGTCACTGAGGAGCCGCAATAAAATCCACAGCGATATTACCCACAGGGCGGCCCCAAAGAACAAATCGATTTTACCGCTGTGACGCTGCAACGAGGCGCCGAAGGGACCCAGACTCACCAGCGTAGCAACAAGGGCATACCACAGGCCGTCAATAACGCCGGCAAGGGTTGCCGCCGCCACCTGAGTCTGAAGACTTTGTTCCGACGTCAGAAACTGACTGAACACCGCCAGAAAAAACACCATGATCTTGGGGTTAAGAAATACGATCAAAAAACCGTCAGTGACGTAACGACCGTGCGAGCGCGCTGCCGTCTGCACGGTGAGGTTTTCAGAGTTGTCAGCGCCAGCAGCTAAGCCACCACGAATCATCTGCGTACCCAGATACATCAAAAACAGCACGCCGATGAGCTGCACGACAAGCATCAACGAGGCGACATGAAGCAGTACAGCGGCAACCCCAAAAACCACTGCCAAGGCATAGAGCCACACGCCAATGCCATGGGCCAGAGCGACCAACAACCCCGCAAGACGGCCGCCGGTAAGAGCGCTACGCACCACCAAGGCAAGGCTCGGACCCGGTGACGCTGCCCCGGCAAATAGTGTTAGGCCCAACAAAAGCCAAGTGGCGCTGTTCATTGGCTCAAGGATCCATGTTGTCGTGTAGCCCCACACTCAACGGGTTGTAGCGATACAGTTTGTCCATGGTGTGCCCGCCAGCCCGCGCTGCTGCGCGATCACGCAGCCATGCCTTGATGCCAGACAGATGAAAGATCGTCGCATTGCGCCGCGAGCCGCGCTGCACGTCTGCAGTGCGTTGCCGCCGCAGTGCTTCGTAACGCAGCAGCGTGGTAGCGCAATCTTGCTCGTTCTCGCTACCGGCGCTTAGACAGCGAGCCAACACCGCCGCGTCTTCTATGGCCATGGCGGCGCCCTGCGCCATGAAGGGTAGCGTTGGATGACAGGCATCCCCCAGCAGACTCACCCTTCCCTGCCCCCATGCCTGCATTGGCGCGCGGTCAAACAAACCCCACTTGAACAGCGAGGACTCATCGGCGCGGGCAAGTAATGCCTGAATGGTGTCATGCCAGCCAGCGAAGTCTGCTTTCAGTTCGGCCAGCGATCCGGGTTCGATCCACGACTCCGGGTGCCAAGCGTTGGTTTCCACCACGCAGACGCAGTTCACCTGACGACCACTGTTGACCAAGTAATGCACGAAGTGTTTACCCGGCCCCCACCACACCGTGGCATTCGGTGCGACTAAGCCCTCGGGTAACCGGTTTACCGGAACCAACAGGCGCCAAGCCATGTTGCCGGTGAAATCTGCCGCCTGCTCGCCCCACAATTGTTCGCGTACCGCCGAATGAATGCCGTCTGCGCCGATGAGCAAATCAAAAACCCGGGACTCATTACCAAGATCAAGCGACACACCGGCACTGTCTTGGGTGAACGCGCTGATACGTTTGCCTAGTACCAACTCTATCTTTGGCTGGGCCTGTGCCTGGGCCACCAGCAACTGCAGCAGATCGCCCCGATGCACATGATAGTAAGGTGCGCCGTAACGCTCGCGAGCAGCATGTCCGAGCGGGGTATGTGAAATAACGCGGCCACTGCGCCAACTGCGAATCTCAGTCGCCTGGGGCAGGAAACCCACCCTTTGTAACGACTGCTTAAGATCTAGCGCATGCAGTACCCGCGCTGCGTTCGGCGATATTTGCACGCCAGCTCCAGATTCCACAAAGGTATCAGCTTGCTCATAGACCGTTACCGCGTGGCCTGCGCGGGCGAGGCACAGCGCTGTGGTAAGACCGCCAATGCCGCCCCCGGCCAGGGCGACTTTCAGCGGCTTCTGCGCTTTTGGAAATGCCAGCTCGCTCAACTACCGGATACTCGACGATCAACACCGGCCCAAAAGGGTTCACGCAGATCTTTGCGTTTGATCTTGCCCACAGGACTTTTTGGCAAGGGCTCTGTGGTTATGGTGACGCCGCCGGGTTTTTTGTAAGACCCCAAGTCACTGCTCACCAATTCGATCAGTTCTTCAGCCGTGACCGCACTGCCCTCGCTAACCACGCACAGGGCATGAGGTGTTTCACCCCAGCGCTCGTGCGGCACACCAAATACCGCCACCTCCAGCACATCAGCATGGCCTGCGAGCACATTCTCAAGTTCCGCTGGCCAAATATTGAACCCGCCGGAAATGATCATGTCGTCGGCCCGATCCACCACATACAGATAGCCGTTGGTGTCGAGCTTGCCGAGGTCGCCGGTTTTGATCCAGCCGTTGACGATACGCTCGGCGGTGGCGTCCGGGTTATTCCAGAATTCGCTCATCATGCCGTCAGAGCGGGCGACGATTTCGCCAACGTCGTTGGGCGCTACCGGATTGTTGTCTTCATCCCAAATCTCTACCTCAGAAAATGGCAGCGCCAAGCCGCAGGCTCGCAGCGGATTAGAGCCGGCAATGTCTGCAAACCACTGGGCCGAGTTCATCATCGATACCGGCAGCACTTCGGTCTGCCCATAGCCTTGGTACAGCACATCACCAAATACCTCACGAGCCGCTAGGGCCGTGGCATCTTGAATTGGCGCTGCCGCTACCAACAAGCACTTCAGCGAGGAAAAGTCGCGGCCACGTGCGCCGTTATCGTGAACCACCGCATTCACCATGGTGGGCACCATGAAGAGAAAGTTAATACCCTCTTGTTCGATTACATCCAGCGTATGACCCGTTTCAAAGTGGTCGAGCATGATGTTGCAACCACCGGATAGCCACATGGGCAAATACTGGTAGCCCGAGCCGTGTGAGATCGGACCAAGGTGCAAACATTTGTCGCCGGGTTCCACCGGCGGAAAGGTATAAAACCAGTCGCGCCCGGCTGCGAGCCACGCCTTGTGGGTATAGGCGACCCCTTTCGACAAGCCCGTGGTACCGCCGGTATGACGAATGATGAAGTAATCGTCCGGCGCTACCGTCACATCGGGATCTTCAGCCGATTGACCGGCCAACCAATCTTCGTAGCCAGCATCGCGCACGAAAATATGCTCAAGATCGGGCAGTTCCTGCTGCATGCCCTCAACCTCGTGAGCATGATGCTCACTGACCAGCAGTGCTCGACAGTTGGTATGACCCAGCATGTGGGTATGGGCAGGCCGACCATTGCGCGGATACAGGGGCACCCGCACGAGGTTGGCAATAGCAGCGGCCTGAAACAAATCCGCCGCCTCAACCGAATTGTCTTCCAGCACACCAACCCGGTCACCGGGCTTTAGTCCCATGGCCAGCAGGCCATTGGCCAGTCGTACCCCACGCTCCCACGCCTCGGCAAAGGTTAGCCGCGTGTCGTTGTGCACGATGGCCTCAAAGTCACTGTAATGCTGCGCCGCGCGGCGCATCAGAGTACGAACGTCCATGATCTCTCCTGACTCCCACTGGTCCTCGATGCTACCGGTGGACCGAGCGCATTTGTACTGGTGTAAGTCAGCTTTCGCGATTGCCGAGTGTTCAACTAACTGCGACTATTTAATGCTATTGCTGGCATCACCACTGGGGAGGATGGGTGAACACATTCAACGTTTGGGCAGCACTGCTTTTTTCGGTGTTAACCCACCCGCTGGCTAGCGCCGACAGCGCCGTCAGCAGCATCTATCACTATCACCCATTACCTGAGAACTTAGGCAGCTCGGGTCAACCTACCGCTGAACAATTCGCCGCCATCCGCGCCGAGGGATTTGATGTGGTGATCAATCTCGCCATGCCAGATTCTGAAAATGCCATCGCCGACGAGGGCCGTATGGTGAGCGAGAACGCCATGACCTATATCCACATCCCGGTGCCGTGGGATGCGCCAAAGACCGATCACCTCGCCCAGTTCTTTAGCGTTATGGATGCAATGACAAACCAAGGCAAAAAGGTTTGGGTGCACTGTGCGGCTAACTATCGCGCTTCAGTTTTTTCATATAAGTACCTCACCCTGCAAAAAGGCATGACCGCCAAAAACGCCAGTACGCCACTCCTGAAAGCGTGGCTGCCGCAAATGGATGAGAACTGGCGCCGCATTTATGACCTCACAGCCGCGGAGATTGCGCCATGAGCGCCAGTGCAGCGGTAGAAACGCAGCTGCTCGATGCCGCCGAGCAACTTCTGCCGGAGCTGGGCACACGTCGTCGCGAGATCGACGAGCTGCGCCACCTGCCGCAAGACCTAGCAGACAAGCTGGCGAAGCTGGGCTTTTATCGCTTGGTGGTACCTGAAGCACTCGGCGGTCTGGGCATTTCACCAAGTGCGTTCTGCAAACTTTGCGAGACGTTGGCCACCGCCAACGGCTCTACGGCCTGGTGTATTTTTATCGGCGCTACCTCACAGTATTTGTTCGGTGCGCTACCACCCTCCCAGCTGCAGAAAATGCTGCAAAACCCAGACGTAATCACCAGTGGTGTCTTCGCCGACAGCGGTACCGCTTTGTTCGAGGAGCGCGACGGCCAAGCGGGCTATGTCATCAACGGCCACTGGCGCTGGGGCTCTGGCTGCCGCAACGCGCAGTGGATCTCCGGCGGCATTCACGAGGTGGATGGCAGTGGTGAAACGGTTACTGACGCGCCAAGACTGACCC
This sequence comes from OM182 bacterium, assembly GCA_004213835.1. Taxonomy (GTDB): domain Bacteria; phylum Pseudomonadota; class Gammaproteobacteria; order Pseudomonadales; family Azotimanducaceae; genus UBA4421. Next base: position 118 of record SHAE01000062.1, on the reverse strand, counting down.
GAGTATTTTTTCAGCCCGATGAGATTGAGCTAGTCGACAACTGGCATGTGTCAGGTATGCGCGGCTCGGGTTCCAGTGACTACATTGCCGACAATGTCTGGGTACCCGCCGAGCGTAT
>SHAE01000061.1 GCA_004213835.1 OM182 bacterium | reverse complement strand
AACCCCCGCACCCTGGTCTTGCCAAATCTCCAGCAAGCCGCGATGAAGCGCCACACCGCTTGGCACCAAGCCTGTCACCGCCAAGTCGCAGGCTGCTAGAGCGCCGCGCAGATCATCTTGTGCCTCTTTCGGCGTCCACCAAAGCCACGCCCGCACCTGCCCAAGCTGCGCAACCGGTTCATCGGGTAATAGGAGATAGTCCATGGCTGGCGCTGACTGAGCACGCGCAATCTCGAGCCAGTCTTCACCAAGCGATGCGCTGAGTTCATGCTCTGATCGGTCTGTATCTGAGAATTGAGCAAGGTGGGTTGCTAGTGTCGTCGCCATGGTCCCGGCGGTAGCTGCATCAATAGTCGGCCTGAACCAGCGGCGTGAGCCCACGGTCGTGGTCGTGGCGCAGGCGTGGTCGGTAGCGATCCAGCAGCTAACCGCCCCGACATTTGCTGCCATCACGGTATGACAGACCTCGGCGATACTCTGGCATGGCGCACTCAAATCGCCAGCATCGCTGAGTGTGATTGATTGCGAGATCTTCTGTGCGTTTGGCGCCAGCAGAACAAATTCGAGGCAATTGTGATGGAGCAAAACTCCCAAGGCAGACGTGCTGCGACGCCATGGGAGCGCATCAAACGACACCATTGATTGAAGAGAGCGCAAAAGTTTTCTGGCGACAAATGCCATAACCAACAACCCCGCTGAAAGCACCACAACAGGCTGCTGGACACGCGACGGGATAAAAATCCAATGATGCCCCAATGTTTGTAAGCCGATGCCTGCAAGCGGCGAGGCTTTTGCTGGTTGCGGTAGCAGTGTCCTACTACATGGGGTTTGCTATGCTGGGGTTCGTTCTTCGATTTCTACTGGTAACCATCCAGCCGTATGCAGCGAGCCTCGCGTAAACACCCAGTGCTACGTTTTTTCGCAGTTTTTGGCGTCGCGACCCTGTGCACGATGGTAATCGGTCTTGCCGGTGCCTATATCTATCTCGATCCGCAAATCCCCGAGGCGAGCACGTTTCGTAACGTCAAGCTCGAAGCACCGCTGCGTATTTATGCAAGCGATGGCGAACTGCTTGGTGAATTTGGCGAACGCCGCTTGATCCCCGTCGCCATCGAGGATGTGCCTGAAGCATTCATCAGCGCAGTGCTGGATACCGAGGACAAGCGGTTCTATCAACACAGCGGCATCGACTACATCTCCTTGGCCAACGATTTAATACAGCTTGGCGCTCGTCTGGTGGGAATCAATGATGATCGTCTCGGCGGCGCCAGCACCATCACCATGCAGCTAGCGCGCAACGTATCATTTACGTTAGAGCGTAGTTTTTTGCGTAAATTCAAAGAAATGTTGCTGTCTTTGAAGATCGAGCAAGAGCTGACCAAACAAGAGATCCTCGAGCTTTATATCAATCTCGTGCCCTTCGGTAAGCGCGCCTACGGTGCACAAGCAGCCGCGGTTACCTACTACGGCAAACCTCTAGAAGAGCTTTCACTGGCGCAGCTTGCCATGCTGGCTGGCATTCCCCAGCGACCAGAGGCCGGCAACCCGATTAATGGGCCGAGCTGGGCGCTCCGTCGCCGCAATCAGGTGCTCAGCCGTATGCTTGATCAAGAGTCCATAACCCGCAGTGCCTATGACGAAGCCGTCGCCTCGCCGATTACCGCCAAGGTTTATGCACGCGAACTCGATCTACCCAGCCCCTATGCGGCGGAGTGGGCACGCCAAGAGGTGATGGGCAAGGTGTCAGATTTGTACACCGGCGGTTACGAGATCTATACCACCCTCGATGCCAAGCAGCAGCGCGAGGCCACGCAAGCCTTGCGCCTTGGGCTGATGAAATACGACCGAGATCACGGCTACCGGGGACCTGAGGGCCAAGTCCCAGACGCCTTGCTGGCACAGATTGAGCAGCTCTACTCCATGCCAACGCCATCCATTGCGGCCGAGTTCGCTGACGACACGGCGACGCGTGCCGCAAGTGCCGCTGTGGAAGTTGATGCTGAAAGCACGGAAAGAGATGCAGACCCAAGAGCCGCGTTGGCCCAAGCCCTGCAACAACGCCTCGATGAGCGCGACACGTATGCCGAGCAAATTCCTGCCGTCGTACTACGCGTGGAGGACGAGCGCGCCTTGGTCTTCGCCAGTGACCTTGGTATTGGCGAAGTACAACTGACCGACAGTCGTTGGGCCAGGCTCTATGTATCGGTAGACGAGCGCGGACCGCGCATCCGCCAGATGAGCGATATCCTGCAAGTGGGCGATATCGTGCGCGTGAACCCGAGGCAAGTAGCAGGCGCGGGCGCTGCACCGACGTGGCTGCTGACTCAGCTACCGGATATTCAGGGTGCGCTGATTGCGATGGACCCGCAAAACGGCGCGGTGCGCGCATTAGTCGGTGGCTATGACTTTTACCGCAATCAATATAACTATGCCCTGCAAGCCCAGCGCCAGCCTGGCTCGGGTTTCAAGCCATTCGTTTATAGCTCGGCGCTCAGTCGAGGCATCACCCCGGCGGATATTTTTCTTGATGCGCCCTTGGTTTTTGAAGATGCCAATCTTGAATCACAGTATCGGCCAGAAAATGACAACAACCGCTACAACGGTCCCACACGTTTACGCCAGGCTCTGTACCGTTCCATCAACTTGGTCTCCATGCGGGTGCTGCTTGAAGTTGGCGCCGGCAGGGTGCTTGAAGATGTGAAAAAGTTCGGCTTCGACATGACATCTTTCCCGCGCAATACCCAGTTGGCATTGGGCGGGGGCACCATGACCGTCGCACCTATCGACATGGTGCGGGCCTATGGCGTCTTGGCTAACGGTGGCTACCTAGTCGAGCCCTATATCGTAGATCGGTTGCTGGATCAAAGCGGCAACGTCTTGTACGCCACCAACCCTGCAACTGTCTGCAAAGACTGTGAGACGGCAGAAGAGAAGCCCGACACGGTTGCTGGCGGTGATGCTGGCAGTACAAGGCAGGAAATCGCTGCGGATGGCAGCGTGGATGGCAGCACGGACCCGAGTCCCAGCACGTGGCTGCGCACCACGGTCTTGGAGAGCATGCTCAACGCGCAGACAGCGACACCAACCCAACAGGCCGAGGTGCTGGCGGAACAAGTGCTAGACGAGCGTAATGCCTACGTCATGCAGTCGATGCTGCGCGATGTCATCAAACTTGGCACTGGGCGGCGCGCCAGAACCTTGAACCGAAACGATTTGGCGGGTAAGACCGGGACGACCAATGACGCGTCAGATACTTGGTTTAACGGCTTCAATCACGCCTTAGTGGCCAGCGTTTGGGTAGGCTTCAAAGATCAGCAGCCGCTGGGCAGAAATGCCTATGGCTCCAACGTGCCCCTGCCCATCTGGATAGACTTTATGGAAGAAGCCCTAGCCGACGTGCCTGAGATGCCGCTGCTGCAACCACCCGGGGTCGTCACACTGCGTGTGGACAAGGCCACCGGTCTGCCCACTTCTGTCGCCGACAGCACGACAGTAAGCGAGGTCTTTCTAGCCGAATTCGCCCCAGACGCGTCCTCATTGATGAGCGGCGAGCAACGGCAAACCGAAGACATTCGCTCTGTTGACCTGTTTTAGAACACCCACCACCAATCGGCAGCAGACGTTCTTTCGGGCACAAAAAAAGGAGGCGCCTTGCCTCCTTTACCAGTCGAGCCCCCACGCCCTGTAACGTGGGGCTTTTTCAAGCGCTAGCTGCCAGAGCTTGTGCGCTTAGCAAAACGTTGGCGGAACTTCTCAACGCGACCACCTGAATCAATGGTCTTTTGCTTGCCGGTATAGAACGGATGGCAGCTCGAGCACACATCTAAGTGGATGTCATCTCTTAAAGTGGATCCAATCTCCATCACGTTCCCGCAGCTGCATGTGGCTTTTACGATGTGATATTCCGGATGAATTTCAGGCTTCATGACGGTTGCTTGCTTACTAAAATGGGCGCGCAGTGTAACAGAACCTTTACCTGCCGCAAGCGCAGAGGGCACCGCTTCGCAAGCGCAGTTCGCAGCTATCTTGATGGCGCGGATCCTACTTACAATGGTGCATGGCCGATACCAAACAAGTCATCCAAGTAGCCGTACCTCGGCCGTTACATTCTGTCTACGATTATCACGTCGACGGCGATATGGCGCTCCCAGCGTTGGGTGCAAGACTAAGAGTGCCGTTCGGCCGCAGCGAAGTCATCGGTATCTGCGTAAGCACTCATGTTGACAATCCGCACGCCAAAACCAAACCGGTGTCTGAAGTGTTGGATCATGATGCCGCCATCGACTCTGAGCTACTCGATCTCGCCCAGTGGATGCAAAGCTACTACCACTATCCCTTGGGCGAGGTGCTGGCCACCGTACTTCCCAGCGCGGCGCGCAAAGGCTCACAGCTTGAAATCAAGCCAGAGCCACCGCCTGATATCTGGCACTTGGTGGATCCCAGCCTCATTTCGCCCCGCGCGAAAACTCAACAAGCCGTAGTCGATCACCTGCTACATATGGGCGATGCCCAATCCGGCGAAGCGCTGGAAGCCGCGGGGTTCAATCGAAGCATGCTGCGCAAACTTGAAGGCATAGGGGTGTTGGAGAGAAAGGTCGTATCGGTTCGCCATCAAACCAGCGAGGCGCTTTCACCCTCCAGTGAGCAGCAAACGGCCATCAACGCAATCAATGCCGCAGTCGGCTTTAACGTGTTTTTACTCGAGGGGGTTACCGGGTCGGGTAAAACCGAGGTGTATTTGCAGAGCATGGCGAAGATGCTCGCTGCGGGCAAGCAAGTACTGGTCTTGGTGCCCGAAATTGCGCTCACCCCGCAAACCCTCGCCCGCTTTGAAAACCGTTTTGGCAGCGCGGGTATGGTTCATTCAGGTCTTAGCGAAACCCAGCGACTGCAAACTTGGCTCAAATGTCGGGCCGGTGAGATCAAGGTACTGATCGGCACGCGGTCTGCGGTCTTTACCCCTTTCGAAAGCTTGGGGCTGATCATTGTCGACGAAGAGCACGACAGTTCGTACAAGCAGCAGGACGGACTACGCTACTCAGCCCGTGATCTGACCGTGAAGCGGGCGCAGCAATTGGACATCCCCTTGGTTCTCGGCAGTGCAACGCCTTCGCTGGAATCGTTCTATAACGCCAAGCGTGGCCGCTATCAGCATGTTTTGCTCACGCAAAGAGCCGGTGGAGCAAAGATGCCGCGCTACCATACGATTGATCTTCGCGGCCAGAGTTTGCGCGGCGGCCTCTCCGATACCCTGATTCGGGTGATCCGTGCGCACCTAGAAGCAAACGGCCAAGTTCTGGTTTACCTCAATCGACGCGGCTTTGCCCCCACATTGGTTTGCAAAGCCTGCGGCTGGCAGAGCGTCTGTTCGGACTGCGATGCAAGACTGACCCTGCATCGGCAACCCGAACAGCTCGTTTGTCATCACTGCAGCCTTCGTTTCACCTTGCCAACGCACTGCGAACAGTGCGGTCACCACGATCTTTTACCGGTTGGTATGGGCACCCAGCGTGCTGAAGAAAGCCTCGCCGAGCTCTTCCCAGACATACCGCTTTACCGTATTGATCGCGATACCACGCGCAGCAATGCACAACTCACTGCCCAACTGGAGAAAATTCAGCGCGGCGACTCCTGCATCATGGTGGGCACGCAAATGCTTGCCAAGGGCCATCACTTTCCTGAAGTGACCCTCGTCGCCGTAATTAACGCTGACGCTGGGTTCTTAAGCCCAGACTTTCGAGCGCCGGAGCGTACCGCCCAACTTGTTGTGCAGGTTGCCGGACGTGCTGGGCGCGCGGAAAAACAAGGCGACGTTTGGATTCAGTCCTATCAGCCAGAAAATCCGCTACTACAAAAACTCATGTCACAAGGCTATCGAGGGTTCGCCGAGGCAGAGCTGAGTAGCCGACTGCAAGCAGGACTGCCGCCAGCTCAACCCATGGCCATGCTGCGCGCCGAAGCCTTTGACCCAACCCTTGCCCGAGAATTCTTGACCCACTGCAAAGCCGCGTTGGAGTCAGCGGCGGGCAGCCAACAAGACACCGCAACCGTGGAAATACTCGGCCCTATTCCTGCCCCCATGGCGCGGGTTGCTAAGCGTGCGCGCTTCCAGTTGGTGGTTATGGCGGCGACTCGATCGGCGCTGCATCGCGTCCTTGCCAGCTTGGGCCAACCTAAAACACACAGCAGCTTACGCTGGTCTATTGATGTTGATCCCTACGATGCCATGTAGGGCGTCAGTATTATTGTTGAGATTGATTGTTCCTTGATTGCCCCTTGATTGTCCCTTCGCCATCATCTTGCCCGCACGCTATGATCTGGCTTGAACACTTTCCTACTGAACTCGCCACAGGCAGCTGTGCATGACCAAGGACTTCGCCAAACGCGGTGCTGCCGCAAAACCGGCCAAACGAAAGCCCCGCACCACCTCTTCAGGCCGTGGCCGGGCCACACCAACACGGGGCAAGAAAAAGAGCCCAACCTTTCACGGGCCAAGCTTTTCATCCGGCGCTATTTTCGGTGCCTTCGTGGTGCTCCTCGCAGCCTACCTGCCCGAGTGGATGGCATCAGATGCCAGCGACAACGCGCCAGCTACCGCTGAATCTCGCGAGGCACCAAAGGTCACATTCGAGTTTCCCGACCTGCTCAAGAATGGCGAGATAAAGGTAGACACCAGCCCTTACCAGCCAAGCAAGCCTGCCAAGGCAGGCGAGGGTGCAGTCTATCGGGTGCAGGCGGCCTCTTTTCTGGACGAAGGCGACGCCAACGAAATGCGCGCTCGGCTCATACTGCTCAACCTGCCCGCCGTGGTTGAAGTCAACGACAGCTCAACGGGTACTTGGCACCGAGTAATCTTAGGGCCCTTTGAACGCCGCGTAGATGCCAATCGCGCCCTAACCAAACTCAGAGAGCAGGGAATTTCGGGCATTATCTTGAACTAGCAAGTTAGGCGCTGCCGCGACTCAGCGTTGCTTTGTGACAATGACAGCGCCAATATCCTCATCCCGCTGAACGACCTCTTTTGACCAAACCGAACCACCGCATTTTCAGCAATCGATAAACCACGGATTTCCCTATGCAAGCGTTTCACGGCACCACCATTCTCAGCGTCAGAGACGAAAATCAGGTGGCCATGGGCGGCGACGGTCAAGTCTCCATTGGCGATACAGTCATGAAGGGCAACGCGGTTAAGGTGCGTAAACTCTATCAAGACAAGGTTATTGCGGGATTTGCGGGCAGCACTGCGGACGCCTTTACGCTGTTTGAAAAATTCGAGGCCGCGCTTGAGAAGTACCATGGACACCTGACTCGCGCCGCAGTTGAGCTGGCCAAGGAGTGGCGCTCCGACCGAGCATTACGCAAGCTCGAAGCCATGCTCATCGTTGCCGATAAAACCGCCACGCTGTTGATCAGCGGCAATGGCGACGTACTAGAGCCCGAGGCCGGCGTGTTGGCCATTGGCTCCGGCGGCAATTACGCCAGAGCCGCAGCAACCGCCCTCGCCCAGAACACCCAGCTCAACCCAGAAGATGTGGTGCGCAAAGCCATGACAATTGCTGGCGATATCTGTGTCTACACCAATCATTCACTGACTTTGGAAACCTTGTCTACCGATGCCAGCTAACAATGCGCTTACGCCCAAACAAATCGCCGCGGAACTCGATCGGCATATCGTCGGTCAAAGCGATGCTAAGCGCGCGGTCGCCATTGCACTGCGCAACCGCTGGCGACGAATGCAGCTCGACCCCGAGCTGCGCGATGAGGTCAGCCCCAAGAACATTCTCATGATCGGCCCCACTGGCGTGGGGAAAACAGAAATTGCCCGGCGCTTGGCAAAACTCGCCAACGCACCGCTGATCAAGGTGGAGGCAACAAAATTTACCGAAGTGGGCTACGTTGGCCGCGACGTGGAATCGATTGTCCGCGATCTCGCGGATACCGCCGTGAACCTGCTGCGCCAAGAGCAAATGCAAGCGGTAGCAGAGCAAGCCGCCGACCGTGCCGAAGAGCGTATTCTGGATGCCTTACTGCCCGCACCGCGCAGTAGCGACGGCGAGCCTGAGTCGACTGATTCCAGCACGCGCCAAATGTTTCGCAAAAAACTGCGCGAGGGCGAACTCGACGACAAGGAAATTGACATCGACCTAGAGCAGGTCGCTGTAGGTGTCGAGATCATGGCGCCACCGGGCATGGAAGAAATGACCAACCAGCTGCAGAACATGTTTGCCAACCTTGGTCAGGGCAAAAAACAACAGCAGCGCCTGAGCATTACAGAAGCACGCAAGCGGCTGCAGGACGAAGAGGCCGCTCGCCTCATCAACGATGAGGAGATTCGCAGTCAGGCGGTTACCGCGGTAGAGCAAACGGGCATCGTCTTTATTGACGAGCTGGACAAGGTCGCCAAGCGTGGTGAGACGTCGGGCACTGATGTCTCCCGCGAGGGCGTGCAGCGCGACCTTCTACCACTTATCGAGGGCTGCACGGTAACCACCAAGTACGGGGCCATCAGCACTGACCACATCTTATTCATCGGTTCTGGCGCTTTTCACCTGGCCAAACCCTCAGACCTCATTCCTGAGCTACAGGGCCGCCTGCCGATCCGCGTGGAGCTCAAAGCATTGTCACCAGAGGATTTTCGCCGCATCTTGACGGAACCCAAGGCAAGTCTGTGCGAGCAATATCGTGCACTGATGGCAACAGAAAACGTCAGTTTGGCATTCGCCCCAAGTGGCATTGAGCGGATCGCAGAACTGGCATGGCAGGTTAACGAAGGCACTGAAAATATTGGCGCAAGACGCTTACACACGGTGATGGAGCGCCTGCTCGAACCACTGTCCTTTAACGCCGATGAAAGCGCCGGTGAGCAAATTTTGATCGACGCTGACTACGTCGACAGCCATCTCAGCGACTTGGTCAGCGATACAGACCTCTCACGGTTTATCCTGTGACTGCGTAATCCGTATTATCTGCGACAACGAACCCTCATGGACGCTCCAATACATATCACCTATCACAAAATTGCCCACACTCTTGAGCTGCAGTGGGATCAAGAACGGTACGAGCTACCAGCGGAGCTGCTGCGCGTCTACTCGCCATCTGCCGAAGTACGAGGGCACTCACCAGATCAGCGAACGCTGCAAACGGGTAAGAAGAATGTCGGCATAAAGCTGATCGAACCGGTTGGCAACTATGCCATTCGCATCGGCTTTGACGACGGCCACGACAGCGGCATTTACGCATGGGCCTACTTGCACGAGCTGGGTTCGCAACAAGAGCGCTTCTGGCAGGAATACCTGCAGGATCTCAAGCAAGCCAACGCCTCGCGACTGCCCAACATTCCTGTGAGTCAGTGGACGCCCAAGTAGCCGCGCTCCCTACCCGGGCCGCATACGCGTTATAGTGCCAGCCGGCCTTACTACACGACTCAAATACAAGATCCAAAGCGATGACCCAAGCCGCCGACAAGCCGCAAAAACCCGAGGATGCACAGCGTCAGCAAGCCGACAGCGAGGAAGCCGTAAGTTTCGGTTTCGAACAGGTGTCGCCAGAGGAAAAGACGCGTCGCGTCGGCGGTGTTTTTGCAGCAGTAGCCGATCGCTATGACTTGATGAACGATCTTATGTCGCTAGGCACCCACCGCCTGTTCAAACGTATGGTGCTGCAAATGGCGGGGGTGCGTGAGGGCCATCATGTGCTCGACCTCGCCGGCGGCACCGGCGACATGGCCGCGCTCTTTGCGCCGGTCGTCGGCACTGCGGGGCGTGTGGTACTGACCGATCTGAACCGGCCGATGATGCAGGTGGGTCGAGATCGCCTGCTCGATCAAGGCATTACGCAGGTCGAATTTTGTCAGGCACCAGCAGAACAGCTTCCCTTTGCCGACGCCAGCTTTGACTGCGCTTGCATCAGCTTCGGCATTCGTAATTTTACCGACAAAGACCAATCCCTCAGCGAAATTCTACGAGTTCTGAAACCAGGCGCCGCCCTGTTAGTGCTGGAATTTTCAACGCCAACGGATCCAGTGTTAGAGACCGCTTACCGCACCTTTCAAACGCTTTGGCCGCCGGTAGGCAAGCTGTTAGTAGGCGACGCCCAACCCTACCAATACTTGGTGGAATCTATTCGCATGCACCCAAA
>SHAE01000060.1 GCA_004213835.1 OM182 bacterium | reverse complement strand
CGTCAATCTCGACGTTTGATTCGAGACGCGTTGCATGACCGGCAGCCCCATGCCTGTACGCTGTTCTTGGTGTGAAGGCAGCGATATCTATCGTCAATATCACGACACGGAATGGGGCGTGCCCTTGACCAACAAGCCTGCGCTCTTTCGCCTGCTGATGCTGGAAGGTCAACAAGCCGGGCTATCTTGGATCACCATTCTCAACAAACGCGCCCACATGGATAGCCAATTTTGGGGGTTCGACCCAGAGAAATTGGCCAAGGCATCGGCAGCGCACATCGAGGGTTGGCTAACCGATCCGGGACTGATCCGGCACCGCGGTAAATTAGCTGCCTTGGTAAACAATGCACAAGTAACAACAGCCGTTGATGATTTTGCCGGTTGGCTGTGGTCTTTCGCAGCAAAGCCCACACGCAAAAAACCAGCTCAGGTACCGGCCCAGACGCTGCAATCGCAAAATATGTCCAAGGCACTGAAAAAAGCTGGGTTCCGATTTGTCGGCCCCACCATTTGCTATGCCTTTATGCAAAGTGCTGGCATGGTCAATGACCATCACCCCTCATGCTGGCGCTTTGAACACTGCGAAACCTTGGTGAACGAGGCGCTGAACGCTCGGTGAGGGTACTGCTCGCCTTACTGTTGCGTGTGTTGGCTCGGGTCCCAGATAGCGCCGCAATCACCGTCTCTGGATGGATCGCAACCCTTTTGATTTGGTCGCGGGCAGACATTGCCCGCATCAGCGAGATCAATCTGACCCACTGTTTTCCTGAGTTAGACGATACGCAGCGCAAACACCGTTTGCACCGCTCACTGACCCACGCGTCTTTGTTGATCTTCGAGTTTGCCTATCTGCAGCATCAAAGCATATCTAAGTTGTTAGACAAAATTGTTGCGGTGGAAGGGGCTGCGCTTTTACAAGAGGCATGGCAGCAGGGAGACGGTGTGGTGTTGCTCATGCCGCATTTTGGATGCTGGGAATTTCTCAGTATTTATTTGGGTGACCACTACAGTATCTCGGCGCTCTATGACCCACCCAATGTGTCTGCCCTCGAAAACGCGATGACCCGAATGCGCGAACGCCAGGGTGCGACCATGCACCCAACGACGGGTGCAGGGCTGCGAGGACTTATGCGTGGCCTGAAGTCTGGCGATTTGGTGGTGGTGCTGCCAGATCAGGTGCCGCTGGAAAAAAACGGCGTTGTCGCGCCGTTCTTCGGCAAGCCAGCGCGCACCATGCTGCTTGGCAAACGTCTGATGCAGGTGGGTCAGCCCAGGGTTATCTTAGCCGCTGCGTGGCGCGAGATAGGTCCTGACGGTATCGGCTATCGCCTGAGTTTTGAGGCACCTGCAGATGCCCTACACAGTTCTCAAGATGTTGAACACGCAACCGCGCTCAATGCGGGTATTGAAGCCATCGTACGACGCGATCCCGCGCAATATCAGTGGTCTTATAAACGCTTTCGCCGCATTGCGGAGGATGCGCTGGACATTTATCGCCGCCAATAGGCTGGGGTCAACAGCACAAGTAGCGTAAAGATTTCCAGTCGTCCAAGCATCATGTTGAACATCAATACCCATTTAATGTCGGCATCCAGGCCCGCGTAGTTGCTGGCCACTTCGCCCAGTCCGGGGCCGAGATTGTTCAGCGTTGCGCCTACTGCAGAAAAGGCGGTCAGGAAATCCAGCTCGCTGGTGAGCATGATCACAATGACAGAAAGAAAGAACAGCAGCGCGTAAACGCTGAAAAAACTCCAGACGGATTCAATAAGTCGATCCGATACCGGCGTTGTACCCAATTTGATGGGGAAGACCCCATTGGGATGAATCAAGCGGCGCACCTCGCGCATACCCTGCAGGTAAATCATGAGCACCCGAACCAGCTTGATGCCTCCAGCGGTGGATCCAGCGCAGCCGCCTGCAAATGCAGCTAACAGCAACAGTGTCGAGGCAGACGCAGGCCATTGGGAAACGTCTTCGGTCACAAAACCCGTTGTGGTGGCGTAAGAAATGGTCTGAAAAATCCCCTGCCGAAGCGCCGAAGCATTCGCATCCTCGCCGAGCAAAATACCTACGACTGCCAGGGACACGAACAGCAGCACCAAGAAATAAGTGCGCAGCTCGTAGTCGGCGAAATACAGTAAGAGATTACGCCGTCGCCAGACCAAAAAATGCAGGGCAAAGTTGATGCCGGAGAGCACCATAAAAATGCAGGCCACCGCTTCAATGGCCGGGCTGTTGAAGAAACCAATGCTGGCATCGTGGGTTGAAAACCCGCCGATGGCCACGGTAGCGAAGCTGTGGCAAATCGCGTCAAACGCCGTCATACCCGCCGCCCAATATGCGATGGCACAGGCGAGCGTCAAACTCACATAGATATACCAAAGCGCCTTGGCCGTCTCGGTAATGCGCGGTGTGAGCTTGTTGTCCTTACCGGGCCCCGGAGATTCCGTGCGATATAGCTGCATACCGCCGATGCCTAACATTGGGAAGATCGCGACGGCGAGGACAATAATCCCCATGCCGCCGAACCATTGTAGCTGCTGTCGATAAAACAGCAGCGACTTCGGCATGTCGTCTAGGTTGACCAATACCGTGGCGCCGGTAGTGGTGAGGCCAGACATGGACTCGAATACGGCGTCGACGAATGCCAAATTCAACCCCGGCGCCAACAGAAATGGAATCGCCCCAAATAGGCCCAGACCAATGTAAAAAAGGGCGGTGATCAAAAAGCCATCTCCCCCGCGGAGATCCCGTCGACCGCGCAGCGGCAGCCACATCAGTAATCCACAAGCGAGGGTCAGCACAAATGCCACGGCGAAGGTCGAAAGCATGGCCTCATCGAAAACGAGGGCCACCAGCACAGGGGGTAAGAACGTCACGCTGAACAGCGTGAGAAGAATTCCGGTGACGCGAAATATGACCGAAAGGTGCATCGTTTGGGCGTTAGATAAAGTTCATGGAGACTTGAAACAGTCGCTCAACCGCCGGCACCTTGCTCTTATCGATTAAGAACAGAATCACGTGGTCGTCGCTGGCAATGATGACATCGCTATGAGCGATCATGACGTCTTCGCCGCGCACGACTGCTCCGATGGTGACACCAGGGGGTAGCTTGAGCTCGCTGATACGGCGACCAACCACGTGCGAACTACTGATGTCGCCGTGAGCGATCGCCTCCATGGCTTCAGCGGCGCCCCGTCGTAAACTGTGCACGCGAGCAACGTCAGCCTTACGTACATGGGATAGCACCGACCCGGTGGTGGCTTGCTGGGGCGATATCGCGACGTCAATTTCGCCGCCCTGTACCAAGTCGACATAGGCTGGCTTCGTGATCAGCGTGATGACCTGTCTAACCCCAAGGCGCTTGGCCATCAGGGAGGACATGATATTGACCTCATCATCGTTAGTTAGGGCACAGAAGGCATCACACTGCTCGATGTTTTCTTCCAACAGCAGCTCACGATCTGTGGCGTTGCCGTGAATGACCACGGTGTTGTGTAAGTGTTCGGCCAGCCACCGGGCGCGATCATGGCTCACCTCAACCAGCTTGATGCCATATTCTTGGTCGATTTCCGAAGCCAGTTTTGCGCCAATATTGCCGCCCCCGACGATCATAACCCTGCGGTAGGGCTGTTCTGCTCGGCGCAGTTCGGCCATGACGTTGTTGATATGTTCCCGAGCAGCGATGAAGAAGACCTCGTCGTCCGCTTCAATGACCGTACTACCTTGAGGCACGATGGACTGGCCGCGGCGAAAAATGGCCGCCACACGCGTATCGGCATTGGGCATATCTTCGCGCAAAAAGCTCAGCGCATGACCCACCAAGGGGCCGCCGTCGACGGCGCGCATTGCCACAAGCTGCACGCGACCATTGGCAAAATCTGCAACATCAAGGGCACCGGGGTGACTGAGAAGCTCGTGTATTTGTGAGGTAACCACGGCCTCAGGGTTGATCAGGCGATCAATGGGCATATGGTTTTTGTGGAAAAACCCCTCTTTTTCCATGTATGCAGAGGATCGAATGCGCGCAATTTTCATCGGCGTGCGGAACATGGAATAGCACACCTGGCAGGCCACCATATTGATCTCGTCGCTGGAGGTGACGGCGATCAGCATTTCCGCATCGTCTGCTCCCGCTCGTCTGAGAACGTCTGGGTGCGATGCTGAGCCCTCGATGGTCTGAATATCAAGGCGCATGCCAAGCTCCTGCAGGCGCGTGCCGTCCACATCGACCAAGGTGATGTCAAAGGCCTCTTGGGCGAGACTTTCAGCCAGCGTGCCGCCCACTTGTCCTGCGCCCAAGATCAGAATTTTCACGACACGCTAACCGTGCTGGGCGCCTTGGACAGTGCACAGTAAAAAAAGCCATCGGTTAGGGTATTGGTGGGCAATAGCTGCAGGCCATGGCGCGTCGGATGACCAAGGCTAAGATGAAGAGGAACCACATGGGCGTCCTTGTTCTTGACCAGAAAGCTCTGAATCACCTGATCGTTTTCCTCTGCAAAGACCGAGCACGTCGAGTAAACAAGGGTACCTCCGGGCTTTACGTGTTGCCATAAATTCTGCAGCAATCGCTGCTGTTGTGGCGGCTGCTGCAGCAACGCCTGCGGCGACAGCAATAGGCGAATATCGGGGTTGCGCCGAATGGTGCCGCTGCCTGTGCAGGGGGCGTCTATCAGGATGGCGTCGAAGGCCTCGTTGAACGGCAACGGGCTTTCGCCGGCGTCAGCGCAGCTCAGGGTGACGGAGTCCTCTTGGCCATCGTCTTGGTGATTTGTGTTTTCGCTGTGTTGGTCGTGATACTCCTCGGTGCGATGCCCAAGGCGCCGCCCTATACGAGCCAAGTCCTCTAGCCGATTTGCCTTGTTGTCCAGGGCATAAAGCCGGTGCGCGATCCCTGCGACGGTCAACATCTCTTTGAGATGGAAGAGCTTGCCACCGGGTGCGGCGCAGGCATCGAGTAGTCGCAGGGTACCGTCCCCGGTCGCATGATCGGTCAGCAACTGCATCATGATTTGGCTTGCGCATTGCGCGCCGAGGTCTTGTACCGCGCATGCACCGCCGTACCACCCGGGCAGATCGGCAGCAGGCTGTGGCTGCTCGAGAGTCAAGGCCTCTGGCCAAGGCCCTTCAGTAAAATTGATCGCCGCTGCCTTGAGCTGGGCTTTGTAGTCCGCCGTGGAGATCACACATGGATTGATGCGCAGGGTCATTGGCGCACGCTGGTTATTCGCTGCCATCAGCTGAGTCGCGGCATCGCCGTATTGATTCGTGAGCAAATCGGCCATCCAGTCAGGATGCTCCCCCCGAGGGTCACTGACTTGCGCCGACTCAGACAGCAACTGTCGCTGGATGGACCGAAGCACCGCATTGATCAGGCCCTTGGCCCAGGCTTTACCTAGCGCCTTGGATGCGGTGACGCATTCGTTAATCGCCGCGTGCTCGGCAATCTGGGTGTGATTGAGTTGGTAAGCGCCCACTAACATGACGTGCATTATGTCCAGATCCCTTGGCTTCAAGGGTTTTTTGAGATGCGATCCGACCAAGGCTTGTAACGACAAATAGTGACGTAACGTGCCGAACAGCAGTTCTTGATGCAGCGCCGTGGCCAACCATTGGGAACGATTGCCGCGAATCCATTCGAGAGTTCTGCCGTGTCGCATGATCTGGGTCAGGGCACGGCTAACATCCACACGCGCATTCGGGCGTTGAGTAGTCGGTGTCGCTTCTGCCACTAGGAAACTGCGCCGGCGGTAAAGACCGACTGCTCATCAAATAAGTCTGGATAGCCATTGCGTGCAGCGGCCGCGTCCATGACCAACCCTTTGCCTCGAGCCACTTTCAGGGTTTCGATTTGCAGCAAACCCTCGCCGCACGCCACGAGGATTGCTTTCCGGCCGCTTGCCACCTGCTGGCCCGGCATGCTCGCTTGGCTGGGCTTAGAGGAACTGCTTAGGGGGCTTGCTGATAGCAGCTGTATTTGAGTGTCATTTAATCGCGTGATGGCTGGCATGCGGTGGCTCAGAGCCCAAATCTGCCGGGTGATCTGCTCGGCACTACAGTGCCAGTCGATTAACCGGTCCGGCGCCGACAACTTGTTGGCATAACACGCCCCTACCTCGGGTTGGGGTGTTGGCTGCAGGTCTGGGTTATGCCGAAGCCGCTGCAAAACGTCGACCACCAGATCCCCGCCTCGCCGTGCGAGCTGTTCTTCCAGCTCGCCAACGTGGGCGCACTCAGCCATGGTGATGGACGCCGTAGCGTATACGGGCCCGGTGTCTAACCCTTTCTCCATCTGCATGATGCTTACGCCAGTGCTCTCGTCTCCAGCCATCACTGCTCGCTCAATGGGCGCTGCCCCTCGCCATCGCGGCAGTAGCGAAGCGTGTACATTCAGGCAGCCAAAGGTCGGTAAATCGAGTACCTGCTGGGGCAGTAACAGACCGTAGGCGGCCACAATCAGCACATCTGGCGAAAACTCGGTGAGCGCACCTATCGCGGTTTCATCCCGCAGACTCGTTGGCTGCAAAATCGGTAGGCCGTAGTCGATGGCGGCGGATTTCACCGCATTAGGCGACAATGTGCGCCCGCGGCCTTTGGGTCTGTCTGGTTGGGTTAGCACAAGACCGCAGGCAAAGTCCGATGCCTGCAGCCGCTGCAAAACGGTGGCAGCGAATTCAGGGCTGCCAGCAAATGCAATTTTGTAGGGTTGTTGGAAGGACTTAGCCAATGGCTTTGGCCCTATCCCGCAGTTTCTTGCTGATTCGGCCGCGTTTTAGGCTTGAGAGGTAATCGACAAATAGTTTGCCTTCTAGGTGGTCACATTCGTGCTGAATACAGATAGCGAGCATGCCGCTGGCAGTAAATTCAATGGGTTTGCCGCTGACGTCCTGAGCCGTCACATGCACCTGCTCAAACCGCTCAACCGACTCATAGATTTCCGGCACGGACAAACAGCCTTCTTCCCCTTGAATCCTCGCGCCAAAGGGTTCGAGAACCGGGTTGATGAGGGTATGGGCCTCGCTCTTGGTATCGCTGACGTCGACGACGATCACGCGTTTATGCACGTTGACCTGGGTGGCGGCCAGCCCAATGCCCGGTGCCGCGTACATGGTCTCCAGCATGTTTTTGGCAAATTCGGCCAGCTGGTCATCAAAGGTATCCACTGGCGTTGCCTTGGTGCGCAATCGCGGATCCGGGTGATGCAGTATTTTTAGTCGAGTCATATTCCCATCGAGTCTTCGTTGCAGGCGAGCCTTGATCTGGGTCGACGCTTTCTCGGGCGCTCGCCCTGTCCTAGGCCTTGGCACGGGCGCGAGTATAGCGGCAGTGCAGGAAAACTCGCACAGAGATTCCAGCCATTGGCGCTCAATTTGCTGCTGGGTTCGTTGAATAGTGGGACCCCAAGTTCACCATACAACATCTCATGCAACCCACTTCCCTGCAGATCAGCCCCGAAGCAGAGCACCTGTGTTCATTGTTGGTCGAATGGCCGCGTCAAGCGGTTGCCGCTTGGTTGGTTGAACATCACAGCAAATCCGAACCGGCAAATATGCGTCAATGGGACAGGCCGAAAACTCGCTTGAAGCGCCGGACCCCGCAGCGCACCTATATTGCTTCAACCTCGCTACCTAAGCCACTTTGGCCCTTCGACTGGTTCGCCGTCAGCATACTCGATACCGACTATCCGGATTGGTTGCGGTCCATTCCCGATCCACCTCTGGTGCTGTTTTGTGTCGGCGAGCGCAACGCCTTAGATCGACGCTCGGTTGCGGTTGTGGGCGCGCGTCGCTGTACGACGGTTGGTCGGTCTGTGGCTTTTGAGTTGGCGCGAGGTCTTGCGGAAAACGGTTGCAACCTTGTCAGTGGCTTAGCGCTGGGCATCGACACCGCCGCCCATCGCGGAGCGCTGGCCGTCAAGGGCGGCGTCACAACAGCAGTGTTGGGGGCGGGTTTCAACCATCTCTATCCCAAGCAAAACAATAGGCTTGCCCACGAGTTGTTAGCCGCAGGTGGCTTGCTCATCTCGGAATATCCCGCTGCGGTTACACCTCGCCCCTACCACTTTCCTGAACGCAATCGAATCATCAGTGGGCTATCAGAAATGACGGTGTTGGTCGAAGCGAGTGAAAAAAGCGGCTCCCTGATTACGGCGCGGTTGGCGCTGGAGCAAGGCCGGGAGGTTTGCGCGGTGCCCGGTCCTGCAACCAGTCCGCTGAGCGCCGGGTGCCACCGGCTGATCCGTCAAGGGGCGGCCTTAGTGACCAATGTGTCAGAAGTGGCGCAGGAGTTGGGTTGGTCACTGTCAGATACCCCGGCGGTTGATCACGCGGTCGCTGGCTCGCCGCCAACGTCGAGTGGCGGCGCTGCAGCCGAGCCGTCCATAACCGGACTCTCCGCAGAGATTTGCGGGGTGATTAGTGGCGAAAGCAAACAATTTGATGAGATCGTCGCGCTTGTTCGCACTGATCCACAACAGGTCAGCCAGTGTTTGATGGAGCTTCAACTGAGCGGATTTGTTCGACAAGGGGCGGACGGGTATATTCGCGTGCTTTAACACTGTCGGAGAAAGACATGGGCTGGGTAGCGGTTTTGATGGGTTCAGAGTCTGATTGGCCGGTGATGCAATCCACGACCTCCATGCTGAAAACTCTGGGTATTCAGTATGAAGTCAAAGTGACCAGCGCACACCGAACGCCCGCTGGCACCCAAGCCTATGTCAACGACGCTGAAGCGCGCGGTTGCCGCGTGTTCATTTGTGCAGCCGGGATGGCAGCACACTTGGCCGGCGCAGTAGCCGCACACACCCAACGCCCCGTGATTGGCGTACCAATCGACAGTGGACCACTGCAGGGTTTCGATGCACTGCTCTCAACCGTACAAATGCCTGGTGGCATTCCTGTGGCTACTGTGGCGGTGGGCAAGGCTGGGGCGAAAAATGCGGCTTATTTGGCGGCGCAAATACTGGCCGTTGCCGACGATGCGCTGCATCAAGTCATCGTGCAGGATCGCAGTGACAACCGCGCAAAGGTAGAGGCACAAAACGCGAGTGTCCAAGCTTCGCTGGAGTCGTGAACGACATCGACAATGCCGCCGCCTGCCTGCAATCGGGTGGTGTCATTGCGCACGCGACAGAGGGTGTATGGGGGCTTGCCTGCGATCCGTTCAACGATAATGCCGTCAGCCGGATATTGGCCATCAAGGGTCGAGACGCCGCAAAAGGCATGCTCTTAATCGGTGGCAGCCCAGCAGACTTTCATGCGGCACTTGAAGAGCTCGCACCGGGAATTATGGCCCAGGTTTTAGCAAGTTGGCCCGGCCACGTGACCTGGCTGCTTCCAGGCGATGCCTTCCCTCAATCCATCAAGGGCCAGCACAGTACCATCGCCTGCCGAGTGCCAGACCACGCGCAAGCCCGCGACATTGCCACAGCCTTCGGTGGCCCGATGGTGTCGACCTCGCTGAATCGAGCGGGTGAGCCGGCGGTGCAATCTCACGCTCAGGCCATAGCGCAATTTGAGGGCGTCGTTGATGTGGTCGTGCGCGGAAAAACCTCGGGCTATGTTGGTGCCAGCGCCATCATCGGTTTAGATGGCGCCGTGATTCGCGAGGCTTCTGCATGAGCAACGCTACGATAACCCTCGGCGTCGCGGGAAACCCCATTGCGCACTCCATGTCACCAGATATCCACCACGGGTTTGCCAGATCCTTAGGCCACGATGTTGATTATCAACGACTGTGTTTTCCGCTTGACGGGTTCAACACTGGCGCCAAGGAGTTTTTCGCCACTGGCGGCTTGGGCTTAAATGTTACCGTGCCTTTTAAGCGCGAGGCTTATGATTACGCGGGGACGCTCGATCCCTTGGCCGCCGCCGCTGGCGCGGTCAATACGCTGGCGATGCACCACGGTGAAGTGGTGGGTTACAACACCGATGGCATTGGCCTAGTGCGCGATTTGCAGGATCGCCACGGTGTGAAGTTAACAGGGATGGCGGTATTGGTGCTGGGTGCTGGAGGGGCTTGCCAGGGCATCGTTCAGCCTTTACTCGACGCTGGGGTGGAGAAAATCAGCATTGCCAACAGAACACTGTCCAAGGCACAAGCACTGGTTAACCACTTCAGCGTGCTTGGCAGCGAGACGTCGGACAGCGAGCAGCCACCTTTATGTTCGCCGCGGTCTGCAGTGAATACGCAGATGCA
>SHAE01000006.1 GCA_004213835.1 OM182 bacterium | reverse complement strand
AAAAAAAGGGACGCTGTCACCAACACCCCTTCAACTTAAGCCACCCAGTGTATTGGCGGTTATCCCGCCGATTCGCTGCGCAGCGATGGCAGCTGATAGCCCTTCGACTCAAGATCCGCGCGTACAACTTTTTTGTCCATCTTGCCGGTTGAGGTCAGCGGTATCGCGTCTACAAACAGTATTTCGTCCGGCAGCTGCCACTTAGCGAAGGCCGTTTCGCAGTGCGTCAAAATGGTTTGTTCACTTACTTCTTTGTCGGCATCTAAGATGACCAAGGCGACTGGGCGTTCATCCCACTTGGGATGCGGTTGAGCCACCACGCAAGCTTGGGCCACGCCTTCAACACCCACGATGTGATTTTCTAAATCCACAGACGAGATCCATTCACCACCACTTTTCACCAGGTCTTTCGAGCGGTCGGCGATGATCAGATATTCCTCTGGGTCAATCTTGCCCACGTCACCGGTGATCAACCAGCCGTCATGGAACTTGTCGGGCTGCGGATTATTGAAGTATTCAGAACAAATCCACGGTCCGCGCACCAAAATCTCACCAACCGTTTCGCCATCGTGTGGCAGACGATTGAACTCTTCATCGAAGATATCCAACTCCAACCCGGGCATCAGCTGACCGGCCTTGGCGACATTTTCGAATTGCTCGTCTTCAGACAACGCCAGTTGAGAGCGCTTCATGACGCGGCGCGACAGCGTTGCCAGTGGCGAGGTTTCGGTCATGCCCCAGCCTTGGATCATTTCCACGTCGAGCTCATCCCAGAACCAGCGAATTAGGGAAGGTGGTGGAGAACTACCGCCACAAGTGAGACGCGACAGCGATGACAGGTCATAGGCATCGGGATTCGCTTCGTACAGGCCTTTCACACCCTGCCAGATCGTCGGCACACCAGCAGACAGCGTGACTTTTTCCGCCACCATCAAGTCCAGCAGGCGCGCGGGGTCCATAAATCGATGGGGCATGACCTGCTTACAACCCAACATCAGCGCCGACCATGGAATACCCCAGCCCATGGCGTGGAACATGGGTACGATGCCGCAAACCGTATCTGTGCCGGTTAGACCCATGGAGTCGGTCATGCACTGGGTGAGCGTATGCAGGTACTGGGAGCGATGTTCGTACTCCACGCCCTTGGGGTTACCCGTGGTACCGCTGGTGTAGCACAGCCCCATGGGAGAATTTTCGTCAATCTGCGGCCACTCGTAGTGGGTGGGCTGGCCATTGATGAACGCTTCATAGTCAACGGCATCAGGCAGCTGAGTAGACCAACCCTCGAAGCCGTCTTCCGTAGCGACGACGATTTTACGCACGGTCGGTATTTTGCCGTTGAGTACTTCCAGCAGCGGCAATACATCCGCGTCCACGATGATGATCTGGTCTTCAGCATGATTGATGATGTATTCGAGATCCTTTGGCGACAGACGCACATTCAACGTATGCAGTACCGCCCCCATGCCTGCAACGGCGTGATACGCCTCCAAGTGGCGCGAGCCGTTCCACATAAAGGTGCCCACGCGATCACCGACCTTGATGCCAGCGCCAGCCAACGCATGAGCTAGCTGATGCGCGCGATCACGGGTTTCTCGGTAAGACTGACGACGCACGCCAGTTTCGGTCAAGGTAACGATTTCTTCATTGGGCGCGACCGTGGCACCGCGATCTAAAATATTGGACATCAGTAAGGGCGTATGTTGCATCGCCATAGTGGGTTTCTCCTCCGCAAAGTCTTCCTCGTGAACGCGTGAAAGTCTATCACCGGCATTTCGGCGGACATAGCAGTTGTCCCTCGACAAGCGCTAGCGCGCGTGCCAAGCGCCATCAGTCAGCCAAGTGGGTTATGCTCTCTGGCTTGTATCTGAGCCGACCCGCTCAGCGCGTA
Source organism: OM182 bacterium (assembly GCA_004213835.1). Lineage (GTDB taxonomy): Bacteria > Pseudomonadota > Gammaproteobacteria > Pseudomonadales > Azotimanducaceae > UBA4421. The sequence goes on along the minus strand of SHAE01000006.1, from coordinate 36,948 downwards.
CGCCGGGCAGGCTGCCCGGAGCATGGGGGCAGCATCAACAACGATAACCAAAGTTCGAGCAGCGGCTGGTTTTATGGCTGGATAGTCGTGCTCGTGTCTGCGCTGCTGGGATTCTTGGGCACCGGGTTTTATTCCTATTCTAGGGGCCTATTCCTACCCCATCTTGCCGAAACCCTGGATGACGGCAATCGCTTCAGTATCTCCATGGGCTTTTCCTGCGCGGTCATTACCGGCGCACTGATTGCCCCCTACCTAGGGCGCTATTTGGATTACGGGTCGCCAAGAAAGGTCATTCTTTATGGCGTCGCCATCGTGTCAGCTTCCTATGTCATGCTGGCCTACGTTTCTGACCTAGTGCAATTCTACTTCGTGGTCAGCGTCTGCATGGGCCTTGGCATGGCCACCATGGGTGGACAGGTATGGCATCGCTCCGTCATCAATTGGTTCGATCACTGGCGTGGTCGCGCCATCTCCTTCGCGGTTATGGGTGCATCACTCTCAGGCATTGTCATGCCGCCCTTGGTCAATGCGATGATCGAGGCGATCGACTGGCGCAACGCCTACCTTGTTTTTGGTGCCACTACAGCGCTGGCTCTGTTTCCTGCGGTTTACCTATTCCTGCGTGATCGCCCAGAAGACATTGGCGAAGTGCGCGATGGCCAGCAATACGTCAATGACAACCCCGAGGAAATGGTGGCCATTGCCGAGGACAGCGTCGAATGGAGCACGCGACAAATGCTCACGCATCGCGGCTTCTGGGCCATAAGTGTGATCTTCGGCTCCATGTTCTGTGTGTTCGCCGCAGTGATGCTGCACCTGTTCTCGCACCTACAAGACATTGGCCTAAATGGCGAAACCGCTGCCTTGGTGTTGTCGATGACAGCGCTGTTTGCAGCCTTGGGCAAGCCCGTCGTCGGCTGGCTCTCTGACTTTCTTGGCGCGCGAGTGAGCATATGGTTAGCGCTGATCTGCCAGGGTTTGGCGCTGCTGTCTTTTAGCGTCGCAGAGTCAACCGCAGCGGCGATCTTTGCGGGCTGTCTTTACGGTTTCGGCTACTCGGGTATGTCGCCTTTGCGCACTTTCGCTATTTCCAGCACCTTGGGCAGTCGATCTTTCGGTGCTGCTGCGGGCCTGCTGCGCTTTGTGGAGATGCCCTGGGCGCTCCTCGCGTCGCCCATTGCGGGTCTGATCTACGATCAAACCGGCAGCTATCAAATTGCCTTCCAAGTACTCGCAGCGCTCATGCTGTTCTGCTGTCTTGGCCCCTTCTTTATTGCCGTTGGCGGTCGTCGCGAACGCCTGTCGCGCAAAGCGCAGAACACCGCCCACTAAGGCAGGCCTGCCCACACCAACAGGCAATGGCGGGCAGATACTGTGACCTGCTTCTCCTTTCACGATCATTTCGGTAAAAACTCGGCCGCGCATCGCTTGAAGATGTAATAACTCGCTCTCTCGCACGTAATTCATTGCGAGTGTTTGGGAAAACTTCATGGCCGACAGTGCTGCCTTTGAAATTCTATACAAAGAGTATTACCCCAGAGTGTTTGCGCTGTGCCGCCGACTGCCACTGCGCCATGAATGCGCGGAGGATGCGACGCAAGAGACATTTACCCGCGCCTACAAAACATTTCGGCAGTACCAATCAGACAAACCGTTCTGGCATTGGATCGCCGCTATTGCGCACAACCATTGCATTGACCGCTTGCGGTTGGACGGTCGATGGCAGGAGGTGGATATGAGCGCGGAAGCCGATTTTGACCAACTTGCGTCAGCAGATGCGCTGACTGAAGACGTTTTGATCGCCGCGGAAAATCAATCGCAGCTCCATAACGCCATAGACCGACTACCCGAAAAATATCGCCTGCCCTTCGTCATGGCCTACCAGGTACAGCTGAGTTACGACGATATCGCCGTGCTGCTCGAACTAAATCGCAGCCACGTTGGCGTACTGCTGCTGCGCGCCAAACAACAACTGCGCGCGAAACTCACCGCAGCGACAAAGGGGGGCTAGGCGTGGCGCATCAAAGCCAACTGCAGCTAATGATGTACGCAGAATCTGCGCTGCACCCGCAAGAGGACGCAGGACAGGTGACTGCAGTTTCCAGTCATTTAACGTCCTGTCATGAATGCCGTTCGCTTGTGGCGACCCTGCAAGCCGAAGCACGAAGCTTTAGCAAAGCGTTAGCGCTAAGCGCCGACGCTCAATCTTTGCAGGCACCGAACCCATCGCGTTTTCGCCGTGCGCATCCGCTTCGCGATTTAACTCTCGCCACCCTTATGGCCAGCCTAGTCACTGGACTGGTGCAGTGGTCATGGAAAGCCTTGTTTGAAGAACTGGTGTTAAGCGCTGTGGCATGGGGCACTGAGACTTGGACACCGAGCACTTACGCGCTTGCCAATCGAACGTTTTTATTTTTTCAAGAGAAAGGAGCTGACATGCTTAACAACTATCTGGCGTTAATTATCGCCGTTCTTGGTGTACTCGCACTATTCGGTCTGCGCAGCATTTGGCGCAAGCCGGGCATCTTTCCGGCCTTGCTGCTCACGGTCGCGGGCTCGGTCACGTTGTTCGGCATGGCACCACCCAGCCACGCACTCGAAGTCATTCACCAAGAAGAAGCTGTGGTCATCGACGCGTCAGAAACCATCAACGACACCTTAATCGTTGCTGCGCAGGATGTGACCGTGCATGGCAACGTCGAAGGCAATCTCTTTGTCGCTGCCGAGATCGTTACCGTGACCGGCAATATCGCCGGCACGCTAATCGCCTTTGCTGAAGATGTACTGGTCACCGGCAACGTTGAAGGCATGACCGTAACGGCCGGCGACTCGGTGGAATTTGAGGCGGCCATGCTTGATGGCGATCTATGGCTCGCCGGCGACTCGATTGAACTGGACCGCGACACGATCGCAAAGGGCAATCTGGTCAGCGGCAGCGGGTCACTGGATATGGCTGGCAGCGTCGCCAAGGATTTATTTGCAGGCGCGGAACGCGTCTCGATATCTGGCGATGTCGGTGAGGATGTGGAGCTTTCCGCGCGGCGGGTTACGGTCACAGATTCGGCAGAAATCGGCGGCGACCTGTCTTATCGCATACCCGGCGAGGAAGAGCTTGAATTGGGTGGCAACGCGGTCATTCGTGGCGACATCAGTTATCAGGGCAAACCTGACAATTTTCAGGCTCGCAATCCTCTGGCTCACCACGACTTTTATCTCTGGAGCGCACTGTGGTTTATCGCTGCGCTGCTGGTGGGCTGGCTGGCAATGACCCTATTCCCCAAACTGGCGCAACTCGACTTGGGTGATGCCCGAGACAGTCTAAAAACCGCTGGCGTGGGTTTTCTCGCACTGGTCAGTGTTCCGGTCATGGCAGTCATTGTCGCCATCACTGTGGTGGGCCTGCCTCTTTCGTTTATTGCCATCGCAATCTGGCTTACCGCCTGGTATCTGGCAAAAATCGTGGTAGCGCACCTGATCGGTAAGGCTATTTTGGAGAAACCCGAAAAACAGCCGGGACTGGTTTTGTCGTTGCTGGTGGGCTTACTCATCGTGACGATTGCCATTCATCTGCCGTTTATCGGTGGCGCGTTCAACTTGGTCGCGACGATTCTCGGCCTTGGATTGATGCTGCAACTTTGGCTGAATCGCAATAAGGAAGCAGCCAGCGACTAACCTAGCAGCACTCAAGGCCCCGCTACTCGGGAGCCACCATCACCCCAAGCACGCCTTGCGCCACAAGGCGTGCGATTTCCTCTTCGGCATAACCAAGCTCCGCCAATATCTCGGCGCTATGCTCGCCAAGTCCCGGCGCCGGGCGTTGAATGCCCGAGGGCGTCTGATCAAACCGCGCAGCCGGACGCGGCTGACGAATGCGACCGGCAATGGGGTGTTCGTACTCATGGATCAAATCGTTGGCTTGAATCTGCGGGTGTGTAATGACGTCCTCGCGCGATAGCACCGGCGCCGAGGGCACGCCTTCGGCATCGAGCCGTTCCAGCCAATAGGCTGAGGTATTGGTGGCTAAGACTTCGCCGGTCAGAGTCAGTCGCTCGGTCGCATTGACCGCACGGTCGTTGACGGTCAGAAAACGCGGATCCTCTAGCCACTCTGGGTGCCCAAGGGCGGTGCACATGCCTCGCCACTCTTTGTTGCTCATGGCGCCTGCTGTGATGTAGCCGTCTTGGGTTTGAAAGATAAGATCTGGTGAAAGCTGGGCGCGCGCGTTGGTGACTTCCTTGCCCACCAAGGTGAAACCGCCCATTCCCTCCGGCCACAGATAGGCCACCATGGTGTCGAGCATGGCAAGCCGTATGTGTTGACCCTTGCCGGTTCGCTCACGCGCAAACAGCGCAGCAGTGATGGCTTGAGCAGCTGTCACTGCAGTGGTCTTGTCGGGGATAATCGTGCGGATCATTTTTGGGCGGCCGGTTTCGCCATCAGCTTGTATTGCCGCCAATCCAGACAATGCCTGAATGACTGGGTCGTAAACCCGCTGGTGGGCATAGGGCCCTTCGTCGCCAAAGCCACTGATGGAAACGAAGATGATGTCGTCTTTCAAACCTCGCACCACGTCTTCGCCAAAGCCCATGCGCTCGATGGCACCCGGACGAAAATTCTGCACCATCACGTCGGCGGTTTTGAGCAGCTTCTTAAGCGCCTCAACGCCTTCGGGCGTTTTTAGATTCACCGCCAGCGCGCGCTTGGAACGATTAGAGGAAATAAAGGTCGACGTAATACCGCGCCGGGTGGCTCCTGCGCCGCGCACCAGATCGCCATCCAACGCTTCAACCTTAATCACGTCAGCGCCTTGATCCGCCAACATCATGGTGGCCACCGGCCCAGAAATCATACTGGTGAGATCGACTACTCGAACCCCTGCCAGCGGTCCTTGTTGAAGATCGGAATTTTGCTCAGCCGTCATAAAAGTGCCTGTTGTCTGCGTTGTTATTCGTTTGTTCTACTTGGCCTTACTGTGCGACAGCCTGTTCAGAAACACCTTTTTCCGCAACACCCTTGGCCCACTTGTAGTCGGCCTTGCCGTTGGGTGCGCGCCGCACTTGTTCGACAAATAAAACCTGTCTGGGCTGCTTGTAGCCTGCCAAATGCTCGGCAGTAAACCCCATGACATCGTCGGGGCTGACTTTGGCACTTTCATAGATTGAGGCGACAGCCACCACGCGCTCACCAAAACGCTCATCAGGTAAGCCCACCACCAAGCAATCTTCAACGCTCTCGTGGCGCTTAACCGCTTCTTCCACCTCTTCAGGAAAGACTTTTTCGCCTGCGGTATTGATGCAAACGCTGCCACGCCCTAACAGGGTGATAGAGCCATCAGCCTCCACTGTGGCGTAGTCGCCGGGGAAGCTGTAGCGCACGCCATTCACCTCGCGAAATGTGGCCGCAGATTTTTCCGGGTCTTTGTAATAACCCAATGGCACAAAGGCCGATGTGGCGATTTTGCCCATTTCGCCGGAACCCGGCTCTACCATGCGGTCATCGTCGGTGATGACGGCGACGCCTTCATTGAGCTCAAATTTTGCGGTGCTGGCGGCGGCTTCTCGGGTCATCACGGAACTGCCCATGCCGCCTTCGGTAGAGCCCATGACATCCGCCAAAACCATGTCGTGATGGCGCAACAAGCCCTGCTTAATCTCGGTGCTCCACATCACGCCGCTGGAGGCAACTTGTTTGAGGGATTCAATCCGATAGGGTGTGCCGCGCTTTTCGGCCTCATCGAGAGCGCCCAAAATAGGCCGTGCAAAGGCATCACCGACGATTACCAGATCGGTGACTTTATGATCTTCGATCATGGTCAGCAGCTTGTCTGGATTGAGTCCGAGCTTTGAGGTCGTCACCACCGTGCCGCCGAGCAACATGGGCGCGACGCTACCGAGCCAAACACCGGTACCGTGCATCAGCGGACAGGCCGGCAAACTGATGGGGGGCTCGTCAATTTGCTCAAGAAAATCACCGTAAGCCGCGAGATTTTCCGGCGGTTGAATGCCACGACCTTCCGCCCCCATGGCTAAGAAGAACTGCGCAAACTGCCCCACGGGATACATCACACCCTTGGGCATACCAGTGGTGCCGCCGGTGTAGAGCATATAAACCCCTTCGGGATTTTGTATGCGGCGGGGTAATGGCTGGTGGGTACGAATGGCACGCTCATAATCCACCGCGCCCTTTAGCAGCGACTCGGTGCCGTCATCGATCTGCACAAAGAGTTTGACCTTCGGCAGACGCTCGCGAATCTCCCAGATACGCATGGCGTAGCAAGACTGAAAAAACACCGCCTCGGCATCACTGTTCTCAAGCAAGTAAACGAGTTCGTCAGATTTGTAGCGGTAATTGACGTTAATTGGGCAACCGCCCACCTTGAAAATACCGAACTGGGCTTCTTGGTATTCGCTGCAGTTATGTAGGTACAGGCCGGCTTTGGAATCTGCGCCGAGGCCGTGTTCCTCGAGTAGGCTGGCGATGCAGGATGCGCGTCGCTCGAACTCTTTCCAGCTAAGCGGTTTGTCGTCGGATATGGTGGCGATGCGGTTGGGATATTTGTCGGCAACAATTTCCCATGCCGAGGCAAAATGAAAGTCCATGCTTGCTCCCCTCTTCTTTCTGAGCCGTTAATTGCAGAAAAACCACTTCCCCAAAAGTCGTCTTTCAACACCTGCTGACCGGCGATGGGTGCAGCCGTGCGCAAAGATAGTGGCGCAATTGAGACGCGAGGTCTAATACGGTGTCGGGATAAAGGCGCGTGGTTAATCTGCGGCGCGAACATCGGTCAGCCTAACCTTCAACGGCATGCTGCCCATCTTGGTTTTGACTAAGACCGGCAAGTAGCCTAGATCAGGAGCCAACCAGTAATTGACGCGACGGTGGATACTGCCAGGCGCTGCCTCAAAAGGCTCCGACTGAACTTCGATGGTCGAATACGAGGTGCCAGCAACCTTGATTCTTTTGCCGCGTTTGACGATACGCACTCGATATCGCCCCAGTGTGTCATCTAGGTAATTCAGCAGCAGCGGGGTGTCTTGATCATTGCTGCCAAAGTGACAGCCCATCACATAGAACTGGGTGAGCTTATCGACGTAGAACCCCGGCTGATCCGGGTCATCCAACGCATGTTCGAGTTCTTGAAATACCGGCTCATCTTCATTGGGGCGCTGCAAGAAGCCCTGGTACTGAGCGGTCAAATTTACCCAGTCATATTGCAGCGAATCATCGAACTTCCAGCCCGGGCTGGACCCCTTATTGGTATAGCTTTGCGGTTGGTAGTCGCAATCACTGAAGGTAAAGCTGGTTTCATGAAAAAGGCTCACCAGCCAGCTTTTCAACTCGCTCGTCATAGCCACTTGATCGTTCTCGAAGTCGACATCGACGCTGGCATCAAACCAAGTCGGTAAACCGAAGGCGTAGACGCGGTATTTGACGGTTAAGTCTGTGGTGGGCAACGGCTTGGCGTAGGCGGGTCCTGTCGCTGTGAGCAAAGTGCAGACGAGCAAAATTGCCCAAAAGGGAACAGCGGCCAGGTGCAGGGGGTGTGTTGCTTTAACTGTCGTCTTCGGGCCGGTCTGGTGGAAGTTTGTCTTGATCAGCATCTTGCTTGTCAGCCTCTTGCTGTTGAACTTCTTGCTGTTGGACTTCTTGCTGTTGAGCGTCTTGCTCTTGAGCCTCTTGCCATACAGCAAAAGCCTCGAGTTCGCTGGACAGTTGCGCCACCACATAGCTGATGACGGCGGCGTCATCTACTAGGCCCCAGCCGAACAAGAAGTCGGGTATGCCGTCAAAGGGCACGACAAAATATACAATGGCCGCCGCCACGGTAACCATCGTCTGAGTCGACACTTCTCGATATTCGCCAGAAACATAGGCTTTGAGCAGCGCGATCAAACGCTGCAACTGCTCCTTTACCTCACTCAGCGGGCCGCCTTCTGCGCGGCCCAACTTGCTGACGGCCTTGGTCAGCATTTGTTTGAGTAAACGCGGGTTTTTCAGCAGTGCGGCGCCGCGCAACAAGAATCGTCCAAAACTACGGGGTACCTTAGCCATGACGTTGTTGGCTGACCTCCGCTCGCTCATCTGCCGAAGCTCGGTCGTTGATGAAGGCCAGCATCCACTGGGTAAACAGGCGCTCGTCGGTGTTCTTTTGCAAGCTATCGATACCGGCCTGGTAAACCTCCTCACCCAGCAGCTGTCGGCGCACGCCCATGAGGGCCTGCGAATAATCAGTGGTGAGCTCCGGGTGGCCTTGTATGGTGAGCACCTCGTTGCCCATCGTGAATCCAGACACCTCACAAAAATCGCTGGTGGCGAACACTTCGGCCCCGTCGGGTAATTTCAGCACTTGGTCTTTATGGCTGGAGACCAAATTTAACTGGGACGGCGGTACTCCTACTGCGTTCATCCAGCGCGGATTGAGCACCACGTCACTGGTTTGCACCCCCACTGCCCAGCCAACAGGCGCGGGACCCGCCTCACCACCAAAGAAATGCGCGATCAGCTGATGGCCGAAGCAGATGCCGAGGATTTTCTTCTTTGCCGCAATCGCCTGGCGCACGAACTCTGCAAGCTCGCGAATCCAAGGTAGGTCGTCATAGACGCTGAGTTTGCAGCCCGTAATGAGATACGCATCGCAATCAAGGCTGTCTGGCAGTGCATGCTGCACGTTGTAGGTCGTGATGTTCATTGTCGGGTCTTCCGCCCGAAACAGACCCTCGAACATGCTGGGATAATCGCCAAAACGCGGCTGTAGATCTTCGAGCACAGAATCTGTTTGTAGGATGCCGAGATGCAGGGGCATTAGGAGATCGCCTTGGCCTGAGTGTTCTTAGACTATTTCAAAATAACGTTCGAGCTGCCAGCTATTGATGGTGCGATGGTACTCGCTGACTTCCCATCGACGCGTCATGGCGAAATGCTCGACGAAGGTTTCACCGAACTGCTTCTTAGCCGCCGTGGATTCGCCAAATCGATTCGCTGCGGACGAAAGATCTGACGCAAAGTGAAATTGCAGCGGCAAGTCATCCTCCGCTTCATAGGCATTGCCAGCGACTGGTTCGTTGGGGGTGAGCTGTTCTTGCATGCCGATATTCATAGCAGCCAAGGCCGCCGCCTGCACCAGATAGGGGTTAGCGTCTGCACCACCCACTCGTACTTCGATGCGCTGGCTATGCAGATCGCCGGGAATGACACGAATCGCAGCGGTGCGGTTTTCAATACCCCAAGTCGCCGCGGTGGGTGCCCAGGCACCTTTAACCAAACGAGTATAGCTGTTCACCGTTGGCGCGAGCATGGCCAAAAACTCTGGCAAGTAGCGTTGCAAGCCCGCTACGGCCTGGCGCATTTTTGCCGATATGCCCGCGGGATCTGCGGCATCGTAGAAAATGTTTTGACCGTCGGCATCGCTGAGACTTAGATGCAGGTGGCCGCTTTGTCCGGGATAGTCCATCGACCACTTCGCCATGAAGGTCGCCAACATCAATCGGCGCTGAAAGTAACCCTTGGCCATGGTCTTAAAAAGCGACGCCCGGTCAGCGGCTTCCAGTCCCGATTTGGAGGCCAAGGCCGCTTCCCACACGCCGGGGCCGGTTTCGCAGTGCAACCCTTCTAGTTCGCAGTCGATGTCCGCGCAATAGTTCATAAACTCGGTGAACTCCTTGCCCAGCGCCGAAGTTCGCAGTACCGAATAGCCAAAGTTCCCCGGCGTGATGGGCGTGAGATTTCGATAACCTTTGTCGCGGATGCTATGGGGTGTTTCATCGAAGAGAAAAAATTCGTACTCAAACCCGGCGCGCACCGTTAAGCCTTGCTCCGCGAGGTTATCCAACACCGTACGCAACCGCGTACGAGGGCATAGTGGGTGATCACTGCCGTCGCGTTGCACGAACTCGGCGATAAAGTAAGGACACTCCTCTTCCGCCAGCCAGCGTTCGCTTTCCACCAACAATCGATAGCCAGTATCCGGAAAACCACTGTGCCAGCCGGTATAGGTACCCGCATCGTAGAGTTGGTCGTCGATATCCCAACCGAATACGCAGTCGCAGAACCCTCCCTGTTTGTGCATGAGCCCAGCAAACTTCTGCAGACCCACATATTTGCCGCGGATCACCCCATCGATATCTGTCAGGCCGAGCTTTACCTGCCGGACTCCTAATTCTTGATATCGAGCCAGTGTCTCCTGCAATCGCTGCGGTGGGGTTGCTGGGATTTGCTCTGAGTCAGTCATGGTTGGCAACGCCTTGGCCTTGGAATGATCGTTTTACCATGGGCGCGTTAGCGATCCTAATTGGCCCGCACCGGTATCTTTGTTGCTGGCCTTCGCATGGCGTCGTCTGCGTTCTCATGCACTTAGCGCGTTACAATTTGTCTTGTCGCTGTTACCAAATTTCTCACGCTTCCCCTTGGGCGAGGTAGGATGCTTTTTGTGCACAGAAATGCACCCAACCCTGTGGATAACTTTGAGGATAACTTGCGCGTGAAATGTGCGCTTTTTACCTTAGCGCCGCCGTCAGTCACCCAAATTACGTGTTCGAATTCCTATTTATATATATTTTTCAATAGGTTATACGAATGTATTCGAGCTTGATGAGAAAGAAAGCATGCATCTTGCCACTAACAGTTTTCTTGCGTGCGCGTGTGCATAAAACAGCCACCGTAAGTTAGTGCTTGCTAACTAATAACGTCATATTTCTGTAAGAATATTCCTGAAAAGCACGCATTTTGGTCGCGAATACTAATCGTTAGCGAGCGATTTTTTATCCACATTTTTGTACTCCGAGTCTGCACAAGACTTAAACCGCAGTCCCCCATCGGGTTCGCTGGCGGGCATCAGAAGTGCATTTCGGATGCATTAATGCAGTGCGTTGAAGAGTTTCCTGCGGTACTTCGTGGCCAACTCATTGCCCTTACCAAGTACATCGAATATGCGAATCATGGTGAGGCGACCAATGTCGTCCCGAAACTCGCGATCATCACGCAATATTTCCAAGCACATTTGTAGCGCCACCTCGGTTTCGCCAGCCACCATTTGCACGACCGCTAAGGCGTAACGTGCCTCAAGGTCTTGGGGATCTGCCGCGACCGCCGCCTGCAACGACTCAAGACTGTCCATTGCAGCCGCTTCTTCGACGAACTCCAGCCGGTTTTGTGGTCTGGGCCTGCCTTCGGTGTCCTCGGGAATGGACGCCAGCACAGTCCGCGCATCGTCCAAATCGCCTTTGCGCACCAACACGTCCGCCAGCTCGATTCTCAGCGCCTGGTTATTAGGCTCTTCCTGAATGCTCTGCTGCAGCGTCGCGGCAGCGGCAGCGAAGTCACCCGCCGCAATCATTTGCTCGAGATTACCCTGCATGGCTTCGATGGAAGACTGAGTAAGCCCGTCCATCACGGTGCGAAGCTGTGCTTCATCCACCGGTCCATCGATCTGCTCGGCAATAGCTCCTTTATGAATGATGCGAATACTGGGCAGGCCCTGCACCTGCAGCCTAGGTGCCAAGCTTTGATCTTGAGCCACATCCGAAAGCGCCAACACGGCCTTGCCCTCGTAGTCGGCTAACACCAGTTCAGCGAGGACTTTGACTTGGGCAGATTCCGGTACTTGTTCAGCCCAGAAAAGCAGCACCACTGGCATGTTCTGAGACGCATCGACAACGTCGGCTTGAAAGTTCTCCATGGAGACATTGATGGACGGCATGGGGTGTATTCCTAGATCGCGGTTGCTTTGTTCTGCCCCAGATGGCGGCAGGCGACCGCTATGTTACATCACCTTATCGAAGGATATTTGACGGGTAATGGGCGGCTCGCCAATCCACCCCTGACCCTCGCGCTGGGTAGCAACATGCAGGCTGGCAAGCTTCGGCTCCAGTTCAGCAAAAAGCGCATTTACGACGCCAACGTCGTTGTTCTGTTCACTGATATGACCGATAACCACATGCAGGTTCGGATGGGCAATTCGATGCAACAGCTCAAACGCTTGGGTGTTGGACAGGTGGCCTAAATCACCGCCCACACGGCGCTTCAAAGCCGGTGGGTAGCTACCGCGCAGCAGCATGTCGCGATCATGGTTAGCCTCCAGCAACAGGTAGTCGCAGTTGGCAAATTGATCAACCACATGCTTCGTTATACAGCCGAGATCGGACAACACGCCAACACGTTTACCGTCCTGCTCAAAGACGAATTGCGTCGGTTCTCGGGCGTCGTGAGGTACCACAACCGGGTTGACGGTGACGCCAGCTAGCTCAAAGGGCACATCGCCGTCGAAAGCCTGACAGGTAAAGTCTTGAGGGCCATTTTTCAGGGTGCCGAAGGACGCGTAGACGGGAATTTGGTAGCGATGGGCCAGCGCCGCTACCCCGGCAATATGGTCGCTGTGCTCATGGCTGACCAGTATCGCCGTAAGGTCGCCGGGACTTAGCTGCAGCCGCGCTAAGCGTTGCTCGGTTTGTTTAAGGTTGAAGCCGCAGTCCACCAAAAACACGGCGTCACCAATGGCCACAAGGGTGCCATTACCTCGGCTACCGCTGCCTAAGGAGGCTATGCTCATGAGTTTAGCTGTCGAATCAAGTAGCGAACTCGCGAATCATCACCAAGATCTCTTGGGCCTTGTCGGCATCTGCCATCAGCTGCCCGTCTTGCAGCACGAAGATCTTGTAGGCGTCGCCCTTATCCGTGGCAATGGCTTCGCTCATTAACAATGTGACGTTGGTCTCGTTCTGCGAGCCACAGGAAAAAGTCACGCGGCAGAGAATGCCACTACCCTTTTTGCCGGTTAACACTTCGTTGGGAATACTGATATCGAAACGCCCAGCATCGCTGTCTTCGCTGTTGATCAGTACCCCTGCATTACGCAGCGACTGTGTCAGTGAAGCGAGTGCTCGGCCCCGATCGAGGAAGAAGCTCAGCTCGGGAATACCGTCGGCATTGCGCCGCATATCACTTTTCGGCTGGCTGCCAATCTGCAGCGCCACCTTGGATACCGTGCTTTCCGCCACACGTGCCGCCACGTAGCCGCCGATCTGCTCCAGCAGCGCTTTTTCCGCCGCAACCAAGTCGGAGTTCACGTCCTGCACGCGCAGAATGTCGGGTTCCACCACACCATTCAAATCGTCGTTGTCGTGACGCAAATGCACCTCGGTCGATTGAGGCTGCATGCCTTGTTCTACGCGCAGTAGAAATCGATCCTTGCCGATTTCCAGACCCGCATCGCTACGCGCGCGCTGCACGAGGGTACGCACAACGTCACGGGCGGGACTACCAGCATCTTCGAGCCAAACGGTGTTCAGGCGACCTACTTGCGGACGGTCATCCACCAGCACAATGCCGTTATCTGCGAAGAACTGTTTCATCTTCGGCCATGCCGTGGTCGGTGACTCAGGAATGACCAGCCAACTGCGGCTGCCAAGGCGCTGCACCCGTACCTCGTCGCGATTGTCTGAAGCGTACTTGGCATCGGGCAGCGGCGGTCGGTCCGGATAATAAGAAGCGTTGCGCTGCACGCCAATGTCAGGAATCGCTGACACTTGGCTGGGCTCAACTTGGCGCAGATCTGCAGGAACCTCCAGCGGCGCCTGAGGTCGCAGGTCGATATAGGTCGTTTTTTCGGGTTTATCGTCGTCGCCGATAAAGGGTATTGAGGGCAACATGCCGCAGCCTGTCAAAATCGATGCAGCGGTCACCATCACCAGAGTTGGGGCTATTTTCATTAACTGTTTCCTGCTGCCTGAATGCGTTGGCGGACTGCTTCGTGGTGTTCCGCGCTCAAGGGTATTAGGGGCAGCCGAATGCCACCCGGAATGCGTCCCATATCCGATAGCGCCCACTTTGCCGGTGTTGGGCTCGATTCCACAAACAAAATGTCATGCACCGGTTGCAGCTGCTGGTCTAAGGATACCGCTTGGGCCACATCGCCATTTAAGTAGGCACTGCAAAATGCGGACATTTTGGCCGGTAGCACGTTGGCGGTTACGCTAATGGTGCCCACCGCGCCCAGTTCCATCATTTGCATGGTTTGCGCATCTTCACCAGACAGCACGAAAAAATTGTCCACGCCCTGATCTTTTACTGCCGCGAGAATCTGTGTCACCCGGCTGGCGTCGCCGCAGGCATCCTTGATGCCTACCACACCTTCAATGCCCGCCAAGCGTCCAACCGTTACCGCCGCCAAATCGCACCCAGTACGTGGCGGCACGTTGTACAACACGATCGGGGTAGACGTAGCAGCAGCGATGGCTTCGAAGTGACGGAACAAACCTTCCTGGGTCGGACGGTTGTAATAAGGCGTGACCAACAAACAGGCATCCGCGCCGGCGGCCTCGGCTTCGCGTGTTTGGTGAATGGCTTCGGCGGTTGAATTACTGCCCGTGCCGGCGATCACTGGGATGCGTCCGGCCACGCGATCTATGGTGCGCTTGATTACCTGCAGATGCTCCTGCGTATCAAGCGTTGCAGATTCACCTGTGGTACCCATGGGCACAATGCCGTGGGTGCCGCTCGCGATGTGCCACTCGATCAGTTCATCAAGCGCGTCCCAAGCCACCTCGCCATTTTCATGCATGGGGGTGACCAGAGCGACAATGCTCCCTGTCAACATATCGTTGGCTCGCTCAGATGGTAAAGCCGAAATGGTACGCAGGGGCTTCTACTCTGGCAACGTTTGTCTGGCTGGACGCTAAACAATTGGTGTTAGAGCCACCCAAGGCGGCTCTATTCGTCGACCGTTAGCGCTTTACGCAGGATAAAGTCGAGATACTGACTGTGAGCCTGGCTTGCAGCGCTTAAGCCAGCAAAATCCGAACCCTGAATCTTCGACTGCAAAGCCTCCGCTAGATCCAGCAACTGCGCAAACAATGCGGACCGAATATTGTGGCCATTGGCCTCGCGGTTCATGGCGGCAACCAGCATGTCCACGTATTCCACCTGCAAATTCTGGCGATAACTGTTTACGTCACCTTCAAGGTCTGCGGCAAAAATACCCTCGGTCAACGTATTCAACATTTCGATGACCGAATACTCACCACCGTAGGTTTGCGTGTCGGTCAGGCGCTGCAGCGTGTTCGAGTGCAACAAGTGCCTGAGCACACTTTTTTGACTGCGCAGCAGAGATTCATGAATTTTTGGGTCTTCGGGCTCGCCGTAAAAATCGAATCCACGTCGTTGCGGCTGCAGTCGGACAAACAGTGGCTGTGCACCGGCCAACACGTCCGGGGCGAACAGGTAGGTGTTCAGCACCTGCATGGCACGGCGCTGTTCGGTGGCAGCCACCGGTGTATACGGCAACGTTTCGACTGAGTTCGGCGGCTGGCGATTGATGTGCACACCGCCAACATATCTGGAGACCACGCCACCTGAACGCCGGTACTGACTCATCAGTGAGGCAAAGGCATTCACAAGACCTTGGTAGGTTTTGCCCTCGTACTGCTCTGGCAGACGATCTTGCACGGTGCGCAGATGGGCCAAGCGCATTTCGGCATAGCCAATCGCGTCGCTGCTTAAATCATAAATATTGATATGCGGATCAATGCCGTTTCGAGAGCTGCGCATGTCGTCGGCGTCGTTACCGTAGACGAGTTCCGCTTCAGTAGAGCGCGCAAGAACCTGCTGCAACTGTGCATCGGAATACTCACCATAGCCATACTGCAACGCCCAAGCGTCGTAGGGGCCCGGCCGCTTTTGGTAGAACCACGTTTGTGTCTTGCCATCTGGTGCCACGTTCACCGCTTCGTAGTCCATTACCGAACCTGAGAGGCCGAGCGCTGCCACCGCATCAGCATCGAAGACGTCGGGCTGCAGTTGGCTTGCACGCATGTTGTGCGTCAGTCCAAGGGTATGGCCGATTTCATGCAGGATCAGCATGTATAAACTGTCCTCAATCAGACGCTCCGAGAGCGCCGCATCGGCACCCGCACTGACCAAGGCATGCTGGGCAAAAATCACGTCAGCCTGCATTTGCGCGGCTAAGGCGCAGTGATGCTCGGGCGTACCGGACGGCATGGCATCATCGGGCTGGAGTAAGTCTTGAATGCGCAGCCGATTGGTCAAAAAGGCGAACTCGAGCATGATGTCCGCGCCAATGATTTGACCGGTTCGCGGATTCGTAAAGCTTGGCCCATAGCCACCAAACGGCGGAGTCGCCGATGAGGTCCAGCGCAACACGTTGTAGCGAATATCGCCAGCGTCCCAATCCGCATCATCGGGTTGCTGCTTGACGACCACGGCATTGCGAAAACCTGCCGCTTCAAAGGCTGTATTCCAACTCAGTGCGGCCTCGGTAATCATTTCCCGAAACTCCAAGGGCGTCGTGTTTTCCAGCCACCAGGTAATGGGTTCCACCGGCTCCGAGATGGCTTGATCGGGATTCTTTTTCACCAAGTTCCAGCGATTGATGACATCGCGATAGGGTGCTGGATCACGGCTCGTCAAATCCGTCACACGGTCGGTGAAATAGCCCACGCGATAGTCGTCAAGCCGCGACTGATAGCCGTCGTCAGGCACTTTAATGAAACTGTGCTGTACGCTGGCCATGATGGCTCTGGCGTCGGTGACATCATCGCCTCCGAATGCGAGGGGGGCCGCTAGTTCATAAACATAGTCGGTGTAAACCAGTGTGTTGTCAGGGTAGCTCGCCATTGTCGAAATTTTGGATCGCTCGGCACTGAACTTGCCCAAGGTCAGATCGTCACCGGGTGCAGCGCCCGGTCTTTTGGCGGGCTTAATTTGCACCAAGTTTTCGCTGAGCAATACCGGGCTAAATTTCACCAGCACCGCAGGGGACTGATCGTCCTGTGCGGGCTCTTCGGCCAAGATCTCCATCACCGCCAGCACCGCATCCGGCGCGTTTGCATCGGCAGCGCGGCTAAGCGGGCTTTGGGGGTCAAAGTAAAAGCGTGTATTGGGCTGCACGATGTCGATGCGATTGAAATGACGCTGCAGCTTAATCAGCTTGTTGTCGCGGTATTGCCCGCGGAATAGCCCAGTTTCTACCACTCCATCGGTTACCGTCGCGGTGTAGATCAACTCCTGATCTAGATTGTCTGTGGGAATGCGCAAATACACTGCGCCATCATCCGAGCTTTGATACAGATCGAAGAATCCCGCAAAACGTGCGGCGCCCTCTACCACCGATGCGATGGTGGGTAGACCGTCGTCTTCTGCATCTTCCTTGGCAGAAGCCGATGCCCCGGCCGCCGCTGGGGCGGCATCCTCGCCAGACGGCGATTGCACCGTTTGCCCGGACAAAGCCAAGGGCAAAGTGCTCGCGCAGGACGTAAGCAAGAAGAGAAAAAAAAGCATGCCTAAGCGGCCAAACGTTATTTTCATTACTGACTCCAAATGAAACATCGTTGTCGGTTTTGGTTAGGGCGAAGCATGACGCAGCAGCTTTCTAGGCGGTGTTGGAAACCTCGGCATCCATTGGCGCACGAGGCCACGCCACATAAATCGCCTTTATGAAGGTTGCCAAGGGAATGGCAAAAAAGACGCCCCAAAGGCCCCACAGTCCCCCGAAGGCCAAGATTGCAATAATGATGGTGATTGGGTGTAGGTCTACTGCCTCGGAAAACAGCAGAGGCACCAACACGTTACCGTCTAAAAACTGGATAACCGCGTAGGCCAACATGACCCAGGCGAGATCCAAGGACCAGCCAAATTGCAGCACGGCGATCATAAAAACCGGCAGCGTAACGATCGCCGCGCCGATAAACGGGATGAGCACCGAGATCCCAACCAGCACACCAAGCAGGGCTGCGTAGTTAAGACCAAAAAAAAGGAACGTGATGAAGCTAACCGTTCCCACCAGCAAGATCTCGATAGCCTTGCCGCGCACGTAGTTCCCCAATTGGGCGTTCATCTGAGAACCCACCGCGTCCAGTAGCGGCCGATCCTTGGGCAGCAGAGAAGCAAGGTGCGCCATCAACAGTTCTTTATCCTTGAGCAAGAAAAATACCGAGATCGGCACCAAGACCAGATAAATCAACAGGCCGAACAACGAAAACACTTGAGAAAATGCGCTTTCGAGCAATACGCCGCTTAGGTTGCCAAGCTCCTTGGAGCTTTCGTTGACCACGCCAAGAATTTGCTCTTCGGTAATAAACTCGGGAAACGCTTCCGCAAGACTGGACAAACCGTCGCGCAACATGCCGACCAGAGTTGGCGCCAACGCCAACAGATCTGCGGCCTGCTGCCAAAGCAGCGGCACCACTAACAACACTGCGGTGGCGACTGTGCCGATCAACACGATCATGGCCACCGCAATTGCCAACAAATGAGGGGAGCCGAGCTTTTCGAGACGCCCGACCAGACCCTGCAGCAAAAACGCCAGGACGAGGCCCGTGAGTACCGGCGCCAAGGCGCCGGCCAAGGTATAAAGCACCAGCGATATGACGAGCAGTGCTGAGATCAGGAAAATAGCGTCAGGGCGTGAGAAGTAACGATTGACCCAGCCGCCAAGCACGTCGACAAAGTTCATGCTTTTTTCCGAATCAGGTAAGAAAAAACACCATCGTCTTCTGCGCAATCAAGCAGCGTGTTGCCGCTTTGCTGCGCAAAGACCTCGAAATCACGCTTAGAGCCAGGGTCGGTGGCAAGCACGTGGAGCACTTGCGCAGCACTCATACCGTTCAGCGCTTTCTTGGCTTTCAACAGCGGCATCGGGCACATCAACCCCTGCAAATCGAGTGATATGTCGACTGATTGATCATTCAAACTCATGCTTCCAATGTAACACAGGGCCAACGCTGGCTCCGCACAATTGCTCGCGTTTGAGCGTGAGAAACCCGACATAACTAGGTCTTTGCGTGTTGTCGTTAGCGGTCGCGGGCAAATGTTATCGCTCGGGGTCATTCAAATCGTACCGTGTTGGAGTAGTATCTGGTGATGTTTGCGTTACCACCCCAATGTCTTAGCCGCGGCGGCAAAAGCATCATTCAGCGATGCTTGGGCGTCGCAAGTGGCACAGTGCTATTGCTGTGCGGCTTAACCGGCTCGGTTGCGGCATCGAACCCCCATGATTTGCCCAGTTTGGGCGATGGGTCTTCAAGCATCGTGTCGCCGCAAATGGAGGCGCGCATTGGCTCGATGTTTCTCAAGCAGTTGAATGCCGCGCTGCCCATGGCCGACGATGTGGTGATTCAGTACTACGTTGAACAGCATATTGCCTACCTCGCCCAATACTCAGAGATGCAGCAACCGATGCAGGCCATTGCCGTCGTCGACAACCCACAAATCAACGCCTTTGCTGCACCGGGCGGCATTATTGGCATCAACCTTGGCCTGCTGATTTACGCCCAAGATTCCGCCGAATACTCCTCAGTCATTGCCCACGAGATGGCGCACTTGAGCCAGCGGCACTTCGCCCGTGGCATACAGGCGCAGCAGGCGAGCTCCATACCCAGCATGATCGGCATGGTGGCGGCAATACTGGTAGGCGCAGCAGGTGGCGCTGACGCTGGTATTGCCGCGTTATCTACCGCTCAGGCCATCAGTCAGTCGAACCAGCTGCGCTTTAGCCGAGAACGCGAGCAAGAAGCCGACCGGGTTGGGCTTAGCACCTTGGTGCGGGCCAATATTGATCCCACAGGCCAAGCCCGTATGTTCGAGCGCATGCAGCAGGCCTATCGCTTTACGCGACGACCACCGGAATTTTTACTGACCCACCCCCTCTCTGAGAGCCGTATCAGCGATGCTAAGAACCAGGCTCGGGATATCACCGATGTGCCGCCCATCGACCCTGAGCAAGAGCTGGACTTTCAAATCGCGCGGATTCGTGCGGAACAGAAATTCACCACCAACCCGGCCTTCGATGTCACGAAGTTCCGCAAAGCTGCTACCGATAAACCCAACAACATGGCCAGCAACTATGGCTTGGCATTGGCCTTGAGCCGCAATGGCGATCACGCAGAAGCCGTGGAGCGTGCCGAGAGACTGTATCGATACGATGCCGAGAGCGTTTTGTACACTGCCGCCTTCGCCGAAGTGCTGATTGAAGCAGGCCGTCTCGAGCGAGCAAAAGCAGTACTAAACCGCTCGCTCGCCTATTACCCAGACAGCTACCCCCTTGCCATGCTGCTCGCGCAGACGCTAATCGACGAAGAGCGCTTTGGTGAGGCCAACGCAATTTACAAACAGCTTTCGAAACAGCGCCCCCATGACACGCTGATTTGGTTTCAGTTGGCGGAAACATCAGGCCTCGCCGGAAACGTTACCGAGGTGCACTTGGCGCGCGCAGAATACTTTTACTTAAACGGCGCCTCTCACCGAGCCATCCAGCATTTGGAGTACGCAAAAAATTTGGTCGCAGGTGGCAATCGACAACTACATGCCAAGCTGACCCAACGCATTCAGGATTTGCGCACGGAAATCCGTTCCAGCCAGGGCTAGGCCTTGCTAGCTCGCCTGAAAGGCGAGCATGCGATCTAGCGGCAGCTTGGCCCGCTCACCTAACAGCGGGTCCACGTGAATCTCGCACTGGTTGCGATAGGCCTCATCTCTTAGCACTCGATCCAAGGCTCGTAGCTCGTTCATCGCCATCCATGGGCAATGCGCGCAGGAGCGGCACGTAGCGCCGTCACCAGCCGTTGGCGCCTCTATAAACGTCTTGCCCGGATTTTGCTGACGCAGCTTATGAAAAATGCCCCGGTCGGTGGCGACGATAAAGGTGTCGTTAGGCATGGCCGCAGCAGCGTCGACAATCGCCTTTGTGGAACCCACCACGTCAGCACCGGCGATGACCGAGCTAGGGGATTCCGGGTGTACCAAAATGCCGGCGTCGGGGTAAACCTTGCGCAGATCATCCAGTGCCTTGGACTTAAACTCTTCGTGCACTACACATGCCCCGCTCCACAGCAGCATGTCGGCTTGGGTTTGCTGCTGAATGTAGTGGCCTAAGTGTTTGTCCGGCGCCCAGAGAATTTTTTCACCCTTGGCTTTCAAACTACTGACGATGTCCAGCGCGCAACTACTGGTGACCACCCAGTCGGCCAAGGCTTTGACTCGCGCTGAGGTATTGGCATAGACCACGACGGTTCTATCTGGGTGCTGGGCGGTGAACTCGGCGAACGCGTCCGGCGGGCAACCAAGGTCGAGGGAACACTCGGCTTCAAGGGTTGGCATAAAAATGCGTTTTTCCGGCGAGAGGATTTTTGCCGTCTCACCCATAAAACGCACACCGGCCACCACCAGTTCGCCAGCCGCATGATCGCGACCAAGGCGCGCCATCTCTAGCGAGTCAGCAACACAGCCGCCAGTTTGCTCTGCCAAATCTTGAATGTCGCCGTCGACGTAATAGTGGGCGACCAAGGCCATGCCTCGGCTTTGCAGCGTGTCGGCAATGCGCGCCTTAAGTGTGTCGCGTTCGGTTTCCTCCAGCACCAAGCTGCCCACCAAGGGTACTTGCTCTGGTGACAGCGAATAATCGGGCAGCGCGTCAGACTGATTGCTCACTTGAATGACCAGTGTGTTTAACGGCTGCGAATCATAAGACCAAACCTGAGGCTGTCACAAATAGCGGATTTATGGCCTGATTCGCGACAACACCTCATTGCATAGCGACTCGCTAAACCTCATGCCGACACCGAGCATTCTTTTTTTGATCACACCCGGTCCAAATCCGGATGCTTCTGGCGTCGCGCATCAAGCAAGCAACGACAACGCCCAAGTGCTACCCAGCCTATTTCGCGCTGGGGGCTGGCAGGTCAGTGAGGTAGAACATCGCGCGGTGCATCGCACCCCAGCAGGCCTAGCGTGCAATGGCGATGCCCTCGCCCAATTCGATCTGGTTTGGCCCATCGGCTTTGGTCCGCGCCAAGGCTTTCTCGACTGGCTGCATCTGTTTAACGAGTTGCCCCCGCGCAAACTGATTAATCCACCGAGCGCCCTAGTGATGAAACACGGCAAGGCGGCTTGGATAGAGCATTCTGCCGATACGTATATGGCGGCACAGCCCGAGCGGCTGATCGCCGCCATGCGCGAAGACCTCGGCGACTGGGTACTCAAACCCATGGCAGGTAGTTTTGGCGAGGGCGTGATTCGTTTGGCAAGCAATGAGACTGATCGCTTGAGGCAGGTCATGAGCCAACAGCCCGGCGAGTACTTTGTGCTGCAGCGTTTTTTGCCCCAGATCGCTCAAGGAGAAACCCGAACGCTCATTGTTGGCGGACAAATCATTGGCAGCTATCTGCGGGTACCCACCAATGCCCTACACGCGAACTTAGCGAAAGAAGCGCTAACGGCAAAAACCGAACTCAGCGCCACGCAGCTGCGCCTCGTGACAAACCTCGCCGCCGACATGCTGGGTCAACACATCGGCTTCGCTGCCATTGATCTGGTTGGCGACACGTTGATGGAGGTCAATATTGCCAATCCTGGCGGGCTTGGCACTCTGCAGCGGCTCTACGACAAAGACTTCGACATCGATGTCATCGATGCCGTAGCGGCGTTTCTGCAACTCCAGCTCGCCTAAGGCGTACCGCCGTCCACCCGAATGACCGTGCCCGTGGTAAAGCTGCCACCGGGACCTGCCAGATACAGGGCCGCGCCGACGATTTCATCAGGCTGACCGCCACGCTTCAGGGCATGACGCGACTTGGCTTGTTTTTCAAAAGCCGCCATATCCCACGCCTTAGAAATGTCGGTAAGAAACGGGCCCGCTGCAATGCCGTTCACCCGCACGTTTGGGCCAAAGGCAAAGGCGAAGGAACGTGTGAGCGCGTTCAAACCAGACTTCGCGGCGCCATAGGGCTCGGAATTGGGCGACGGCTGCAGCGAGGCAATACTGCTGATGTTGACGATACTGCCGCCATCGCCTGCCGCCATACGTTCACCTACGGTAGCCATCAAACGAAACGGGCCTTTTAAATTCACACCAATCACCTTGTCGAAAAGCTCCTCAGAAATAGCCGACAGCGATTCGTAGAGCGGCGACATGCCTGCGTTATTGATCAAGATATCGATCTTACCGAAGCGCTCATAGGCGGCCTCAACCATGGCATCGATCTCACCCCAATGACCGACATGACAGCCATAGGCCATGGCACTGCGACCAAGCGCCTCTATTTCCTCGGCCACTGCCTCACAGGCATCAGCCTTACGGCTGGTGATGATCACATCTGCGCCACGCGCTGCCAGCGCAAGAGCCATCTCACGACCCAGTCCACGACTACCGCCGGTGACCAAGGCCACCTTGCCAGTGAAGTCCAATAGTTGATCCATTACCTCTCTCCCCCTTGCTCGATTCATTAGACAACTGGGCCGATGATGACCCAGCGCGAAAGCCGGTGGTAGTATCAGTCCGCGTTTGGTTGCGGCCTTTCTTTAATCGGCATCCTACAGACGTGACAGAGAGCAACGTCCGTTGGCGATAAGCAAAGCGTGCGAGGGAGAGCATATGAACTTTGGATTTACTGAAGAGCAGAATCTGCTGAAGGAGCAGGTGCAGCGCTTTATGAAAGAGGCCTGCCCGATGACACGGGTGCGCGAGATAACCGCCAACGAGACACCCTTTGATCAGGCGCTGTGGCAGCAAGCTGCCGAGCTTGGCTGGCTGGGCCTGACCATTCCCGAAAACTATGGTGGGCTTGGCCTGAAGTGGATCGATCTAATCGTCGTGCTAGAGGCCGCTGCGGAGGGTCTGTGCCCGCTGCCCATCGCCTCACACGCCTTGGCCAGTACCGCCATATTGCACTGTGCATCGCAGGATCAAAAATCCCGTTGGCTGCCTGCCATGGCATCTGGCGAGGCCGTGGTAACCATCGGTCTGTATGACGAGGCTAACTGGATTGCCGCCGAGGCCGTTACCGCCAAGGCCACCGTCGATGGCGATACCGTGACCCTGCATGGCAAGAAACCCTTTGTGAATGACGCACTGGCAGCCGACTACATGCTGCTGGCTGTGCAAGGCCCTAACGGGCTTGCGTTGGCGGCGGTGGGCAGTGATCAGGTCAAAGTGACAGCGCAACCGACCATCGACAGCACCAAGCCCATGGCCCGCGTCGACA
The DNA here is from genome assembly GCA_004213835.1 of OM182 bacterium. GTDB lineage: Bacteria > Pseudomonadota > Gammaproteobacteria > Pseudomonadales > Azotimanducaceae > UBA4421. The sequence goes on along the minus strand of SHAE01000006.1, from coordinate 12,961 downwards.
TCGACGGCGTACAAATCACCACCGCCGACTTGCTCGCCATCAGCCCTGAACAGCTCGCGTTCTTAACCGACTGCGGTGGCGTGGCGACCACTGCGGAAATGGTTGGCGCTGGGGCCGCCATCTTGGAAATGACCAGCGGCTACGCCAAGGATCGCATCCAGTTTGGCAAACCTATTGGCCAGTATCAGGGCGTTAAGCATCGCCTAGCCGACATGTTTGTGGACCTCGAGAGCTATCGCTCGCTGTGCTATTTCGCCGCGTGGGCGGTCGATGACAGCCCACAAGAGCTTGCCAAGGCCGTTTCCATGGCTAAGGGCTACGCTTCTGATGCCTTTGCCCAAATTGGCATAGACGGTGTGGGCCTGCACGGCGCCATTGGCTTTACCGCCGACTACGATGCCCAGCTGTACCTCAAGCGCTCAAAATGGGCGCGCCCAATGTACGGCGACTCGGACTACCACATGGACAGAATTGCAACTTTAGGAGGTCTGTAATGGACTTTGACTACACACCACAAGAGCAGTCGTTTCGCGAAGAAGTGCGCGGTTTTATCGCCGAGCACCTGCCGCCGAAGGAGCAGCGCGACAAGAACTTTCTTGCCACGTGGCTGGAGAAAGTACGCGCCAAGGGCTGGGTAGGCTTTGCGTGGCCGAAGGAATTTGGCGGCAGCGATGGCGGGCTCATGGAGCAAGCCATTCTCAAAGAAGAGATGTCGCTGGCCAAGGCACCGCCGCTAGGCACCTCTATGATGGGTCTGGCTTGGGTTGGCCCGGGCATCATGGAATACGGCACCGAGGAGCAAAAACAGAAGTTCATCCCAGACATTTTGGACAGCAAGGTCACCTGGTGCACCGGTTACTCAGAGCCCAATCACGGCTCCGACCTCGCGGCGATTCAGTGCAAGGCCGAGCTTAAGGGCGATCACTATGTAGTGAATGGCCAGAAGATCTGGACCACCGGCGCGCCGTGGTCCCAGTGGATTATTTTGCTCACCCGCACCGACTTTAATGTCACTTCCAAGCACGATGGCATCACATGCTTCCTCGTACCCATGGACGCACCGGGTGTGGAAGTACGCCCCATTCAAAACATGGCAGGCGACAAACACTTTGCTGAGATTTTCTTCACCGACGTGCAGGTACCGGTTGAAAACCGGCTCGGCGCTGAAGGCGAAGGCTGGAAGGTGACGGTTTCGGCACTGGCCAATGAGCGCTCCAGCATTGGCGAAGTTACCCAACTGCAGGCCAAGCTCGATGACCTGAAAACCTTGGTGAAAAACTCCAAGCGTCAGGGTAAGCCCGCAGCCGACGACCCGAATGTGCGTCGCACCGTGGCCAAATTTGAAGTCAAGATCGCGGCCATGAAGTACAACGGTCTGCGCTATCTCACCAAGCAAATTAAGGGCGAGCCGTTAACGTCGGAGACCTCAGTGAATAAACTGCACCGCGCCAGTTTGGAAATTGAGATGGATGACTTTGCCATTGAGCTATCCGGCCAGGCTGGACTGCAGCTTAAGGGCGGCGAAGAAGCCGTTGACGGTGGTACTTGGTCGAAGGGCGCATTGAACTGGCCCAATGTGGTAATCGGCGGCGGCACCCCAAACATTCAGCGCAACATTATTGCTGAACGCATCTTGGGACAGCCAAAAGACTGAAGCTGCTCGCTACAGATACCCGGTATGTCCGGGTATCTGTATTCCCTCACCTCGAACCGACCGTCCTCTCCTGCTTGTTCAAGCCGCTGCAAAACGCCTTGTTACTGCACGGCTACCGCGTTTAAACGCGCACAATCTGTAGCAACGGTTCAAACGAATACATAGCTGGCTTACGCCCTGATGCCGACTCGAGTGTTGAAAGCAGTCCTTTTTCTAGCAGCAAACGGGTGAATCTTGCGGCAGTCGCCGTTGGTATCCCGGCCCGTCCAGTAAACGTGTTGTTGCGAAACACTGGGTTGGCGAAAATGAAATCCAGCGCGGTAACACTCCACTTGGACGCCAAGAGATCTGCAAACTCCAGCTTCATGTCTTCGTAAAGCGTTCGTATATCTTCTGCCATCGCCAAGTTCTGTACTGCCTGCTGGTGTACTGCCGTTAAAAAGAACTGGCACCAGCCCTCCCAATCCCCTGACTGTGAAACACGCCGCATGATGTCGATGTACTCGTGTTTGTGATCTTCCAAATAGCTACTGATATAAAAATGCGGTGCGCAGATACAGCCAGATGCCCAAAGCATTAACGTTATGAGCATTCGACCGATGCGTCCGTTGCCATCCTCAAACGGATGCAGGGCTTCAAATTCAACGTGCGCCAACGCCGCTCGCAGCAAAATCGGACGACTGTCATCGTCTATGTGTTGAAACAGCGCGTCGAGACCGCTTTGCAGATGTTCCGGGGCAATCGGCACGAATTTGATCGTTCTTTGGTTCTTGTCTGCGAGGTAATTCTGCTCAACTTTCAGCTTGCCCGGCGATTTACGCGCTCCACGACCGAACCAGAGCAACTGTTCGTGCAGTGTCTTTACCAAGGAGAGCGATAGCGGCTGGCCGCTTTCCATTGCCCGCTGTGCGTTTTTGAGCGCACGCTGGTAAAGCATGGTCTCGACTACTTCAGATCTCACCGAAGCGGTGGCTTCTTGCCCTTCGTGGTAGTCGGCTTCATACCTGAGTATTTCATCAAGCGTGCTGATGGTGCCTTCCATGCGGGAGGAGATTACTGCCTCTTGGCTGCGCAGTGGGGCTAGCAATATTTCACTGTTGTGCATGCCCTTAAGCATCTGGTCGTAGCGGGCGATGGCATCTGTGGCCAGCAGTAGCTCTGGCATAAATTGCTCGTAATCGAGGGTTTGGGGCGGAAACATCCCGTAGTGGTATTGAATTGCGTTGCTCAGATCGTATTTCATGATCGCTCTTTAAGACTGAAGTAGGTGCCCATTGCCCAACTGGCGTCTTATGATGTTAGCCAACCGCTAAATACGAGCGTCAAAGCCGATTGAGTATCAAATAGCTGTTTTTTTTAACATCAAAGACCATAGGCGTTACTTTATTCAGAGCAAACTGCGTTGTCTATCAAATTTTGTCGAATGTGAGAGTCAAGCGCAGGCGAGGTTCACCAAGCGAGAGCAATCCAAGATTTCGAACGATACAACCGCTTGTTTGATTGCGGGCTATTAGCTGCCCACTCGCAACGCCCCGCCCAGGGCGCGCTTACCGTGATCGCCGCAGAAGTCGGCGCCATCCCAAACCTGCTGACCACTAACAAAGACACCACCCACCACGCCGTCGGATCGATTTACCAGCTGATGGCAATCGAATACGTCGCGGTATTGATACTGCACGCTGGCTTCACCGTCGTAGCTCGCGAGTTGCTCTGGGTTCAACAAAAGCATGTCCGCTCGGCTGCCAACTCTCAGGCTACCAACATCCGATAAACCAAAGAATTCAGCGGGCTCGCTGGTGAGTCGCGACAGCATTTGGGTGAAGCAGGCTTCAGACTCTTCTAACCCAATTTTAAGCGCGCGCAGGTTGCCGTCGAAAAACGCCATGTTGGTAACGTGTGCACCGCTGTCGTTAAAGCCTGGGAGTAGTTTTGGGTGCAGTAGCAACCGTTTGATCACTGCTGGATCTTTATTCGCGGCCACATAGCACCAGTGCAAATCGGTATCAAAATGCCGCAGCAGCCCAAGGAAGAATTCACCGTCATCGCGAATGTCTTTACCTAGGGCGGTAAATGCCTCGGCCTCGTTTGCATCGTCGATAAACTCGCTGTTTAGACACCATGCCTGATAGCGGTGATAGATCCATGCCATGGTCTGGCCGGGCCAAGCATCCACACTGGAGCGATAAATCTGCATGTCGTTCAAATCGCGGGTCAGAAACTCTTTTTCTAGCCGTAGCTTGCGCCGCAAGTGCCCTATATTGAAACCACTCTTACCGCGTGACCACATGGTGCGAAACGCCTCAATGAATTCTGGGTCGGCCAGTATTTCTTGTCGCCGTTCCACATCCTCCAGCTCGGTCTCGATCAACCGACGCATCAACGGGTCGGCTTCCGCTAGCGGACTGACCGCACCTTCGGAATACACCCGAAACGGCGCGCTCAAACACTGCAGGCGAAAGTTCCCCTGCAGAGCCCGGCTGTTGAGCAAGTTGGTAAAAAGCAGGCCACGAGCGAGATTGCTGCGATTATTCACACTGTCGATGGCTGCCAGCGCGGTGATTTTCAACGGCTTGTCGTAAAGACGCCCGCTGCTGAGCATGAACAGGCGCGCGGTGAGTGCGCCATCGTCGGTGGCGGGCGTCATTTGCCACACACGGTCGTGTTTGCGCACCACATCGGTGAGCTTTTTGTACTCGTCAAATTCAGCGTATTGAGTAGGAATGCGTTTACTCAAATTGGGCTCGTTCGCCAGAAAATGCAGCGGCAGGCCATCTGTGGATAAGCCGATATAGCCCTCTTGCATGGCCTCATCGAGAATGCCCGCCATGCGATCAAGTTCTGCCTTGGTGGGCTGGCGTGACACGCTGTCTTGCAGGCCCATCACTTCAATGCGCAGCATGGAGTGCGGTAAGAACGGCGCCATGTTCGCCGACAGCGGCAGCTCGTCTAAGTGGCTGAGGTAGTCTGCGGGTTTTGACCAAGTCGCCTTATCTGCGGCCTTCGACAGCACGGTTTTAGGAATGTTCTCAACCCGGGCAAAGCAGTCGACTATCGGATCTTGAGCAGAGTCCATGCTGGATTGACGCTGGTTACCAAAGGCCAGGCCAATGCTGCAATTACCCACCACTACACTGGTCGTGCCGTGGCGTACTACTTCTGGCAGCCCCGGGTCGAGTTCTGCCTCTAAATCTTCGTGAGTATGAATATCCAGCAAACCCGGCGTCAGCCACTGGCCATCGGCATCGTGTACGGCGGCACTTTCCGCCGTCGGCAGCCGACCACCGAGCGCGGCGATTTTGCCTGCCTTAATGGCAACATCGCCAACCCGGCCCGGACTGCCATGGCCGTCGAATACCTTGGCGTTACGAATGATCAGATCCCACTGCATGGTCGTTACCTACTGTTATTTTTTCGCCAAGCGCTACTGTGCGCGTGCATCCCTCGTCATGGCTCTTACCGCTGGCGACAACACCATCGACAGCACGATCATGCCGGCAAAAGCGATACCGCTGACCAATAGCGCTGTGCCCACACCGTAGTGTTCGGCCACCCAACTGATGGGAAATACACCCAACGGCATCAGGCCATGAAACATCATGTCGATGCTCATGATACGCCCGCGCATGTGAGCGTCTACCGTATGCTGCAGCAGTCCACGATTGAGTGACATATTCCAGGCGCTCACCAAACCGATCAACGCGATTGCGAGCATGGCCAAGGCGACATCGCCGGTGATGCCGAAGGCCGCTGTGGCCCCCGCCCAAGCGAGGCTACTGATGACCAGCCACCGACCCTTACGCCGCATGTCACCCATGGCGGCCATCATCATCGATCCGATGATGGCACCGCCGCCCATGGCGGAAACCAAAATACCTAGGCTGTCAGCATGTCCGCCAAGGACATCTTGGTTAAACGCAGGCAGCAGCGTGTTCAGCGGCATGCCAAACAAAAACGGAATAATAGACAGCAGCAGCAGTGCAAAAATGCGCGGTTGCGCAAACACGTAGGCTAGGCCCTCACGCATTTCGTTATAGGTGCCGTCGCGACGACTCTGCGAGGAATCGCCGGGCACATTGACCAGTAGCGTGGTCAGGGCGGAGCTTAAATAAAGCCCAGCAATCACCAGATAGACCACACCCACGCCGAAGGCCGATTGTTTGTCGCCGTCGGCCAGCCAAGCAATCAACAACCCCGCCAGAGCTGGGCCAACAATGCGCGACAAATTCCAGCCGGTGGTATTTAGCGCCATGGCTGTGAAAATTAGGGGTTGGGGTATGAGTTCTGGCACGAAAGCCTGCCGCGCGGGCATGGACAACGCCAAGATGCTGCCATTGAAAAAGCCGAACCAAATGAAATCCCAGAACACCACCGTGCCTGAAAAGATGATCCACGCCATGACCAGCGTGGCAATGGCATTAAGACTTTGGGCAAAGACGATCAACTTGCGTTTCGGCAGACGATCAGCCAGTACACCGCCGTACAGAGAGAACAGTACAGAGGGCAACATGAAGGACAGTGTCACCCAGGCCAGATCCATGGCCGATGACGTCAAATCGTAAACAAACCATCCGCGGGCGATCATTTGCATGTTCATCGCAAACGACGAGCCTAGGCTGCCCACCCATAACCAACGGAAATTGGGCACAGCCAACACGGAATAGATGTCGCGACTCGCCATCTTGCTTGCCCACTCTCCCCGAACCAAACCCTCACTATAACCCACCGCATGTGACGCATTGATGCCCTAGCAAGGGAACTGGTTATCAATCTCATAAGCTTGTTGCAGGACTTGCAGGTACAAACTGTGGCGCAGCTACTATAGTTGGTCTCATATAAAGACTTGGAGGTAACCCCCCATGCCAATGACTGCGCCCTCTTTTGATACCAAACCCTGGTTAATTGCCTTGGCACTGTGTGTGGTTGGCGCCTCGTCGCACCTGCTACCCCACCCCGCCGGCATGTCGACGGTGGGGGCGATCGGCATGCTCGCCGCCGCCTATCTGCCGAGGCACCTTGTGCCGTTGCCGGTACTGGTCAGCGTCGCCACCGTGGATGTGATCATTGGCACCTACGGTATCGCCTCCATGGCATTGGTCTACATCGCACATCTGGTAAGCGCGGCTGGCGTCATACCCATACTGGCGCGGGTGCGCGTGCTGCGCATTGGTGGCGCTGCGGTAATCAGTGCAGTGATTTTCTATCTCATCAGCAATGCCGCTCCGCTGGCAGCGGGCTACTACCCAAGCACCGTCGCTGGTTGGATAAGCTGCTACGCGGCGGGCATACCCTTTCTGCTGCGCGGTATCGCTGCCAACCTGATTTTCGGCGCCGTTGCCTTTGGCGCAGTGCACGGCTTATTGTTCATTCTCGAGCGTTGGGTGCCCTTGCCCAACCGATAACGGGGAGAGGACAACATGCTGGATATGAATTACGACGGTCTCGGCATCACCATTGAAAACTACGTCGCGGTGGTGGAAATCCAGCGCGGACCAAACAACTTTTTTGATACCCAAATGATCAGCGACCTGGCCGATGCCTTTGGCAAAATGGAGGCTAGTGACGATGTGCGCGCTGTCGTGCTCTGCAGCGAGGGTAAACACTTTTGTGCGGGCAATAACTTCGGCAGTGCCTCTGGTAACGAAGAACGCGCTGATCGCAAAGTCGAAGCAGGCAATCCGCTGTACGCCGCCGCGGTGCGCTTATTCGACACCAACATTCCTGTGGTTGCAGCCGTACAGGGCGCCGCCGTCGGTGGCGGCTTTGGCCTTGCGGTCATGCCGGACTTCCGCGTGGTCTGCCCAGAGGCACGCTTCACCGCTAACTTCGTCAAGCTTGGTTTTCATCCTGGCTTCGGCCTTACCCACACGTTAGCGCGCCTCATAGGCAAGCAAAAAGCCCACATGCTGTTTTTGACCGGTCGCCGCATTACCGGCGAGCAAGCCTATGAAATGGGCCTCGCCGACGTGCTCACGGATAAAGAAAATCTGCGCGCCGAGGCGATAAAGCTGGCCGCAGAAATTGCAGAAAATGCACCGCTGGCTGTGGCCTCGGTACGCGCAACCATGCGTGACGGCCTGTCAGCCGCAGTGAAGACCCAGACCGATCACGAATTTCTGGAGCAGCATCGCCTGCAGCAAACCGCCGATCATCGCGAAGGTGTGAAAGCGGTGGCGGAGCGACGCCCCGGTAACTTTACTGGGCGGTAGCGTCGGCTTCTTCCGCCGCCTTAGCGCGCCGAGCGTCTAGCTCGGTGCGAATTACCTCATAGGCTTTTTCATCCAGCGAAAAGCGGCTGAATAAAATCGCGCCGACGGTGTAGCACACCAAGGGGAACAGTCCATACAGACTGACCATGGCGATTTTCACCTGCATGGTCTGCTCAACATTGGGCATGAAGCCGGCAAAATCCAGCACAAACCCGGTGAGCAGCAGCATTACGCCTAGGGCACTTTTATGGACAAAGTTCCATGCCGCAAAGTACGAGCCTTCCTTGCGTTCACCGGTTTTGTACTCGTCGTAGTCGATCACATCACCTTGCACCGACGGCCCAAGGGTGCCGCCACAGCCTGCCGCCAATCCCGCAAAGGCAGCCAGCACGATAATCCAAAAGAGACGCTGCTCGACGCTATCGATAAAGGGCAGCGAGAACATGCCGCCAAAAGATAGCCCAGTGAGGATCATGCCGAACATCCACACCCTGATCTTGCCAAAACGTTTCGACAGCGGTATCCACAGCGGCACGAACACCGTAGAAGGAATCATGTAGGCAAGAATAATCAGCGGCGCCATGGCCGGCGCACCAACCACATACTGAGAGATGTATAGGGTCAACGCTGCGATTGCTGCGCTGCCCACATATTCAATAAACGTCACGATAATAAGCAGTTTAGCGTGGGGGTTGCCCCAGATATCCGTAAAGGCTTGCAGTGGCCCGCCCTGCTGGCGATTTTGAAACTCCGGTCGCTCGCGCAACATGACGACGGCATAAATCACCAGCACCACCATGATCGCAATGGCGACAAGAGCCTGTTCACGCGCCATCAGACGAACGTTGCCGCCCTCGGCGAACTCTTCGTTGATGAGCAGGTACATGGCACCTAGGGAAAGAATTGAGCCGAGGGTGTAGAAAATATGGCGTACGCCAAACAGCCGGCTGCGCTCGTGATAGTCCACCGATAGCTCTGCCCCCAGCGCCATATGCGGCACAAAGAACAGCGTCATTGCGGAGTAAAACCCGACGATGGCAATCGTCATCCACAGCGTTAGGTCGGCGCCCTGCATGGAAAACGGCGGTGCGAACACCGCGTAGAAGCCAATCGAAATGGGAATGCAGCTGGCCAAAATCCAAGTGCGGCGACGACCGAGGCGAAAGGTGGTTCGGTCACTGAGGTAGCCCGCCAAGGGATCTGAAATGGCATCCCAGATGCGCGATAGGCTGAATATGGCCCCCATCACCGCCGGGGCAATCAGCAACACGTCCGTGGAGAACTTCATCACGTACAAGGCAAGAATCAGATACATGTAGCCCGCACCAATGGCAGGCGCGCCAAAAGCTAGGGTAGTCGACCAGGAAACTTTGTCGGTGCTTTGACTCACGATGCGTACCTCAGATGGCAGGACAACAACCCGCTACGCATTCTTAATCGTCAGTCCACCATCCACAGGCAAGGCAGTACCGGTCATAAAGCTGGAAGACGGTAAGCAAAAATTAAGGGAGCCATGCGCCACTTCTTCTGGCTCGGCATAGCGTTTGAGCGCGACTCGACGACGCGCGTAAATCTGTTTTTGTTCATCGGGAATCGCTTGCGTCATGCCGGTTTTGATTGGCCCCGGACAGATGCAGTTAACGGTAATACCCTCTCCACCGAGTTCGACAGCCAGAGATCGAGTCAAACCTATGACGCCGTGCTTGGCCGCGGTGTAGGGACTACCGCCCTTAGTCGCGCCTAGGCCTTCGGTAGAGGCGATGTTGACGATGCGCGGATTGCTCGACTGGCGCAGGTGTACCAGCGCGGCTCTGATGGTGCGATGTTGCGCGGTAAGCAGTACCGATAAGGATGTAGCCCAGGCCTCCTCATAGCCGTCGCCATCAATTGGCGCCGGTACAGAAATACCCGCGTTATTAATCAGTAGGTCGATGCCGCCGAAATGTGCGGCTATGTCGCCGATCACCTGTCCAATGGCATCCCTATCAGACAGATCAAGGGTCCATGCATGAGCCGTTTTGCCGGCGGCAGTGATTTCATCAACCACGGCGGCAACACTCGCGGCATTGATATCCAAGGCAGCGACCTTGGCACCTTGGTCCGCAAACAGTTTGGCCGTGGCCGCGCCCATGCCACTACCGGCTCCTGTGACGACTGCTACCAGCCCTTCGATGGACCGACTCAATTGCGATAGCGACATTTCTCTTCCCTCTCCCCTCTGCCCAATGCGGTAACACTCACCCCTAATCAAAGGGGCACTTGGGTCTTGTCTTTATATCCGGGCGCTTTTCTTTTTGCAGCTAAACCGCGTGCAGTTTCACCGGCAAACTCGCGTAGCCGCGCACAAAACTCGACTGCACTCGTTCCGGCTCGCCCACCACTTCAACGAAGGAGAAGCGCTGCATGATTTCTTCCCAAAGCACCCGTAGCTGCATTTCTGCAAGACGATTACCCATGCAGCGATGCAGCCCAAAACCAAAAGACAAATGATGCCGCGCATTCGGTCGATCGATCCAAAATCGATCTGGGTCAGGGATGACACGCTCATCGCGATTACCCGAGACATACCACATGGCTAGCTTGTCACCCTTGCGCATCTGCTGGCCACGAAATTCCAGATCGCGTGTGACCGTGCGACGCATGAAGGCCAGCGGCGTTTGCCAGCGAATAATCTCGGAGACCATGTTGGGTATCAGTGAATGATCGGCTCGCAGCTTGTCGTACTCGCCGGGGTTTTGGTTGAGCGCCAGCACACCACCAGAAATCGAATTGCGTGTGGTGTCGTTGCCACCAACAATGAGCAGCACCAAGTTGCCTAAGAACTCCATGGGCGGCATGTTTTGCGTATCTTTGCCGTGGGCCAGCATAGACAGCAGGTCAATCTTAGGGGGCTCGTTGCCGCGCTTCTCGCGCAGCTTAGTGAAGTACTCCAAGCACTCCAGCAGTGCCGCTCGTCGTTCAGCCTCAGGCGTTGGGCCACCGCCTAGCTCGCCAGAGGTCGCCATATCCGACCAATAGGTGAGCTTGTAGCGATCCTCGAATGGAAAGTCGAAGATGGTGGCGAGCATTTGCGTGGTCAGTTCCACCGAAACAAGATCAACCCAGTTAAACGTTTCACCTACCGGCAAAGATTCCAAAATGTTGACCGCGCGTTGACGAATCAAGGACTCCATTTGCTTGAGATTCATGGGGGCAACCACGCCTTGCACCGTTTGACGCTGCTGGTCGTGCTTCGGCGGATCCATGCCGATAAAGTTCGGCGTCGAAAAATCTTCGGGCCGATCACCCAGCGTAATGCCAAGGTCTGAGGAAAAGTCCTGCCAGTTCTTTTCGATTTCCATAATGTCGGCAAAGCGTGTGATCGACCAATAAGGCCCGAACATACTGTCCTTGCAGTAGTGCACGGGTGCTTCATCGCGCAGTCGTGCGAAGTAGTCCCAGTGTTGGTCGGACTGCATGAGTTTTGCGCTGCTGACATCAAAATCTTCCAGCGCGGTGGCGTGAGCATCGAATGCTTGTGTGGCAACTGCTTCGGACATGATTTCCTCCTTTGGATGATTCAAAACATACACTCAGAACCCCCACGAGGCGAGGGTATAAAGGTGAAGTCGTCGGCGTAAATAGGTCGAGTTAGCAAGAACGAGGCATTACCCTGTGCGGGTTATTAAGGAACCAACAAAACGATGCAATCACTGGTTTTCGACAACGCCTTTACCCGCGATTTGCCCGCCGACTCACAAAGCGGCAGCGAGCGCAGACAGGTGCGCGGCGCGCTTTTTTCTCGCGTTGAACCAACCACCGTAGCCGCTCCCTACCTTATCCATAGCTCGGCACAGGTTGCCCAGCTCCTTGGGCTGAGCGAGGCCGATCGCGGGAGTGAGGATTTTTTGCAGGTTTTTGCCGGCAATAAGCTGTTGCCCGGCATGGATGCCCACGCTACCTGCTACGGCGGGCATCAGTTTGGCAACTGGGCCGGGCAGCTCGGTGACGGACGAGCCATCAATTTAGGCGAGGTGAAAACCGCAACCGGCCACTTGATGCTACAGCTTAAGGGTGCAGGCGAGACACCTTACTCGCGCACGGCGGATGGACTGGCCGTGCTGCGTTCGTCGCTACGCGAATACGTTTGTTCCGAAGCGATGTTTCATTTGGGGGTGCCAACGACGCGAGCGCTATCGCTCATTGGCACTGGCGAGCAAGTCATGCGTGACATGCTTTATGACGGCCATCCCGCGCTCGAACCCGGCGCGGTGGTTTGCCGCGTGAGCTCATCCTTTGTGCGCTTCGGTCACTTTCAGATGCTGGCTGCCCGCCAAGAGACAGAACTTCTGGAGACCTTTACCAACTTCGTAATTGAACGAGAATTTCCTGCCATCGCAACAGCGCACCAAGATCCAATCGAGCGTTACTTAGCGTGGTTTGCGCGCGTGTGCCAGCGCACAGCGACACTAATGGTTCAGTGGATGCGCGTCGGCTTCGTGCACGGCGTAATGAACACCGACAACTTATCGATTCTTGGCGAGACCATTGACTATGGTCCCTACGGTTGGCTGGAGGGTTTCGACCCGGACTGGACACCCAATACGACCGACGCCGGTCAAAGACGCTACCGCTTCGCTCAACAACCCGCCATTGCCCAGTGGAATTTGCTGCAGTTGGCTAACGCCCTTTACCCGCTGGTAAAAGAGAGCAAGCCGCTAGAAGAAATATTAGGCAACTACGCAACGACCTATGAACACCAGTGGCAAAACATGATGGCTAATAAGCTGGGCCTGCCAACTTATGATGCTGATCTGACCAACCGATTACTGCAATTGCTCACCGAGACCGAAACCGATATGACCCTGTTCTTTCGCCACTTGGCCGACGTCAAAGATCCAACCACCGACGCAGTATTTTTGCAGGACGCTTACTACGCGCCAAGACAAATCAGCCAGGCGCTGCGGCAACAGACGCAGCAGTGGCTGAGCGACTATCTGCATACCGCGGAGCAGCAAAACCAGTCCCATAGCCCGCGAGCGCAGCTGATGAATCGCACAAATCCGCTCTATGTACCGCGCAACTACCTCGCCCAACTGGCCATCGACGCTGCTGAACAGGG
>SHAE01000059.1 GCA_004213835.1 OM182 bacterium | reverse complement strand
AAAGCCTTATGCCCTCCACTGGTTTGCTGCGCACATTTAGCGTGCCGGAGCTTTTCGGCGTGCGCGTTGAAACCGGTTATCAGCAGGGACAAGAAGTCAGCCCCTACTATGATGCGCTGTTGGCCAAGATCATCGCCACGGGTAATACCCGGGAGCAGGCGATTGGTCGCGCCGTGGTCGCCCTGCAAGCGTTTACCATTGAAGGCGTTCGCACCAATGCAGCCTTGCTGTTGCGCGTGCTGAAAGCGCCAGATTTCCTGCAAGGTAATATCGATACGGGCATGGTCGAGCGCCTGTTGCGTCAGGGTGCCCGCATTCCTGCACTCTGAAAAAAGCTGCAGCGGTGCTATATTTTCCGGCCGAAAATCCAATGCACCGATAGCGACCAAGAGTAAGGCGGTTATGGCGAAACAAGACGTTGAAAGCGAAGTCACCGGCAATGTGTGGAAAGTGCTGAAGAACGCAGGGGACAGTGTCGCTGAAGGGGAGGTCATCATGATCTTGGAGTCCATGAAAATGGAGATTCCGGTTGAAGCGCCGAGCGATGGCACCGTGGTCAGCATCTTGGTAGAGCCTGAGGATCAAGTAGAAGAAGATCAGGTGGTCGCGGTCATCGAAACTTAGCCTTCATCGAGACCATGAACAGACAAAATAATAATTAGGGGAGCCCAATGAGTTCAGATTTAGTCACCATTGATATCAACAATGGTATCGCCGACGTGCGCTTGAACCGCGAAGAAAAGTACAACGCACTCAGCCAAGACATGTTCGATGCCATCATCGAAGCCGGTCATTCTCTGGCCTCTGCAGATGACGTTTCTGCTGTTGTGCTATCTGGCAACGGGCGTGGTTTTTGTGCAGGTCTCGATATGGCGAGCTTTGCCTCCATGTCCGACGGTCCTCGAAAGCCAAAGTCCGACGCTGATTCGCTGCTGGCCAAGGATAATCGCCCAGAGAATCGCGCCCAGCGTCCGGCCATGGTGTGGAAACAACTGCCCATGCCGGTTATCGGTTCTTTACATGGGGTGGTGTTCGGTGGCGGCTGCCAGATCGCCCTGGGCACCGACATCCGAATTGCCGCGCCGGATATCAAAATGTCCATCATGGAAATCAAGTGGGGCTTAGTGCCGGATATGAGCATTACCCAAACCCTGCGCGACATCATGCCCATGGATGTTGCTAAGGAACTGACCTTTACCGGCCGCATTCTCAATGGCGAGCAGGCCAAGGAAGTGGGGCTGGTTACCCGCGTTGCCGATGATCCTTTTGCTGAGGCCATGGCACTTGCCGAGGAAATTGCTGGCAAGAATCCGGATGCCGTCCGCGCCGGTAAGGCGCTTTATGAGCAGGCATGGCACGCCGATGCACGCACTGGCCTGGAACTGGAGGCAGCGCTTCAGGCGCAGCTGATTGGTACCGCGAATCAAATCGAAGCGGTCAAGGCGAACTTTGAGAAGCGCGCGCCAACCTTTCAACCCGCCACCCGCACTGAGCAGGGCTAGCACGCTATGAGTTGGGACGCCGAAGTCCAAGAACTGCAGCGCCGCCGTTACCTAGCGCAGCAGCAAGGTGGCGAGGCAGGCATTGCCAAGCAGCATGCTCGCGGTCGCATGACCATTCGCGAGCGCATCGATGTGCTGTTAGATGAGGGTTCGTTTCGCGAGCACGGGCGCGCGACCGCAAGCCCAGTGTATGACGACAACGACGAGCTGATTGAATATGTGCCCGCGAACTACATCGTCGGCTTTGGTGCCATCGAGGGCCGTCGCGTCACCGTCGGCGGCGAAGACTTCACGCTAAAGGGCGGCTCGCCCAATGCAGCAGGGCTACGCAAAAGTGTCTATGCCGAGCACCTCGCCGTGCAGTACCGCACGCCATTGGTGCGCATGCTTGAAGGCGGCGGCGGCAGCGTCAAGGGCGGTGGCAAAAAAGGCGGCACTGTCGGTGAGCCGGTATTCACCGAGCCCCGATTCAAGATCATTGCCGACGCCATGGGCGTCGTGCCCGTTGCCTCAGCAGCCCTCGGCGCCGTGGCGGGCTTCCCCGCGGGACGACTCGTCGCCTCGCACTTTTCTGTGATGACCGCGCATACAGCTCAGGTTTTGATTGGTGGCCCAGCACTGGTTGAGCGTGCCCTGGGTGTAAAAATGACGAAGGAAGAGTTGGGCGGTGCGTCGGTACATTTGCGCAGCGGTATCGTCGATAACTTGGCCGTTGATGAGCACGATGCACTGCATCAGATACGGCGCTACCTCAGTTATCTACCAAGCAGCATTTATCAGCGCACCCCACGTTACCCAGTAGACGATCCGGTGGATCGACAAGAGCAGGCGCTGCTCTCAGCCGTGCCGCGAGACAGCAACACCGGCTTTGATATGCGCGCAGTGCTGCGCATGATTTTTGATGTCGACAGCTTGTTTGAGATCGGCGCCCTCTATGGCCCGAGCCAGATCTGCGCGCTGGCCACGCTCAACGGTCAGCCTGTTGGCGTGTTGGCTAACGATTGCTTGCACTACGCCGGGGCGATGACTGCCGAAGCGGCGCAAAAATACCGCCGTTTCGTGGAAATGTGCGACACGTTCCACCTGCCCATCGTCAACCTGATCGACCAACCGGGTTTTATGATCGGGCCGGAATCAGAGGCCGCAGGCACCATCCGTTACGGCATGGCGGCAGTGGCCGCAGCGGCTCAATCCACCGTGCCCTGGGCAGTGATTCAGGTGCACAAAGGCTTTGGCGTGGCCACTGCAGCCCACTATGCCCCCGGCGCTTACATATTGGCTTGGCCTTCCGTAGAATCCGGCCCGCTGCCGGTGGAGGGCGGAGTCGCGGTCGCCTTTCATCGAGAAATCGCCGCAGCACCAGACCCAGAAGCCAAGCGTCGAGAATTGGAAGATCGTTTGCGCGAAGCGCGCTCGCCATTTCCTCGCGCAGAATCTTTTGCCGTCCACGAACTCATCGATCCCCGCGAAACGCGACCGGTGCTATGTGAGTGGGTGGAATGGATACAGCCTCAGCTGGATACGCTGGTGGGGCCAACGCATTTTCCAGCGCGGCCTTAACGACGCGATCTGAAGAAAGATACGTCGGCGCTATCAGACCTTTCTAACAACACAGTTTATTGGAGAACATCATGTCAATTTCATTTAACGACCAAGTCGCCATTGTTACCGGTGCCGGAGGTGGCCTAGGCCGCTGTCATGCGCTTGAGCTGGCGCAGCGCGGCGCCAAAGTTGTCGTGAATGACTTAGGCGGCACCATGGATGGTACTGGCGGTTCTTCCGAAGCGGCAGAATCTGTGGTTGCTGAAATCAAGGCCATGGGTGGCGAAGCCATCGCTAACGGCGGCTCAGTCTCAGATCGAGCTGGCGCGCAAAGTATGGTGGATGACGCCATGAACGCCTGGGGTCGGGTGGATGTGCTGATCAACAACGCAGGCATCCTGCGCGATAAGTCGTTTTCAAAAATGACCCTGGATGATTTTGAGATGGTGGTGAACGTCCACCTGCTGGGTGCGGCCTATTGCTCACACGCGGTTTGGCCAATCATGCGCGAACAGAACTACGGTCGTATTTTGATGACCACGTCACCAAGCGGTTTGTACGGCAACTTCGGTCAAACCAACTACGGCGCCGCTAAGATGGGTCAAGTGGGTTTGATGAATAGCATGAAAATCGAAGGCGCCAAGAACAATATCCACACCAACAGCATTGCCCCGGTCGCTGCAACGCGCATGACCGAGAACCTCATGCCCGAAGAAGTGCTGAAGAAGATTGGGCCAGAGTTGGTAACCCCCGCCGCGATCTTCTTGGTGAGCGAAGATGCTCCCAATGGCGTGATTCTGCAGGCCCAAGGCGGCCAGTATTCCTTGGCGGCAGTGGTTGAAAATAACGGCGTTGATCTGGGTGTCGACGCGACAGCTGACGATGTTGCTGCAAGCTACGAGGCCATCGTAGACATGGCCCAAGTGAAAACTCGCGGCATGCTGCAGCTTAGCTAGAGCCACGTAGCTGCGGGATTGGCGATACCCAGTCCCGCCCCAATTATTTAGCTGGCGACACAATATGGCAGCGTTAGTCCTCACCTTGATCTTGGCCTTCGTCATGGCCGGTCTTGCTTGGTTCACAGCAGGCAGCCGCATCGCCTTCGCTGAAGACCCCAGTGAGAATGATCTCGCCAACTTAGTCGTCTATACCTTGGGCTGCCTGCCCGTCAGTTTTGTGATCGTATTTTTCGGCATTGGCGGTTAGCGCTGGCGCTGGTTTATGCAACTACCCATTGATATCGACAGCGTGAAAGGGTTCCTACACCCCGACGAAGGTGCTGCTCTATACGAGTATGCGCACCAAACTGCGGCGGTTGGTCCGTGTCTGGAACTGGGTAGCTACTGCGGTAAATCAACGGTCTATCTTGGCACCGCTGCCCGAGAGACCCAGGGACAGGTTTATGCGGTAGACCACCACCGGGGTTCAGAGGAGCATCAACTGGGTGAGGAATATCATGACCCAGATCTATTTGATAACGCGCTGCAGCGTATGGACTCGCTGCCAGCACTCAGGCACACGTTAGCGCGAGCCGAACTGGAATCATGGGTGGTTCCCATTGTTGCATCCAGTGTTCAGGCGGGCCGGCACTGGTCGATTCCCCTCGGCATGGTCTTTATCGACGGCGGTCACAGTTTGGAGGCCGCGGTCACCGACTACCGAACTTGGAGCAGGCATATCGGCGCTGGGGGTATCTTGGCCATACACGATATTTTTCCCAATCCTGAAGACGGCGGCCAAGCACCGTTTCATATCTATCAGCTTGCGTTGGCGTCGGGCCTTTTCGAAGAAATCGAGATGCGCCGAACCCTGGCGATTCTGCGCAGACGCTGACAGAGCCGATAGGCGAGTCTATAACGACGCCTACGACTCGACTGTTGTGAATAACGTGCTTGCCGGGGAATACTCAAACAACGCATCCGCGGCTAACAACACAGCGCCAGCAGTCCAAGTGGGCTTTTCATCTGGCCAATAGGCGTCGTCGGGAAATACATAGCCGGTCCACCAACTGCCGTCGTCCAACTGAAAACGTTGAATGTCGTTGTAGAGAGTCTGCGCGCGGTCGCGTTCGCCCGCGACCACACAGGCCATGATGAGTTCGCAGGTTTCTGCCACGGTAACCCAAGGCTGCTCCTTGACGCAGCGGCAGCCCAATGCAGGTTCAACAAAGGTATCCCACTGATCATGGAGTCGATCACTGGCTTGCTCTGCGGTGACGACGCCGGTCAGCACCGGGTAAAACCAGTCCATGGAATATCGCGCCTTAGATTCCCAGGTGCGATCAAAACGCTCGGGTTTATGCCGGATGGCGTCGCCCAGTTGTGCGCGTGCTTGCCACCAAGTGTCACAGGGTTCGCCGAGTGTTGTCGCTATGTGGCAGGCACAGGCCAATGACTTGTAGATGGCGCTGCAGCCGGTGACCAAGGCATCTTTTGACGTGCCGCTGTTGCTGTCTACTGCCCAGTATATTTCTCCGCTGGGCGCCTGCTGTGCGAGCACGAACTCGACGGCTCGACGTACCATTGGCCAATATCGCGTCAGCGATTGGCGATCTTGCGTCGCTAAGTAATAGTGCCAGAGGCCGGTGGCGACATAGGCGACGAAATTGGTCTCGGCGCGAGTATCGTCAGCGACCACGTCACCTTGATAGGCGGCAAACCACGCGCCGTCACCGCGCTGCATGCGCGATAACCACTCAAAGCCTTGAAGTGACGCGGCAAAGCGGCCTGCGACATTGAGACCCATCAGTGCCTCGACATGATCCCAAGGGTCCGTAATACCCCCGTCAAACCAGGGCAGCGCACCAGAGGGGAGCTGCAAACTTTCGATGTAGTTCGCGGTGGCCTGCAGATGAGCGGGTAGAGTCGTGTCTGGCACGGCTTAGGATTGCCGAAAGTACATGACGACACTCTTGCCCAGCAGCGGGTTCAACAGGCGATCCAGAGTTTGCGTCAGCCAAGGTCGCTGCATCAGATCCCACACCAAAAAGCGGTGATACTGTTGCACCAAGAAGTGCTCGTCAGCGTTATCCCAGAACAGGCACTTCAGCCACCAGTAGGGCACATGCAGGCTATGCGCCCAATGCCGAGCGAGAAATTTCATGCCCATGGACTGAATACGTTGTCTGAGCGCATTGGCCTTGAAAATACGCACGTGGCCACCTGCCACTTCGTGATAGGCATCGCTCAACTGCCAGCATACCCACTCAGGTAAGTAGCGTGGCACGCTGACGGCGAACAAGCCGCCGGGTTTTAGCACGCGTTTGATCTCCCGCAAAAAACTGGGGTAGTCGGGAATATGTTCCAACACTTCAGAACAGATCACCTGATCAAATGTGTTATCTGCAAAGGGCAGTGCATGACCTGTGCCCTGAATAAAGCTGCATGTACCGGGCTTACTGTCGGCGATGGGAAAGTCCGCCAGACGACCCTTGGCGATGCGCAGGTCAGGCAGCCCTAGGTCTAGGCCGACGATGTCGGCATCGCTGTGTAAATGCGCCGATATGCTATGTCGCCCCTCGCCGCAGCCAAGGTCAAGAAGGCGGTCCCCTGGACGTATGTTCAATCGATCAAAATCAATGGTCTCAAGACTCACGGGCAATTACCTGATGATAGTGCTGGGTAAATTCCTGAGCCGTGCGGGCCCAAGAAAAGTGTTCCACCATGCGACGTCTGCCCGCCTCGCTCAAGCGGGCACGTTCAGCTGGGTTTTCGAATAAATCTCTAATGGCCTTTGCCAATGCTTGGGGGTTCTTGCTGGGTACGATAACGCCCGCGTCACCTACAACCTCTGGCAGCGCGCCACCGTCGGTGGATACCAGGGGCACGGCGCAGGCCATGGCCTCGCCGGCAGGAAAACCAAAACCTTCGTACTCTGATGGCACCACAGCCACACTCGCCTTGGCGTAGAGCTGTTTGATCTCGTCGAAGGACAGTCCGTGATGAAACTCGATACGCTCATCAAGCTGCAAAGACTGAATCAGCTGCTCGGTCTTGCCGCCGGGTTTGGGGGCGCCAATAAAGGTGAGCTTTAAGTCCGGATAGCGCGCAGCGAGGTCTGCGACCGCCGGGATGAGATGCTGGGTGCCCTTGAGCGGCTGATCTGCGCTGGCGGTGGTAATTAGGTGGTAAGGCTCTCTGGCGACTGTAGGCATTGGCTGGAAAATGTCGCTGTCGATGCCATTGAGGACAACCTCGATACGCTTCTCACAAATGCCAAAGGCCGAGGCAATATCACGCCTCGAATTCTCACTCACCGTGGTGATGTAGGGCAGCTGTCGGGTCACCTGAGTCTGCATATGCAAGAAGCGATGCCAACGCCGAATCAACAGTCGCAGGCCCCACTCTTGGGTATTTTGCAGGGCGATATCGCGATCGAAGGTGATCGGATGATGGATGGTGCTGGTCACCGCGTAGCCGCGACGCATGAGGCCCAGCAGACCGGTGCACAAACTCTGGTTGTCATGAATGATGTCGTAGCGAGGGCGCGTGGTTTTAAAGTGTCTGAGCAGACGATGGCCGAAGGTGAACGGCTCAGGGAACCCCCCACTCCAATACGATGCCCACTCAAACACATTCAGCGGATCACGCCAGCGCTGCTGGGTCAGCGGCCATGCCGGGTTCGGGTGTGCATACAAATTCAGACCAGGAAGCCTCACAAGATCAACCCGAGCATCCAGCTCCGGATAGGGTTCACCAGAGATCACGTCGACTCGATGGCCCATGTCGACCAAGGCTTTGGCAAGGTGCTTGAGATAGACGCCCTGTCCGCCACTGTAGGGGTTGCTGCGATAACCCAGCAGGGCAATGTTCAGTGGTTTATGGCTGTTTGTTGGGCTTGAGGTGGTGCTAGCGACCATGACGCGTGGCGGGTCCAGCCAAAAAGATGAAGCATGGTAAACAACGCACGCTACCCTGAATAGCCAAACCGACGACTGATCGGCTGATTCGCGCTAGCCGCGAGGCTGCTACATGAATAGAATTTGAGCACTGAGAGTAAGTTTTGAATTTTATTCATGTCGCAAATTGAAATCCGCCACCTACGCACGCTTGTTGCGCTTCGCGAAACCGGCAGTTTGGTGGAAGCCTCTGAGCGGGTATTTCTTACCCAGTCGGCGCTTTCTCATCAAATTAAGGAGTTAGAGGGCCGCCTGGGCTGCTCGCTATTTCTGCGCAAAACGCGACCGGTGCGATTTACCAGCGCTGGCAATCGCCTGCTGGAACTCGCCGACGAAGTGCTGCCGCGTCTGCACAACGCGGAGCTTGATTTGGATCGATTCGCCGGCGGTCAATCCGGTCGGATCATCATGGCGATTGAGTGCCACTCGTGTTTTGAATGGCTGCTGCCCGCGATTGATGCGTATCGCAACGAGTGGAGCGATGTAGAGCTCGATATTTCCAGTGGTTTCCACTTTGCACCCTTCCCGGCGCTGGCCAGAGGCGATCTAGACCTTGTGATCACCGCCGATCCACTGGACGAGCCGGGTATTACGTACTTCCCCATATTCAGCTATGAAGCTCAACTGGCAGTGGCCAAAAAACACCCGCTGGTAGACAAGCCTTGGGTGGAGCCCAAGGATCTTGCTGACGAGGTCGTGATTACCTACCCGGTAGATCGAGAGCGCCTAGATTTATTTAGCGGTTTCTTGGAACCCGCGGGGGTAGAACCTGCCAGAGTACGCCACGCCGAACTGACCACCATGATTGTGCAGTTGGTGGCCAGCGGCCGTGGCGTCACCTGTTTGCCGAATTGGGCGCTGCACGAGTATCTGCAAAATGACTATGTGGTGGTGCGTTCCTTGGGCGAAGAGGGCATTTGGCCAACCCTCTATGCCGCGGTTCGCAAAGATCAGGCCGATGCCCCTTTTATGAATGCCTTTATCGAGGTGGCGAAGCAAGTCTGTTTCGCAAATTTACGCGGTATCGTTACCGCCGAACTGGGCTAGGTTCGACTACGGAATCAGCGTCGTCACTGTCCATTGATCCGCATGGAGGGTGTAACGGCATCGCTCGTGAACACCGTTAGCTTGGTTGAGATCAAGGCGTTCGATGCTCTGCGGCAAAAGCACCAGTCCTCGCGCACCGGGTGGAGCAACCAGGGGTTCGGGGCGCGGCGCCGTATCAAGCTGGGCCAGCAGATCCTCGCGATTTTCGACAGCGCTGCCTTGGGCATTTTGCTCATAGAGCCA
Organism: OM182 bacterium; assembly: GCA_004213835.1. Lineage (GTDB taxonomy): Bacteria > Pseudomonadota > Gammaproteobacteria > Pseudomonadales > Azotimanducaceae > UBA4421. Next base: position 1,087 of record SHAE01000059.1, on the reverse strand, counting down.
GTCTAGGTGCTTTGGCGCGTCCGGTCTGAGTTGCCAGCTTTGCGCAATATGTGTCGCGGGCAATTCCTCGCAGCGGGCCTGCATTCGATACTGCACTTGCAGCGATGGCCACCAGGTTTGAATGGCAATCACATCCTGCACTTGTTGCCACTTTGGGCTGCTGGCGTTGATATAAATGGCGAGACCTTGTGCAATGTCGCGTAGCACTAGGGTGCGAGCTTGGGGTAAACCGTTTCCGTCAACGCTGGCTAGGACGCAAACGGCGGCCATGGGATCGTTAGCATCGCGAGCCTTCTGGCGATCTTCTTGAAATCGCAGCAGTGGGTTGTCTATGACCCTGTGGCTTGCCATCAAAGCTCACCCCGGCGGGCATGATCTGCCTTGATGATGCTGATCCACCGCGCAGTGTTGATAAAGCCCTGACCCCAATCGTCGAATGCACTGAGGTCTTCGGTGATGTCTGCAATAGGAGCGTGCCATGGGATGATGGTGATACCGGTAGTGACACCAATGTTGCCCCCCGCACCAGTGAGCATATAAACGCCTTCGGTAATGGCTTGAGGAGCGACCTCGACGCTCGCAAAACGATCGGCAGCTTGTACAGGCGCGGCCAATAATAAAGACAAGACTGCGGTGAGCCAGCCGGGGGTACCGAAAAATAGTGCGCGCCGAATAACCATAAGGACTCCTAGTTTTTGTCCTTTCACAGACAAGTCCGCCGCTTTAAGTGCTTCGGTTTCAGCGCCGGAGTGTTCTTGGCAAGGCGCGAGACCATCGGCCATGGTTACTGGTCGGCCGGTTGCTCGCTTTGGCGACGTAGCGCGGCTATATCCTTTTGCATTTCACTTAAACGGAACAAGACGTCTGGCATTTGATCGCTGATACGCCATAGAAAAAAAGCGATAACGCACATAACAAGGAAAGAGAGAATACCCATCATAAATCCTTTGCAAGAGTGAGTAGAGGCCTCGCAAGAGTAGCCAAGGCGCAGAACAATGACACCCTCTAAAGCACCCTGTAGACAAGTGCTTGTCGCAAAGTTCGGTTGGTTAACGTTTCTCCCTGATTCGCTTAGGGCTGAGGTAGG
>SHAE01000058.1 GCA_004213835.1 OM182 bacterium | reverse complement strand
TATGGGCAGATTACCCACGAGGCTCAGTTGAGCAAACATCTGCGCAGACGTTATACGGCCTCGTTTTTCCGCTTGAATCAGAACATTCATGATTTCAAAAGACAGGATTGATGGCGCAATCGCTCCCTGCACCACGACTTGCTCAAGCAATTTGTCAGCCTCTGCGGAGGCTTCGTCAGCAAGTACCCAAGCCGCAAGAATCGAGCAATCTAGGACACAAAGACTCACTGTCAGCTCACTTTCGACCTTCGTCGCGAAGCTGCTGCCAATCGTCTTCGCCGAGCACCATGTTCGCCCGCAAAGCACGCATTTTTGCGATCACGGCTTGCACTTGGTCTGCCTCGGGTTCTATGGGCACCAGTCGCGCCACGGGTTTGCCATGTTTGGTGATGGTGATTTCCTTGCCGACTGCCACCTGATCCAGCAATGAAGACAGGTGAGTTTTGGCTTCAAACGCGCCAACGTGGGTCATGGTCTTAATCTCTTATCTAAATATCAACTAGTTTAACCAACCAGTTTTAATTTACGCCAAGGTAGCTGATTTGTCCAGTGCAGGGCCCGCGACTTATCCGGTGGCTTCTTCGTTCTCTTTTAAGCCCAGCCACGGTCGCAGGTAGCGCACGGCGAGGTAGATCGGCCCGGTATCCAATGCAGCGACTAGCAGTTTGAAGACGTAGCCTGAGGCGATAAACACCATCAGCTGGGGCCATATGGGCTCATCGGCATTCACTGGCAGGGCGGCGGCATAAAAGTGGGTCACCAATATCACCGCGGTGGTATCCACAATTTGGCTGACCATGGTGGAGGCGTTGTTGCGCAGCCACAGATGCTTACCGTTGGTCAGGCGCTTCCAAAAGTGGAACAGCCGCACATCGCAAAGCTGAGCCGCTAGGTAGGCGATCATGGACGCTGCCACGGCGCCGAAGGCCAGCTCGCGTATTTCGAAAAAGGTCGGCTCGCGGCCTGCTGCGTCTACCAGAGGCTGGCCGTTGGTGTCGAGATCAAAGCCTGGCAACACACCGCCAAGCCAAAGCAGGAAGATGACCCACGCGTTGAGCAGCACACCCATCCACACCATGTCGTGGGCTTTTTTCTCGCCATAAAGCTCGCTGATGAGGTCGGTGCAGATAAATGTCACCGGGTACGGCAGCACGCCAATCGCCACCACCATGGGGATATTGATGCCGAATACCGTAAAGGAGAGATCTAGGAACCGGCTGATGCCCAAGATATTGAGCATGGCCAGTGTGCCGAGGAACATGCCTGATAGCACCAGAAACAATCGCTGGCGACGTTTTTCGTATATCTCTGGTGCTGGGTCATGGTGCTGCGGTCATGGTGCCTTGGTTCTTGTGTTGGTTCGCCCGCCGTTAGCGCGGGTTGGTCAGCCACTGTTGGTTCACGCAATTATCCAAACCGCCGGTGTCCAGATACTTCACGATCACCTCACCACCCTTAAAACGCATGTCGTGGACACTCTCGGGTGTGTAAAAGGCAGAATGCGGCGTGATAAGCAGTCGGTGGTCTATCCACTCTTCATCAGCCGCCCAGGCCTTGATCAGCGGGTGATCCGGATTCGCCGGTTCTTCTGGCAGTACATCTAGCCCCACCGCCTGCACATGATCTGCCTTGAGGGCCTCGTACAAACCGTCCAAATCAATGATCGGGCCGCGAGCGGTATTCACCAAGATCAAGCCGGGCTTCGAGTGCGATAGCACTTCGGCGTTGATCAGCTTTTGCGTTGCCGTAGAGAGCGGTAGGTGCAAGCTCACCACATCACATTGCGCGAACAGTTCTTCCAGCGAGTGCACTCGGCGGATGCCGACGGAAAGTTCCGCGCCGTTTTCCCGGTATGGGTCGTACATGACCACATCCATGCCAAAGGCCTTGGCGCGCAGCACTGCGGCGGTACCAATACGGCCAAGACCCACGACACCGAAGGTGCAGGCCGATAGTCGCTTGCCGTAGGGATTTAGTGCCGGACGCCAAAGACCACGCGGGTCCTGCTTTAACTCGCGGGTATGAAACGTAATACCCTTCATCAAGGACAGCATCAGCGCCATGGCGTGGTCGGCCACTTCTTGGGTGCCATAGTCGGGCACGTTGCACAGAGGAATGCCCATATCTGCCCAAGCTTTGCCGTCAATATTGTCAAAGCCCACCTTGGGCGTCACAAAGATGCGGCACTTGGTCATTTTCTGGCGATACTCTTCTGGTATGTCGTTGACGCTGACGACGGCGTCGCAGTTGGTCCACTGCTCTTCGGTGACTTCGGTATAGCGCTCGCAAAATTCGGCTCTGTGACCGGGCACACTGGATTCTTCGATGTGTCGTCCGTCGGGCCAGCGCATGGCGGGCCACAAAATTCGATAACTCATAACTCTCCCCTCAAATAGTCTGCGTGATGCAGCGACGCGCCAGATGTTACGTTTTCGAGCCGGTTTTTTCGATGCTCGACCGCAACAAGTTGCTCAAGCGAGGGTTTCGGCCAGCAGTCGGACGCTGGCCCGCAGGTTCGATTCGGCGAGCCCCGGCAAGCGCAGGCGTGTTGCTACAAGGTGCGTCATGCCAAGGGTTTCTTGATAGCGCTGAATACCGTCTTTCACATAGGTTGGGTCGCCAATGAGCGTCCAGTCATCGACGGTTTCGCCAGCCTCTAGCCGCGTGTTGTCGACCTCCTGACCCAAACGATCTTTCAGCGCGGCTACCTCGGCGGCGTCATTACTCACAAACACCGTGCGCATAAGAGGAATAGTCGCCGCTGGCGCTACCCCCTCTTCCACCGAGGCTTGTTGATGCTTGGCGTAATTCGCGGCCAGCGTCGTCATGCTTTCCATCGGCGAAGACAGGTATGGCAAGCCCAAGCGCCCTGCTTGCGCCAGTGCCTTGGGGCCAAAGGCGGCAACCCAAATAGGCGGGTGAGGTCGCTGCACGGGCAGTGGATAAACCTTTACAGCGTTTTCCGCTTCACCATCCAGCGAGATGGCCGCGCCTGCCCAAGCGTCCTTCATCAGGCCCAAGGTCCAGGCAAAAATACGGCGTTTCTCAGCCACAGGTACATGAAATGCGCGCAGCATTTCCGGGGCATAGCCGCGCCCAACGCCCAGCAGTACGCGACCGCCGCTGAGTTGATCCAGCACGGCGACCTGTTCTGCGGCCTGCAACGGGTTGCGCAAAGTCAGCAAGTACGAGGTGGTGGCCAGTTTGATCGTCGTTGTGGTTGTGGCCGCGCTCGCCAGCAGCATCAACGGGTCTGGCAGCGCGCCCTCACCAAAGTGATTTTCGGGCAGCCAAAACGATTCATAGCCTTGGGCCTCAGCATAGGCGGCCTGTTCACCAATGCTCGCCGCGCTGGGTGCGTTGAGCTGCCAAGGCGTTACACCCAAATGCAATGTCATAGTTCGCCTTGTTGTTGCACCAAAAGCATGGCCAGCATTGTGGAGCGCAACGCGTCGCGATGACGTGTAAAGGCAAACTCTTGGTACAGCGGATCGTCCTTGAGTAACAGACAGCGCATCTTAGGATCTGCTGGAGTCGCACAGCGAAATTCCACCCGCTTGCCGAAGTTATTACCGGCGCTGCCGTAATCACCAAAATCCGCTCCAGCGTTGTCTGCTGACGGCTGCCAGAAGGACGTCCACTGCGCGGGCATACCGGGAATTTCTGCGTTCACTGCAGTCAGCGTGCTCGAAGCGGCTGCGGTTAACAGCGTCTTTAATCCGGCGCCGGATTCTTCTTGCAGCAAACTTTGCCCGACCTCGGCGACTTCATTACACAGCGTCGGCCCCAAAGATTCCAGACGCGCTTCATCAATCGGGTAGCGGTCAAAGCGATCCTGCATGTTGAAGGCCCACCATCGTCCGGTATACACGGGCACAACCCGCGATGGGGTAGAGACATCCTGCAAATAGCTCAGCAGTTCGCCAAAAGCCTCTAGTCGGTCTCGCGACTCGGGTGCTGAGCGCAACTGGGCGTTTACCTCTTCAAAACGCGTGTTGAACCGGGTGGCGAACATGCCGATGACGCGTTGGGATTCATCGCGGGTAACGTCGTAGTAGTTCCAACGGAACATGCGACCGAAAAAATTACCCTTGGCGCTGGCAACGTTCGCCCGCACCACATAGCGCATTTCCAATGCAGAGAGCGCCTCGTCGTGCTGCGTGCCTAAGGCTAGATTGGTGTCTTGCCATGTCGTCATGCAGCGGCTGAGCTGCTTGGCAGACATAAATGTTAGCTGCTGGTGTAGCTCACCTTGATAGGCTTGAGTGCTGGCACTAAGCCACAGCAACGCAAAAAGGAGGACGCTCCTCCAGTGCATAGACTTCTTCATCGGTTTCAAGCTCATCTAGTAATCGGGCAATCGACTTGTCCAGGCCCGGCCAAATGGCATCGGGAATCAGTTGGGCCGCTGGCTTAAGCACAAACAGGCGGTCGACAGCGCGAGGGTGTGGCAGGGTAAATTCTTCGCTTTGGCGGGTCTGTTGATCAAAGAGCAGCAAATCAAGATCGAGCTCTCGCGGAGCGTTGCGCTCGTACTTCTCTGCGCGGCCGAAATCCCGCTCGATACGCTTCAGCTCGCGCAGTAAAGCTTCTGGTTGCAAACCATCAATCGCCTCGAAGGTCACCGCTGCATTCACAAAGTCACCGGAATCCGGCGGGCAATTCACCGGCGACGTTCGAAAAAGCTCAGAACAGCGCAGGCTGTTGGGCATGGCAAACGACTCAAGCGCATGTATCGCGGCCACCACGATATCTGTGGACTCTCCCTGATTTGATCCCAACCCTACCAATACCATCGCTGATCGTGCTTCCGTTTCAACTTCAAAGGCGTGCCATCTCGGCTCAGACGGATGGTAGCACTCTAGGCCGCACAATTAGGCCAATCTGATTAGGTATCCCCCGAGCGTCAGCGAGTGGTTAAGAGGGCGTTAGCGAGTGGTTAAGAGGGCGTCAGCGAGTGACTAAGAAAGCGTCAGCGAATGACCACATAGTAAAACCGACCGGTGCGAAAAATTCGCAGCAGCAGCTGTCGGTTATCGCGCCGCACCGCTTCGCGCAGTCCGGCAATGTCTTCTACCGCAATGCGATTGGCGCCGACGATGATGTCACCGGCACGCAAACCAAACCCATAGGCAGGACTGCGTCGATCAACCTCCGTTGCCACCACTCCGGCCCCTGCCATGCGCTCTTCTTCTTGACGCAGGTTTTGCAACTGCACACCCCGCAACCGAGGGCTGAGGCTTTGGCCTGCGATGGCCTGTTGCTCGTCGGCGACAATGCGCAACGTTGTGCGCCGTTTCTTGCCCTGTCGCACATAGCGCACATCGACCTCATCGCCAATAAACATCACTGCAGCTTGGGCGGAATAGTCGGCGACGTTGAGAATCGCCTTGGCGCCCATCTGCACGATGACGTCGCCGGGTTCTAGGCCCGCCTGCTCAGCAGAGCTTCCGCCTTGCACATCGACCACGACTACGCCTTGAGGAATGCCGTCACCGGAAATCATGCCGAAGGCCTGAGCCAACTCGCGATTAAGCGGCTGCACGATGGCGCCAACAAAGCCACGGTTAACCTCGCCTTTGTCGATGAGTTGCGCGATAACCGCGCTGACCATGTTGGCGGGAATCGCAAATCCAATACCAATATTGCCGCCGCTGGGTGCAAATATGGCGGTATTGATGCCAACCAGCCGTCCATTCAAGTCCACCAAGGCGCCGCCGGAGTTACCCGGGTTGATGGGCGCATCGGTCTGAATAAAGTCCTCGTACCCCTCTATGCCCAGCCCACTTCGTCCCAGCGCGCTAACGATACCCGAGGTCACGGTTTGGTTGAGACCAAAGGGGTTGCCGATGGCCACCACGAAGTCTCCCACCCGCAGCTTTGCGCTGTTCGCGTATGTAATGGCGACCAAGTCTTCCGCAGGCACCTGTAATAGCGCTAGGTCTACATCGGGATCAGACCCAATTAGAGTGGCCTCCAAGGTGCGGCCATCGGATACACCGACGCTAATCTCATCTGCATTTTTTACCACGTGAGCATTGGTAACGATGTAGCCCGCTGCTGCATCAACCACCACACCAGAGCCGGCGCTTTGGGTACGGCGATAGCGTTGACGGCTTTTCGGTACATTAAAGAAACGACGAAAGAACGGATCTTCAAGCAATCGGTTGCTCTCGCGCACCACAGATCGCGTAGCGATGTTGACCACCGCAGGATTAACGCGCTCCAGCATGTCTGCAAGGCTAGGCAAGGGTTGAGGCTGCTCGTCAGACCCCGGTACGGAGGCGGGAAAGGCGGCAAGCTGTGCACCAAAATCCCCAGTGTTTGAGGCTGCAAACCCGTTGGCGGCGGGCAACGACCACAGCAGCAAAAGCAGTGCGGTCACCGGCGCGGTCAGTAAGTTACGGGGTCGAGGCAAAGGGTGTCTCCATGCGTGCAGTGCAATCTATCGGGCAAACCTAATCTGGGGTCAAGTCCCGATACGTTCTCATGCGCGAGGGGCGACTCGCGGTTATGACGATGGCGAGAGCGGTTACCGATAATGTCACGCCAGCCAAGTACGCTTGAGTGTAAGTCGAACCGCCAAAGGCATCAAAAATCAGACCCATGCTGTAGGGTCCGATGGCGACGCCGACGACACTGATGGCGTTGGCTCGCGCGAACACGCGTGCATAAATCTGCGACGGGTAAATCTCAGCCAGCCACAGTGGCTGGGTCATCAGCAAATTACCAACGCTTAGCCCAAACAGCCCTGCGGCCAGCACGGCGAAACTGCCACTGGGAGCGAACGCGATGCAAGTCAGCCCCAGAGCTTGTAGGCAAAGATTCCCCAGCGCGAACCAGCGGATGGGTATTCGCGACACCAGCCAGCCGCCCAAAAAGCGCCCACCAATACTGCAGATCGACAATGCCTGCACTGCATATGCGGCGGTTTGATAGTCGGTGATCTGTTCGACGCGATTGTACAAATGCGCAATGCCGCCCACTTGCGCCGCCATTGTCAGCACATAGGCCAGTGCCATCAGAGCAAAGAATCGGCTGTTGACCGCCGAAGCCAACAACGCGGCGTTAGTGTCCATCGTCTGTGCACTGCTGCTGATCTCAGAGCCCGGGGGTTGGCGTACCAAAAAACACAGCGGCACCACAAACAAAACCAACACCAGCCCAAGCATTGGCATGGTTTCGGCGACGCCAATGGTATTTAGCAGGTAGGCCGACAAAGGCGTCAGCACAACCCCGCCAAGGGACAAACCTGTGGAGGTCACCGCCAAAGCCATGGAGCGTTCTGCGCCGGGAAACCATTGGGTAATCAGCGTCGTCGCAACCACTAAGGAAATACCTGCGTTGCCCATGCCAAAAAGCGCAAACAGGCCATACACATGCCAAACCTCAGTGGCCATTCCCACCAACCCTAGCGCCAATCCCGCCAAAAGCGTGCCGGCGATCATGATGGTGCGCACCTTGAAGCGTGTCAGTAACGCCGCGATGTATAGGCCCGCTACGCCGCCCACGACAAAGAACAGACTGACGGCGAAGGAAATGTCGCTGACTGGTACGGCGAGTTCGGCAGAAAGCCGGTTGATGTATACCGACATGTTGTAGAAACCCAACCCAGAACTGACGGTCTGGATCAGCAGCAACACGCCGACGATCACCCAGCCGTAGCGTTGCGTACCCAAAGGCTGTGCGGTTTTGTTTGTCATGAGCGTCGCTGGTTTGATTCGCAGAAGGTAGCCTCCCAGCGCAATGTTCGATCGGCAGGGCAGCCCCCGACTATAGAATCCGCACCGCGAAACGTCTATGTTGGCGCCAACAAGAACAACAGGGGATAGGTGTGGAGCTGCAGAATAAAATCATCGTCGTCACCGGTGGCGCCAGTGGTATTGGCCGCGAAATGTGCCACCGTTTTACCCGCGAAGGAGCGAAAAAAGTCATCGTCGCCGACCTCAACGGCGATGGTGCCAAGGCGGTGGCAGATGATATTGGCAGCGTTGGCCACGCGGTGGATGTGAGCTGCGAGCAGGACCTCATCAACCTCATTGAAGACACAGAAGCGCAGTTCGGACCCATCGATCTATTCTGCTCCAATGCCGGCATTGCCATCGGTGTGGACATCTTCGAGCCTGACGAGGTGTGGCAGAAAATTTGGCAAGTAAACACCATGTCCCATATCTGGGCAGCACGGCACTTGGTGCCGCGCATGATCGCGCGCGGCGGCGGCTACCTGCTGAATACGGCCTCGGCAGCAGGACTGCTCAGCCAAATTGGTTCGGCCCCCTATGCGGTCACCAAGCACGCGGCGGTAGCGTTGGCAGAGTGGTTATCGATCACCTACGGCGATCAGGGCATCAAGGTATCGGTACTATGCCCACAGGCGGTGCGAACCGCGATGACTGCCGATGGTCCAGGCGTTGCTGGTGTCGACGGCATGATCGAGCCGCAAGAAGCGGTAAATGCCGTGGTCGAAACCCTTCGTGATGAGCGCTTCTTGGTGCTACCGCATCCGGAGGTGGCCGAGTACATGCAGCGTAAGACTGCGGACTACGACCGCTGGTTAAAGGGTATGCGTCGGCTGCAGGGTCTTTATACCGCGTCGCGGTAAGGCGTTGGCAAAACGCCAACCACAACGCCTAGGCGGCGTCGATGTAGCCGTTGAGGCGCAGGGCTTCGAGCAGGCCGACCAAGATCAAATCGGTTACCACATGATCGAATAAGTCTTCGCGGTAGAAGAGGCTCGAAAACCCACCCGTGGCAATGACCAAGGGCGCTTCGTCGGCAAAGGCCTCCGCGGTAATACGCGTGACCAGCTCGCGCACCATGCCAACATTGCTCCAATACAGGCCGCTTTGAATGCTCTCGATCGTGGTCTTACCTACAGCGGTTCGCGTCGGTTTGATTTCCACCGAAGGCAGTTTGGACGTTTTGGCTTCGAGTGCCTCCATGGCCAAGCGCATGCCAGGCATGATGTTACCGCCCAAAAACACGCGCTCCTTGGTGATGGCACATACCGTCGTCGCCGTACCAAAATCCACCACAATCAAATTGCGATCAGGGAATAACTTTACCGCGCCCATGGCGTCGGCAATGCGGTCACTGCCCACTTCTTTGGGGTCCTTGTAGGCAATCTTCAGCCCGGTCTTGAGTCCCGGGCGCAAGATCATGGGTTCGATGTCGAAGTACTTCTGGCAGCAGGAGCGCAGCGTGTAATTAAGCTCCGGCACGACGGAGGAGATCGCTACTGTGTCGATGCTCTCTGGGTCAACACCGTTCTCACGCAATGCCCCGCGTAAAAAAACGCCGATCTCATCCGAGGTGCCTCGACTGGTTGATGCGTAGCGAAACTGACTGACCAACTCGGTGGCCGTAAAGACGCCGCAGAAAATCTGGCTGTTGCCGACATCGAGCACCAAGATCATCAGGCGATGTCCTGCAGCGGCAATGAATCTTCTGCTACGTCGACGGGCACGTTGTCGATCAGTCGCACGGCTTCATCGCCCTCGCCGATGACCACTGCACCGCAGCGGCGAGCACCGACTGTCTCGACATAGGCTACCTGCATGCCCGCTGCGCACAGCCCTTGCCGCGCATGTTCATCATCCACCGCGTTGGCTAGCAGTTGATTGAACCGTCCAGCCAATTGCCGACCTTGATCGGTCAGCAATTGATTGCGCGAGGACATCGCCAGCCCGTCGCGCTCGCGCACGATCTCGCAGCCAACAATTTCCACCGGCATGAAAAAAGTGCGGCACATGTCCTTGATCAGTGTGAATTGCTGAAAGTCCTTCAGCCCAAAGTAAGCGCGATCTGGGCTTACGAGGTTTAGCAGCTTCATCACCACCGTTAACACGCCGGTAAAGTGTCCGGGCCGGTCGGTACCGCACAGCTGCTGCGAAAACGATTCCTCATTGAGCTGGTACCGATAACCGTCCGCATAGATCTGCGAGTAATCGGGCAGTAGCACCCAATCGACCCCGGCGGCCTTAGCGGCGGCGAGATCGGCCTCCAGCGTACTTGGGTATTCGGCAAGATCCGCAGGATCGTTGAACTGGGTGGCATTCACGTATATCGACAGTACCGTGACGTCGTTATCTTCCGCACTCGCGCGTAGCAAGGACAAATGGCCTTCGTGCAGGGCACCCATGGTGGGCACGAAGCCAACGCTACCGCCCAAACTGGGCCGCAGCGCCTGCCACTCACTTAGGCAATGAACGATGTTCACCGATAAACCTCTTCACAGTTAGGAAATGCCCCCTTGCCGACATCGTGGTGAAAGGCATTGACGGCATCACTGAGCTGACGGTGACCGTCGAGGTAGTGACGCAAAAACTTGGGTTTAAAACTCGGCTGCATACCCAGCATGTCTTGCAGCACCAACACCTGGCCGTCGGTATATGAGCCGGCACCAATACCAATGGTGGGAATATCAAGACTCTGAGTGATCTGTCGCCCAAGATGTTGAGGCACACATTCCAGCACCATGGCAAAGCAGCCAGCCTCTTGTAGCGACATAGCATCGCGATAAATTTTTTCCGCATCG
>SHAE01000057.1 GCA_004213835.1 OM182 bacterium | reverse complement strand
TCAGGCGAACAGCCAAGTGCTCAATCAGGTAATACCCGAACTGCTGGCCAGATTTCCTGGCCTACAGGCAGATCAAGCGGGCCAAGGCAGAGAGGAGTCAGATGATATGGCGTCTCTGGGTCGTATGATGGTCGTCGCAATGCTGACCATCTTCGTGCTGCTGGCATCGCAAACTCGGAGCTATTTACAGCCCTTGGTCGTCCTCGCTGGAGTACCCTTTGGTGCCGCAGGCGCGGTGATCGGACATTTCCTGTTGGGCTACAACATATCCTTCATCTCGATTTTTGGCATGGTGGCACTGAGCGGCGTTGTGGTGAATGACTCCCTTGTGCTGATGGATCAGTACAACCGCAACCGGGCAGCGGGAATGGCTATCCAAGCATCGATTATCGAAGCCTCCCAGCGTCGTTTTCGGGCGATCTTTTTAACCACCGCGACCACTGCACTAGGTCTAACGCCCATGCTGTTTGAGACCAGTACTCAGGCTCAATTCCTCATTCCAATGGCGGTCAGCCTAGCCACAGGCATTGTTTTTGCGAGCGTGATTATCCTATTTTTGATTCCTGCCCTCGTGGTGATCCTCGAGGACGTCAAACGCTTGGGTCGGCGCAGTGTCCCGGTACAGCTACAGACCGGTTGAGGCAGGCTTTGATAATATGCGCCGATGAAATACGCACTGGCCATTCATGGAGCGCCCTATTCCAGCCAAGCGGCTGAACACGCCCTCGAGTTCATCGAGGCGCTCTTGCTCTGTGACCACAGCGTCGAGCGCGTATTTTTCTTTCATGAAGGGGCCTACCACGGCCTAAATGGGCAAGTGCCTGCGCAGACTCAACACGTGACAGATCTACAGCCGCGCTGGGCTGCGCTTCGAACTCAGAACATCGAGCTGGCGGTTTGTATTGCCAGTGGCATCAAACGCGGCGTTGTTGATGCGGTAGAGCAGCAGCGCTATGACCTTCCATCTGCAACCCTGATGAGTGATTTTACATTGGTCGGCTTAGGCCAGCTGATTGCCGCGATCGAAGGGGCTGACCGCTACATCGAGTTTCCCGCGTGAAGCGCTATTTATTCATTATCAGCCGTGCGCCCTATGCCAGCAGCCATGCCTTTGAGCAGCTGGAAGCAGCCATGGTCGCCGCCGCCTTTGATGGAGACGTGTGTGTTTTGTTGCGCGACGAAGGTGTATGGGCTCTACAAGCAGGGCAAAAAGGCCCAGCGATAGCGCAAAAGACGTTGTCGAAAGTGCTCACAGCCCTGCCGTCTTATGAAATAGATCAGCTCTGCGCCTGCGCATCATCGATATCAGCCCGAGACGTGACCGCACATCCTGAGCTGAGTGTGAGTTATTTAGATCTGGCGCAGCAAGCCCGCCTTATCAAGGAAAGTGATGTGGTCATCACGGGGCAACCATGAGCCTGCATTTAATCTTCAGCCCAACAGGCGCCAAGGCTTGCCTTGATCGATGCTCACCAGACGACCGCTTGGTGTTGCTCGGCGACGGCGTCTATGCGGCAAACCAATTAACACAGTCGCCTGTCTCAGCAGCTGCAATCGACATGATGGCCAGCGACGCTGAGGCTCGCGGCATCACCAAGAGCGAACGAGGTGACATCAGACGCATCGACTACAAGCAACTGGTGGGGCTGACCGAAGAACACTCACCCATCGTCAGCTGGCATGACTGAGATGCACGATCAAAAACTTCCGCCACTGGACAAAGAAGGCTATCTGATCGACCTGAACGACTGGAGCGCAGCGGTCGCCGAGCAGTTGGCCAAGGCTGAGAACATTTCACTGTCTCCAGCGCATTGGCAAATCATCGACTTACTCAGAGCGTTTTACGCCCAAACCGATACCGCCCCGGCCATGCGCGCCTTAGTGAGACTCGCTTTGCAAAACCTAGGCACGGAGCAAGGCTCTAGTGTTTATTTGATGGGTCTTTTCGGCGGCAGCCCGGCAAAAGTTGCCGCCAAAGTTGCTGGTCTGCCACGTCCCACCAATTGCCTGTGAGCCACCGCGGACGCTAGCTTGCCCGAGTAGAGTCTTCAGCATCGTGCTGCATCAGCAATTGCTGAGCTTGCTGCGCAATATCAACCGCCTGCCCGACGATGATGATTGACGGGCCGGTGATGTTGGCCTTCATTACGGCCTGATTAAGCCCGGCCAGCGGGGCAAAGACTTCGCGTTGAGGTGGCAAAGTTGCGTTTTCAATGAGCACGGCTGGCGTTGCTGCAGACCTTCCTGCGGCGAGTAGGCGTTCCTGAATGGTCTCCAAACTGACCAACGCCATATAAATCACCAGTGTTTGATCATCTCTGGCCCAGTCAGACCATTCAAGATTCTGCGCATCCGCGACGCGATGTCCGGTCAAAAAACGCACAGACTGACTGACATGGCGATGAGTAAGCGGAATGCCTGCATAACTGGCCGCCGCCATGCCTGCGGTAATGCCGGGAATAATTTCAACGGCAAAACCCTGCTGTGCTGCGGCCAACAACTCTTCTCCACCGCGGCCAAAAATAAATGGGTCACCGCCTTTAAGTCGAACAACTTTCTTACCTCGAAGAGCCTCTTCGATGAGGCGTTCATTGATCGCTGCCTGCATGTGCGTGCCGCTTGGCCTTTCACCGCTCGTTTGTTGAACAGCGCTGCCCCACCCCTTGGCGCCTGCTTCCTCTCGCGGGCCTTGCTTGCCTACGTCTACGAGTTCGACGTCTCGGCGCGCGTATTCCAGTAGCCCTGGATCGATGAGTTTGTCGTACATCAGCACGTCTGCACTTTGGATGGCGCGCAAACCGCGAAGCGTAATCAAATCTGGGTCGCCGGGGCCTGCACCGACTAGGACGATTTCGCCACCTGCGCGCTGCTGCGAAAGCATGCGTTGGGCGTCACTAACCGCCTCATCCACGCTCCCACGCATGGCCTTAGTGGCGGCAGGACTGGAAAACACAGCGTCCCAATAGCCCTTGCGCGCATCAACATCAGGCAAGGACTGCTTAACCTCAAGGCGAAGCCGTCCGGCTAACTCTGCCAACCGCCCAAGCCCTTGCGGCAAACGCGTTTCAATCCAGCCACGTACGCTGCGCGACAAAGTTGGCGACTGGCCCATGCTCGATACCGCCACCAAGATCGGCAAGCGATCAATAATCGCAGGAAAAATAATCGTGCACAGTTCAGTGCGATCAACGCAGTTCACCAACACCCGCTCATCAAGTGCTCGTGCAAACACCGATTCGCTCACTTGAGGTGCGTTGGTTGCACTGATCACAAGACGTAAACCTGCGTGCACGGCTTCTGGATAGAACTCCCGCCGCTCAATGATGAGGTTTCCTGAATCGCGCATGCGTTGAATTTCAGGATCAATCTGCGGGGCGATAACAGTAATCTGGGCGCCAGCACGCACCAGCCAGCGTAGTTTTCGTAAGGCGGTTTGCCCCGCTCCAACAACCAAACATTGGGCGCCTTGCAGCCGATGAAAAAGCGGCAGATAAAACATATTGGTTTAGGCTGGGCTTGTCTTCATGGATTCAGCGACCACTGTGTTGCGCCGCCCAGATAGCGCTGCAGCGCGTCTGGCACGGTGATCTGGCCTTCGCCCTGCTGATAATTCTCTAGCAGTGCCACGAGGGTTCGACCGACAGCCAAACCTGAACCATTGAGGGTGTGCAGCAAATGAATATCGCCCCGGGCATCGCGATAGCGTGCCTGCATGCGCCGCGCCTGAAAATCCAGAAAGTTACTGCATGAAGAAATCTCGCGATATTGATTCTGACTTGGCAGCCACACTTCTAAATCGATGGTCTTTGCGGAGGCAAAACTCAGATCGCCACCGCAAAGCACCATGGATCGATAGGGTAGCTCGAGCTGCTGCAAAACAGCTTCGGCATGCCCAGTTAAGGTCTCTAGCGTATCCCAAGACGTTTCGGGATGGACTAACTGGACCAGCTCCACTTTTTCGAACTGGTGTTGTCGGATCATGCCTCGCGTGTCTCGGCCATAGCTGCCTGCTTCGCTGCGAAAGCAGGGTGTGTGGCAAACGTGGCGAACCGGTAGATCAGCCTCGGCAAGAATCTCGCCACGATACAGATTGGTCACAGGCACCTCAGCTGTGGGAATCAAGTACAGATCCTGCTCACCTTCGATGCGGAACATGTCTTCTGCCGCCTTGGGTAGCTGGCCGGTACCTCGTGCACTGTCCGCGTTAACGATGTAAGGAACATATATCTCATCATAGCCGTGCTGCTGGGTATGCAGGTCCAGCATAAATTGCGTTAATGCTCTGTGGAGCCGCGCCATGGCGCTGCGCATCACAACGAAGCGTGATCCGGTGATTTTTGCTGCGGCTTCAAAATCTAGCCCGCCCGATGCCGCCAGATCTACATGATCCATCGGTCCCTGCACCAGACTGCTCGGGACGCCCCAAGTGCGCAGCAGTTCATTGTCATCCTCATTCTTGCCTGCCGGAACTGACTCGTGGGGTAGATTAGGCAACGACATCAATAAGTCCTGCATGGCGTCCTGAACACTGACGAAAGCAGTCTTGGATTGATCAAGGCGCTCACCTAGATCTCCCACCTCGGCAAGCAATGGCGCGATGTCTTGGCCCGCGGCTTTCGCCTTACCGATGGACTTGGATTTGACGTTGCGCTCATTTTGTAAATCTTCAGTTTGCTGTTGCAGGTCTTTTCGCTGTTCTTCTAGGGCAGTAAAGGCGTCTACATCAAACGTATAGCCTTTGATTTGAAGCGACGTGGCGATCTGCTGGGGATTTGTGCGCAGCAGCTTGATGTCTAACATTTGGGCATCCGTGGTTCGTCAGTTTGGGATTTCATCAGTCTCATCAGACCATTGGTTAGGCGCCGAGCTACCCATACAACCCGCGCAAAGGCTTCGAGCAGTGAGGCTATGTTTGGCCCGCATCTTTGTCCGCTGCCGCAAGCGCAGCCAGCCGATCGCGAATTTTACTCTCCAGCCCAGCGGCGGCGGGATGATAGAACGTCGTTGGCTGCAATTCATTAGGAAAGTAGTTTTCTCCTGCGGCATAGGCGCCAACGTCTGCTAAGGCCTCGTTATGCGCATGCCGATAACCCTGCCCATAGCCCATTTGCTGCATCAGATTCGTTGGGGCATTACGCAAATGCATGGGCACATCATAGGACGGTGTCTGACGAACAAACGCCATGGCCTCTTTAAAAGCTGCATACGCAGCGTCACTTTTTGGCACGCTGGCCATGTACAGAACCGCTTGGGCCAATGCCAGCTCGCCCTCGGGCGAGCCTAGGCGTTCAAAGGTCGCTAAGGCCGACTCGGTGAGCTGCAGCGCACGCGGATCGGCATTGCCAATATCCTCGCTCGCCATTCGTAACAGTCGCCGGCCAACATAGCGCGGGTCTGCGCCGCCATCGAGCATGCGGCAGAACCAATACAGCGCGGCATCGGGTGCACTACCGCGCACGGATTTGTGTAGGGCCGATATCTGCTCGTAAAAAATATCGCCGCCTTTATCAAAACGCCGAAGTTGCTCGCCTGATGCTGCCGCCAAGGTGTTAGGCAATATCTCCTGTTCGGCTAGCTGAGCTGCAATCTCAAGGATATTCAATAGCCTTCGTGCATCGCCGTCTGCCAAGGCGATCAACTGTTGGCAAGCGGGCTGTGACATCGACTTGTCAAGTAACTGAAGCCCACGGCTGATCACCTGCATGAGCGCGTCTTCATCAAGACTCTTGAGAACATATACCCGCGCTCTGGAGAGCAGCGCTGCATTCACCTCAAAAGATGGATTTTCTGTCGTGGCACCAATGAAGGTCACCGTGCCAGCCTCTACGTGGGGCAAAAAGGCGTCCTGCTGGGATTTGTTAAAACGGTGTACCTCGTCAACAAACAGAACCGTACGCCGATTTTGTGCCAAGTGTTGTTCGGCAAGGGCTACCGCAGCACGAATCTCTTTGACCCCGCTGAGCACCGCAGACAGGCTGATCCACTCGCAGCCCGCTTCGGCGGCAAGCAGCTTGGCGAGGGTAGTTTTTCCAGTACCAGGCGGCCCCCAAAGCAGCATCGAATGAATTTGCCTGCGGGCAGCCAAACCACCCAAGGGTTTATCGTCAGCAAGCAGGTGCCGCTGCCCAACGTATTCGCTCAAGGTTTGCGGTCTTAGCCGATCGGCTAACGGGCGGTGATCCATCGAACTGGCGGCAGGGTCGCTCACTTGGTCTGCAAAAAGATCAGCCACGGATCACATCCGTGCCCTTGGGTACCGACAGTTCAAACAGCGACGGTGATAGATTTTGATCGACGAGCACATTCTCAAAGCGAATCTGGGTTTGTTGTTCCTGCCAATCGATTATGACGAGTGATTCGAGCGTGCCTCGTTCAAAGGTGATTTCAAGGCGTTGAAACAGTGCTGAAGATCCCGTGGGCGTCAATCGAAATACCCGGGCATCGGCGTTGCCGAACTGGCTAACCTGATAGTCTGCTGACAGCAGATGCTCTGGATGCATCAGTAAACTCGCGGGCGTCGCTGTCTGGTCTGCGGACGTTTCTCGAATGGTCAGCTGCGCTAAGTCGGCATCGTAGATTTCTATACGCTGCGGACGCACAACAATGACTTGCGCAAACGGCGCGTCTACCTGCCAACGAAGCTTGGGTTTGGCCAGTGCCATGCTGCCCTTGCTCGACTCAACGATATTGCCGTTAGCGTAAATGGTCTGCACGAAGTCCGAACGCAAACCCTCAAGCTGGTTCATGTGGACAATAAGTGCTTCTGACGCTGTCTTAGCCTGCAGCGGTGGCGCGATCAGCAGGAGGCACAGGGCAATACCTGCGCAGAACTGTAGGGGTTTACTGGGCATTACGATCCGGCACCAGGACTTCGCGGCTGCCATTAGTGTTCATCGTAGACACCACACCGGCGGCTTCCATGGTCTCGATCAACCGTGCCGCGCGATTATATCCAATGCGCAGCTTGCGCTGCACAGCAGAAATCGACGCCCTGCGAGATTCCAGCACGAAGGCCACGGCTTCGTCATACAGTTCATCAGATTGCTCTGAGTCATCATCAGATTCGATTTTGACGAAGGCCTCGCCATCGGTTTGCGCGGTGACAATTTCTTCTAGGTAATCCGGTGCACCTCGCAGCTTCCAATCCTCGACGACGCGATGCACCTCATCGTCGGAGACGAAGGCACCATGAACCCGCTGAGGCAGCGCTGTGCCGGGTGGTAGATACAGCATGTCGCCGTGGCCAAGTAACTGCTCTGCACCGCCCTGGTCGAGAATGGTGCGAGAGTCGATCCGCGATGACACTTGGAAGCTCATGCGCGTGGGGATATTCGCCTTAATCAGGCCAGTTATCACATCCACCGATGGTCGCTGGGTGGCTAAAATCAGATGTATGCCTGCAGCCCGAGCTTTTTGTGCGATGCGCGCGATCAGCTGTTCAACCTTCTTACCAACGATCATCATCATGTCGGCAAACTCATCGATAACGATGACGATGGCGGGCAGTGCCTCAAGGTCTGGGGCCTCTTCAAGTTCGGATGACCAAAGTGGGTCTTTGATCGGTTCGCCCTTGGCGCTGGCGTCTCTTACTTGCCGGTTGAATCCCGCAAGGTTGCGCACACCGAGCGCGGCCATCAATCGATACCGTCGCTCCATTTCTCCCACCGCCCAGTTCAGTGCATGGGCCGCTTCTTTCATGTCGGTGACCACTGGGGTCAGTAAATGGGGAATGCCCTCATAGATCGACAGTTCCAGCATTTTCGGATCGACCAAAATCAAGCGCACCTGCTCTGGGGTCGCCTTCAGCAAAATGCTCAGCAGCATCGAATTCACGCCCACCGACTTGCCCGAACCCGTGGTTCCTGCAACCAAAAGGTGAGGCATGCGCGCGATATCAGCAACGATGGTGGCACCCGCGATATCCTTGCCTAGCGCCAGCGCCAGATGGCTGCTGGCATCCTGAAATGCGGAGGAGTTAATGACTTCGCGCAGCTGCACCATCTCACGGTGCTCATTCGGTATCTCTATGCCGACATAGGGTTTGCCAGGAATGACTTCGACGATCCGTACGCTGATCACAGCGAGCGAACGGGCCAAATCCTTGGCCAGCGCGCTGATCTTTTGCACCTTGACGCCGGCAGCGGGCTGTATTTCAAAGCGCGTTATCACCGGGCCGGGGAGCACCGATACGACCACGGCTTCGACGTTGAAATCCGCCAGCTTCAGCTCTAGCTGTTTCGACATCGCCTCTAGGGCATCTGCACTGTAGCCGCGGCTGTTGTCTCCCGCTGGTTGATCGAGCAGATCCACATCCGGGAGTTCGTTTACGCTCTGACTATCGAAGAGCCGTTTTTGCTGTGTTTTGCCCGTTGGTTTTCGCTCCGTCGCGACGGGCAGTATTTCTAGCGCGCTGCTTTTGGGTGGTGCCGGTGAACCGGCGGTTTGCTGCTTGCTATCAAGAGTCGCGGCCAATTGCGTTTTGCGTTTTTGCGCCGTATCGGGTGCCAACCCAGCCTGTTTGCGGCGCTCAAGTAGGGCCTGGCGTCGATCATTGAGGCGGTCGTACAGCTCAGCAGCACGATGCCAAACATGCGTTACGCCACGCCCAATGTTCTCGGTGATTTCCAGCCACGAAAAGCCAACCGCCGCTTGCGCGCCAATCAATGCGCCGGCGGCGCAAAGCACGGTTAATCCCACCGTGCCAAATACTTCAGCGCCGGTCACGCCAAGGGCTTCACCGAACATGCCCCCAGAACCTGAGGGTAGAGAGGTACCGCTGACATTGTGCAAATACATGAGAACACAGGCGCACAAAAAGGAAGCGACCCAGCCGCTAGCGCGCACGCCAAGAACCAGTGCACTAGGTTTGACTTCCCGCATGCGCAGGAGTCTGAGCGCCCAATAAATCAGGCCCGCAGGCAGCAGGTAGGCCACCCAGCCGAATAAAAACAGCAGGATATCCGCAAGGTAGGCGCCGCTGACGCCGACGAGGTTATCAATGCTGGTATTACCACCGGTATAGGTGAAAGAAGGATCATCTGGAGAGTACGAGCCTATGGCCAGAAGCAGAAAGCAGGCCAAGGTGCCGATAAGCACCAAAAACATTTCTCGCAGCGGCAAGGAGCGGTTAGTAGCTGGCGACGTCACAACAGTATCCTCAAGGGTAGACGAAAGTGTACGCACTCGCCGTTTTTCGCACAAATAGGCACAATGGCATCAGCGCGTCGCGATAAATCCGCTACGCCGGTACCCGCGATCATAGAATGGATAAACGTCATGCGTGCAGACAAGACCAAGGTTATTAACGAGATTTGGGATGACGCTCGCATCGACAGTTTTTTGCACAAAGAGCCCTTGGGTGATGAGCCCGCTGAATTCAGTCAATTGCTTTACGCCTATCGCAGCATGCGTGTCAGCGACTTCGCAATATTTCTACAGCGCTTCAAAAACAGAGGCGGTGATGTCAACGCCACTAACAAGGCGGGACAACGGCTGCGGGACATCGTCGCTTGCCATCCAAAATCGGCTGACTTTCTCACCCTACTGGACCAATGATCTACTGCAGTGTCGTCCCTTGCTTACCTACACCCTGACAACGTTGGCTTCCCCAACCCCGAACTTGCCTTGTCGGAGCCGGAAGGACTGCTGGCTGCTGGTGGTGACCTAACACCTGAGTGGCTCGTTGAGGCCTATGCCTTGGGCATTTTTCCATGGTTCGAGCGGGATGAAGACCCTATTTACTGGTGGAGCCCGGCTGAGCGTGCCGTGATGAAGCCCGGGAGCATGCGCGTAACTCGGAGTTTGTCCAAACGAATTCGCAATGCAGGGTTTCGCGTGTCATTTGACTGCGGTTTTGACTTGGTGATCGAAGCCTGCGCCCGGTCCAGAGCTGCATCCTTTGGCACTTGGATAACCCCTAAAATGCAGGCCGCCTACTGCGAGCTTCATCACTGCGGGGTCGCGCACAGTGTAGAAATCTGGCAGGCAGAAGACCTCGTTGGCGGCCTGTATGGTGTTTCCTTAGGCAGTATGTTTTTCGGCGAGTCGATGTTCTCCACACAAGCCGATGCCTCGAAGATCGCTTTTTACCACTTGGACCAGCGATTGCAGGCATGGGACTTCACCCTCCTCGATTGCCAAATGATGACCCCACACCTTGCCTCCTTGGGTGTCGCACCAATGGCTCGCGCAGATTTCATGCAGCTCCTTCAGCACAATGACTTGGGACAAACGCGACTGGGTTGTTGGCAGCTGGACAATTCGGCGCTGATGCCACAGGAGCGCTATTCATGAGTTCGGATACGGACTCAGATAGCGAACAAGAGGCGCCGCTGGATTTCTATCTAACGCCTGCGCACCCATGCTCCTACTTAGACCGCAGCGACGCGCAAACTCTATTTGCTGACCCTCGGCGCATCATCACCAGTGCCAGTTACCAGCGCTTATCGGACTTCGGGTTCAGGCGCAGCGGTGGCCATTTGTACCGGCCGCGCTGCAATCACTGCCAGGCCTGTATTGCGGTTCGGGTACCCGTGAGTCAGTTCAGTGCAACCCGAGGCCAGAGGCGTAACCTGCGTCGCAACGATGACCTACGCGTCGCAGTGGAGCCGGCGCGGTTCACTCAACGCCACTATCACCTTTATGAGCGCTACATCAGCCTGCGTCATACTGACGGTGATATGTATCCGCCAAGCGAAGAT
>SHAE01000056.1 GCA_004213835.1 OM182 bacterium | reverse complement strand
CGTTCTACAACGCCCTTGAATTTCAGTAGTTGGCCCTGCAGTAGTACCGCTCGGAAACGTTCCATAACCGAAGCCCAAATCACCATGTTGGTGTTGCCGGTTTCGTCTTCCAGCGTTAGGAATACGACGCCGCTGGCGGTACCAGGGCGCTGCCTTCCGGTAACCACGCCGGCAATGCGGATCATCTGCCCGGTGCGACACTCCTCGAGATCAACCGCGCGCCGAAAGCCTCTTAGCTCTGGGTGTTCGCGCAGCAAGGTCATGGGGTGTGGTCCTAGGGTTAGGCCGGTATAGCGATAGTCGTTAAACATGTCTTCCGTTACAGAAGGGGCGTGCAGACTGATGGTGTCTTGCTGTGCTGGATCTTTGGCCGTCATTGCCAAGTCACAGCTTCTGCCGTCGGTTTGTGAACGCTCCAGTGGCAGTGGCGCAGCAATACCAGTGACATCCCAATGGGCTTGGTGCCGGTGTCCCGCCAGTTGATACAACGCCCCTGAACGGGCCAGAAAACCTAGCTGCTGATCATCTAAGTTCGCCATGCGTGCAAGTTCTTGGGCACTGCGAAAACCCTGCGGCTGGGCCTGCATGATGCGGTCTGCGGCGTCCAAGGATAGTCCCTTGATCATGCGCAGCCCTAAACGCAGTGCTGGCTGGGCTGCCGTTGAGGTTGGCGACTCTAGCGTGTGATCCCATTGGCTGATGCCAATATCTAAGGGTCGAACTTCGATGTGATGGCGTTGAGCGTCTTGGATCAATTGAGAGGGCGAATAAAAACCCATGGGTAACGAGTTCAGCAAACCGCAATAAAAGGCCCCCGGCTGATGACATTTCAGCCAAGCCGAGATGTATACCAGTAGGGCAAAACTGGCAGCATGAGATTCAGGGAAACCGTAGTCACCAAAGCCCTTTATTTGGTTGAAGATACGTTGGGCAAATTCTTCATCGTGGCCACGCTCGAGCATGCCGTTAACCAATTTGGCCTCGAAATGATCGAGACCGCCGCGTTTTTTCCATGCGGCCATGGCGCGTCTAAGTTGATCTGCTTCGCCAGCGCTGAAACCTGCCGCCACCATGGCTAGTTCAATTACTTGCTCTTGAAAAATAGGAATGCCTAGGGTGCGTTCTAGTACTTTGCGCACCCCGGAGCTGGCGTAGCTGACGGGTTCTAAACCTTGCCGTCGTCGCAGGTAGGGATGCACCATGTCGCCTTGAATGGGGCCGGGTCGAACGATGGCGACCTCGATCACTAGATCATAAAAGTTATGTGGTTTCAGCCGCGGCAGCATGGCCATTTGGGCGCGGGATTCGACCTGAAAAACACCCACACTGTCGCCGCGCTGGAGCATGGCGTAGGTGTCTGGGTCTTCCGCTGGAATCTGTTGGATGGTCAAAGGTTCGGCATCTGGCCTATCGAAATTTACCAGCGCCAATGCTTTGCGGATGGCCGTCAGCATACCCAGTGCCAGCACATCAATTTTGAGTAACCCAAGCGTTTCTAAGTCTTCTTTGTCCCATTGAATGACCGTGCGTTCGGGCATGCTGGCGTTTTCAATGGGCACCAGCTGAGCCAGTGGGCCGGCAGAAATCACAAAGCCACCGACATGCTGAGAGAGATGACGCGGGAACCCTAAGATGGCATCAAAGAAATGCAGAAATTGCTGAACTTTGGAGCTTTCAGGATCTAAACCAATGCTGCGCAAGCGCTCATCTAGCAGCTCTTTTTTGTCCCACCAAGCCAGAGATTTAGACAGCAGGTCCAGCACGCCTTGGTCTAGTCCCACAGCTTTGCCCACATCGCGAATGGCACTACGAGGGCGGTAGGTAATTAGCGTGGCCGCCAGTGCGGCTCGATCACGGCCATAGCGTTTGTAGATGTATTGGATGACCTCTTCGCGACGCTCGTGCTCAAAATCTACGTCGATATCAGGTGGCTCTTGGCGCTCCATGGATACAAAGCGCTCAAACAACAAGTGCATGCGTGCCGGATCAACTTCGGTGATGAACAGGCAGTAACAGACCGCAGAATTGGCCGCCGAACCCCGACCCTGACAAAGAATCTGTTGGCTGCGCGCAAATTGCACAATGTCTTGCACGGTGAGGAAATAGTGTTCGTAACGCAGCTGGGCAATGAGATCGAGTTCTTTTTCAATGAGCGTAACGGTGTCGTCGGGTATGCCGTCGGGCCAGCGTTGGTTCGCACCATCGTAGGTGAGCTGACGTAGATAGGCGCTAGGGGTTAGATGAGGCGGCACCAAATCTTCAGGGTATTCGTAACGCAGCTCATCCATATTGAACTGACACAGGTCGGCAATCACCATGGTTTGAGCGAGCATTTCATCGGGATACAGCTGCTGCAGGGCAGTGATCGGGCGCAATGTGCGCTCGGCGTTACAAAAGCCCTGATAGCCAAGACTGTGTATATCGGTTTTCAGGCGAATAGCGCTCACAATGTTCTGCAGGCCTTGGCGCTCTGGGCAGTGGGTATGCACATCATTGACCGCCACGATTGGCAGCTTTAACGCCGAGGACAGGGTGAGGGCGCTGGCGGTTTTGTGCAGATCTTGACCGTCGTGAAACAGTCCTAAGCCGATCCACAGGCGCGGTATCAGACTTTGTAAGTGAGCACCAATGGCCGACAGCTGCTCAACTCCTTGGCCTTCACAGATCCAGATGCCCAAACATTCACTTAGACCGACCTGTAAATCATGTCGCGTTAGATAGTAAGTGCCTTTGTCAGATCGCTTTCGTAACTTACTGATTAAGCTAGATATTTGACCATATGCTTGCCGATTGGGCGCCAGTAATATCAGTCGACATCGACTGCCTGGTGTATTGGTGAGCAGAGGGGCTTCATCGAGCACAAATTCAGCCCCGCAAATCAGCTTAATGCCGCAGGCCTTGGCAGTTTTATGGGCTTTGACTAAGCCCGAATAGCTGCATTCATCGGTAATGGCGATGGCTTCATAGCCTAACTCGTAGGCTTGTTGCACCAACTCTTCAGGGTGTGAAGCGCCACGAAGAAAACTGTAGTTGCTCACGCAGTGCAGTTCAGCAAAGGGTCTGTGCGTGAAGTGATTTCCCCTCTGCCCCAAGTACAGTGGCACCTGATCGCGTATTCGCGTTGGCACCGATGCGCCATGAAAGGCTTCAGGAGTCTTGCCGAACGATGTGGTGTCTGAACTCATGCCCGCCGTTTACCCAAAGTAACCATGCAGAAACCAGCGGCCATGCGTGTCTGTGGATACGGTCCCTTGATGGGTATAGACCCAGCACAGTGCTCCTTGAGTATGTCGGGCGATGTAGTAGTCCCGGTGTTCTGCCGCGGTGGTATTGCCGCCAGCTTCCGTCATCGGGTCAGCCAAACGCTCTGGCCCCTGCAGCAGTAGCAAATGGTCTCGGGCGATGGCTTGGGGTTGGTGAAATAACCACAGTGGACGCTTACCCCTTAGTAGGCCAGCGCTACGATGGTCGGTGGCTGCAGGGTCTGGTGGCGGCTCGTTGGCCGACTTGGCAGACAGGCCGGTCACCCCTTGCCAAGCATGTTCTGGGTTGTGTTGTGGTTGGGTGCGTATGCTGTAACAGGCGCGTTGGCCTAAACGGGCTCTTAGCTCATCCACCAGTTCACTCACCGCCAAGGTGGCGCTTGCCGTACTGCCAAACAAGTCTTGATTGTTACCCAGCCAAGGCTGGCTCGAGGTCATGTCCAGTCCTACGGTCAGGACCTCTGACGGCAGTTCGATGTTATCCAGTTTTAGCGCACTGAGTTTCAGCATGTCTTGGTGGCGCTGTTTGCCCTTACCAAAGCGTATCGGCAGCTTGGTGGCCTCGCCCTTGAAAGGTGCAAAGCGCCAGCTTAAGGCGATACAGCCTTGTTGATGCGCGATCAGCCAGTGCTCTAGTTGTTTGGCCAAATAAGGCATGGGGCCGCGTAGCAGCACGTCCTTGTTGCGGATGGGTTTGAGCAGATGCTGCTGGCGGCAAAACTGCTCTGTCGGTCGTATGCCTTGTCGTGGATCTGGTAGCTGCCCCTGCAGCCGACCCAGGTATCGAGTCAGGCATTGGCCAAACCGTTTGCCCAGACCTGCTAGCGGCAGTTGGATAAGCTGGCCTAGAGTATAAATACCCATATTGCTCAGTCGTTCCAGATTGCGCTGACTAAAGCCTTGATTGAGCAGTTCCAGTACATGTAACGGCACATTGAACAGACGATGAGTTTGAGCGCGAGCTAGGGCGATGGCCGCTTGGGGGGTGTCGGCATGCCGTGCGACGCCGTGGTAGCCCATATCAGCGCATAGCGCTAAGGCATCGCGGCCAATCATCTGCGCATCGCCCCACAGCTTTAGGCTGCCCTTGATCTCCAGCACGATACAGTCCGGTGGCTCCAAACTGACCATGCTGCTGTAGCGGTACAGGGCCTGTGCCAAGTCCATTAGGCAGGCCTGCTCGCGGCTTGCATCACGCTGAAAATAGGTGAGATCGGGACTGATGCTATGGGCGGTGGCCAGAGTGCAGCCAGGCAAAATTCCGGCGGCGTTAGCTGCCGCATTCATATGGCTAACCCGTTTTTGCTCTTCAATCACCACCTGCACCTGTGTTGGCGTCTGTGTCGGTGTTTGAGTCAACGCCTGGGTTTGCTGCAGGCCTTGTGATTGAAATACCTCCAAGGCTAATGCCGGAAAATACAGCGCCAACCAGTCATCGTTTGAGGCCTGACCTAGGCTGTGGCCTGAATTGTGGCTAGATGGCTGGGTCGAGGACGTTTTCCTCTTTGTGGACTTTGGTGTGGTAGAAGAATGCAGCATGGCTTAGTGCAGTAGGGTGCCAACTGCGTCGCCATGATCTGTGGTATGTCGTAGGTTCTGTGTGTTGGTTTCTGGGTCTTCTAGGGCTGTCTTTGGGGTTGTCTTTGGGCCTATCTCGTCAGCACGCTCTGCGGGCATGGGTAGTTGCTGTTCTTTTTCCCATACGGCTAGTTGCTGATGCAGGCGGTGCATCATGTCGTAGGGCGTCTGTGAGGCCTGTGCTAACGACAATTCAATGCCCTGAACCGGCCATCCGCCCTTGCGTTTAATGATGTCCAGCGCTAAGTGATCGACACAGGTCGTCGGTCGCAAAGCCAGTCTCAGCTCTGCCAGGCTAGAGCGCTCTATGGCGGTAATGGGACGAAATAGCATGGCTAGGGTGTTACCGCTGCGCGCTGCGAGCTGTATGCGCCGGGTTTCCTTGATGTTGAGCTTGCGCTCTTCTGGCCAAGCCATGACCCCAGCGCAGCCATTAGACAGACAGCAGCGCTCCATACTCCACAGCGTCTCTTCATGGGTACGTGTGCGCACGACCAACAGATTATCGGTGTTAACCCCGCACGCTTTCAGCGCAGTAGCGTAAGGAATAAAGGGCGGATTGATCCAAGCGACATAGGCGTTTTGTGTCAGTTGTTGCAGTGCCGGCAGCAGCAAACGCAGTTCGCCAATACCAGCCTGCGGCAGCAGTAGCTCCATCAACCCTTGTTGTGGCCAGCCTCCGCGATGCAGGTGGCGATCCAGTTCTTGGTAACCGCTGGATAAAGCGGCGCCATTGGCCGAGCTGGACGCCACCTGTGACAACAGGTCTTTGCCACGCCAAAGCATTGGGTGTGTGGGGATATCGAATGCGTCTTGGTTTTTCGACTTTGTTGACATGCGAATGTGTAATACTGTTTATTTATACAGTACTTGATGTGGTGAACAAGGTAAAGCGATGCAAGGTCACCTTGGATTTGTCGTGTTTTCTTCTATCAAGACCTCGATAGAGCCTAGATCTGCCTTGCGTACTGGTCATTTGCCTGAGCCTTGTTCAGACTCACGTCAGTACACAAGCCTGCAGGTATAAAAACATGGAATTTGATTACGACTTGTTTGTTTTAGGAGCAGGTTCAGGGGGTGTTCGCGCCAGCCGTATGTCAGCCAGCTATGGCGCCAAAGTCGCTGTGGCGGAATCTATGTTTTTGGGCGGTACCTGCGTCAATGTTGGCTGTGTTCCGAAGAAGCTCTTTGTCTATGGCTCGCACTTTCACGAAGAGTTCCAAGACGCCAAAAATTACGGTTGGGATGTGCCGTCTAGTAGCTTCGATTGGCCAACCCTCCGAGACAATAAAACACTAGAAATCAATCGCTTAAATGGCATTTATCAAAATTTACTTGATAATGCAGGCGTCACTTTATACAACGAACACGCTTGCTTGCTGGATCCACATACCGTTCAGGTAGGCAGCGCAACGGTTACCGCTCGCTACATTCTCATCGCCACTGGCGGCTGGCCGGTTATGCCGGATATCCCGGGCATTGAGCACGCGATCAGTTCGAACGAGGCCTTTTATCTGCCGGAGTTTCCGCGCGAAGTTACGGTCATTGGCGGCGGCTACATTGCGGTGGAATTCGCCGGCATCTTTGCAGGCCTTGGCGCTAAAACGACATTGCTGTATCGGGGCGAGATGTTCCTGCGTGGTTTCGATGATTCCATTCGTGCTTTCGTCAAAGACGAAATTGCAAAGAAAGGGGTGGATCTCGTTTTCGAAACCCTGGCCAGCCATATTCACAAACTCGATGACGGCTCGATGCGTTTGGATTTAACCAATGGCGCCACGTTAACCGCCGATACGATCCTATGCGCGACTGGGCGTAGTCCCAAAACCCAGGGCATTGGTCTGGAGGCAGCAGGGGTAGCCTTGGGAGATAGGGGCGAGGTGCTGGTCAATGAGGATTATCAAACCAATGTGCCCAACATATTCGCCATCGGCGATGTCACCGACCGCATTCAGCTCACCCCTGTGGCTATCGAGGAAGCCATGTGTCTTTCATCCAACCTCTTTACCGATCAGCCTAAACGGCGCATGGATTACCAGAACATTGCTACTGCGGTATTTTGCCAGCCCAATATCGGCACGGTTGGGCTTACCGAAGCCGAGGCGCTAGCCGATCATGCCGGTGATCTGGATATCTACGAGTCTCAGTTCAAGCCCATGAAACATACGATTTCGGGCCGCGAAGAGCGCACGCTGCTGAAAATGATCGTCTGTCGCAGTACGGATCAGGTGCTCGGCATTCATATGGTTGGGCCAGACTCTGGTGAGATCGTGCAGGGTTTAGCGGTGGCCTTGGTGGCTGGGGCGACTAAGGCCCAGTTCGATGCCACTGTGGGTATTCATCCCACAGCGGCAGAGGAGTTCGTCACCTTACGCAGCGTTAGCCGCCAAGCATGAGATCGACAAACACAAAAAGGAAAATACACCACATGGGAAGTACCTCCAGTTTGAAATCATCGCCGTCAGCCGCGGCGATACGCGTGTTACTGATGTGCTCGCTAGTACTCGCCAGCGGCGCCAGTCACGCCAAGAATGTCATCTTTTTTCTCGGCGATGGCATGGGCATCAGTACGGTGACCGCTGCGCGCATATTCGCCGGACAAAGTGCTGGCGCCACCGGCGAGGAATACGACCTCGCCTTTGATCGATTTCCGCACTTAGCGCTGATTAAAACCTATAACACCAATGCTCAAGTGCCAGACAGCGCCGGCACCATCACCGCAATCACTACCGGTGAGAAAACCCGCATCGGGGTTCTTGGTGTGAACGGCAGCGTCGAACGTGACGACTGCGCCGCAGCACTGACCAATACGCTGCCGACCCTGGCAGAGCTTGCGGAGCAAAAGGGCATGTCGACGGGTATCGTATCGACCGCGCGGATTACCCACGCCACGCCTGCTGGCGCCTATGCCCACAGTCCAAATCGAAATTGGGAAAGTAGCGCGTCGACACCAGATGAGGCCGAAGCACTGGGGTGTAAGGATATTGCTCTACAGTTAGTTGAGATGTCCCACGGTGATGGTTTGGATGTCATTCTCGGCGGTGGCCGCCGAGAGTTTTTACCCATCGAGGCGGATGATCCCGAATATCCCAGCCGTCCTGGCCTGCGTGACGACAGCCGAAATCTGATCGATGAATGGCTGGCGGCGGATAGCAAACGTCAGTTTACCTGGCGAGGTGATGAGTTTGCTCAGTGGCTCGCATCCGATGCGCCGGTAGACGGTCAGCTTATGGGGCTGTTTGAGCCGTCTCATATGAAATACGAGGCAGACCGCCAGCGAGATCCGGGCAAGGAGCCGTCGCTGCAAGACATGACCGCGTTGGCGGTCAAGCAGTTGGCCGAAAACGATCAAGGTTACTTTTTGTTGGTCGAAGCAGGGCGCATTGATCATGCCCATCACTTTTCTAACGCCTATCGCGCCCTAACCGACACCGTAGCCCTGTCCGATGCGGTTCAGTGGGCGGTCGAGAATGTGGACTTGGCGGACACCTTGATTGTCGTGACTGCTGATCACAGCCACACCATGACCATCAGCGGCTACCCCCGACGCGGCAACCCCATATTGGGAACCGTTGAGACCGAGCCGGGCAAACCTATTTTGGACGCGACTGGCGTACCGTATACAACGCTGAGTTATGCCAACGGTCCTGGCTATAAAAAACAGCGGCCCAATTTGAGCAAAATCAATACGCAAGATCCGGACTATCAGCAGTTAGGTACCGTTCCCACCCAATCCGAGACCCACGCGGGTGAGGACGTGGCCGCCTTTGCGGTCGGCCAAAATGCCGCTGCTGTTCGCGGGGTGATGGAGCAGAATCGGCTTTACGACGTGATGTATGACGTGCTTATCGCGCCTTAGCCAAGGGGCACAGCGGGCCGCTACCCACTCTTAGATGCAATGCTGTTAGCCAATGCCTCATCGAATACGCGCCTTTAGATGTGTGCCGATGAACAGGGTATGGAGAGGAACCGATCTAAATGAATGCTAGGAAAACCACATGTCCGTAATCGCTGATTTTTTCTCGCTGCTCGACAGCTTGCTCGGAAGCGCCGCTTATTTTCCCATTGCGCTGCTGGGTGTGGGACTGATTTTTACGATCTATCTGGGTTTTCCCCAGTTACGCTTCTTTGCACATGCCTGGTCTGTGCTAACCGGTAAACATACGTCTAGCTCAGACCCCGGCGATACCTCGCACTTTCAAGCCTTGTCGACAGCGCTATCCGGCACCGTTGGCACAGGCAACATCGGTGGGGTCGCCTTTGCAATTTTCTTGGGTGGGCCAGCGGCACTGTTTTGGATGTGGGCAACGGCTTTTTTGGGTATGACCACCAAGTTTGTCGAAGTCTCCATCAGCCACAAATATCGCAAGCAGGACGATAAAGGGCATATGGCCGGCGGCCCGATGTACTACATGGAGTATGGCCTAGGCATGAAGTGGCTGGCGGTCTTTTTTGCCGTGGCTACGGTGATCAGCTCCTTTGGGTCCGGCAATATGCCTCAGGCCAATAATATGGCTTCAGGTATCGAGACTTCGTTTGGCATCGCACCCTATGTGTCCGGTTTGCTGTTCGCAGCGCTTATGGCCTTTGTGATTTTAGGCGGCGTGCGTCGCATTGCAGCGGTTGCAGCTGCCCTGGTACCCACCATGGGCGTGCTGTACGCGCTGGGCGCCTTTGCTGTGATCTTTTCTAACATGGATCAAGTAATACCGTCCTTTCTCTCGGTTTTCCAATATGCCTTCACGGGTTCCGCAGCAGCAGGCGGCTTTTTGGGGGCATCCTTCGCCTACGCCTTTAACCGTGGAGTAAACCGTGGTCTGTATTCCAATGAGGCAGGACAAGGTTCTGCGCCGATTGCTCACGCCTCGGCGAAAACCAAGGAGCCCGTTGCTGAGGGCATGGTGTCTATCCTCGAACCCTTTATCGATACGTTGGTGATCTGCACTTTGACGGGTTTAGTTATCCTGTCGTCGGGAGTTTGGCAGCAAAAGTTCCCTACGACGTTTAGCCAAACGGATACAGAGATTTTGGCTGGCGTGTACGACGATCAGAATATGACCCATGTGAGCCAGTTGTCGGCCCACCTAGACCTAGTGCCGCCACAGAATGATCCCGTGCGTGCCTTTAGCGGAACCATTTCAGTGCAGGCAGGGCGGCCCGATGCCAGCAACATTACCTTCATTCACAATCGCTCGGTGGCGGAAAACGTTCGAGTCATGCAGGCAGATCAGCCGTTTAGCGGTCTGATGGCTGTCGACAATGGACAGGTGTCCGATGCAAGTTTGGCCCTCACCGGTGATTCACTGCTGCATTCGGTACCGCTTACCGCAAAGGCCTTTGAGCAGAGTTTCTTGGGCGACTATGGTGGCTTGCTGGTAACCATTGGCCTGACGCTGTTCGCGTTCTCCACCGCCATTGCTTGGTCATATTATGGTGACCGCGCGGTCACCTACCTGTTCGGTACTTTCTGGGTGCTGCCTTACCGCTTTCTCTACGTATTGGGATTCTTCGTAGCGACCATTGCCGATACGTCACTGATCTGGCTGATCTCGGCGGTAACCGTTGCCCTCATGACGCTACCCAACCTCATTGGAATGCTGCTTATGCACAAAGAGGTTAAGCAGATGACCGAAGAATACTGGCAGAAAGTGCAGACGACCCGAACAAACGCCTCGGAAGATGGCTAAGTCGGGTCGGTTAGCGGTGTTGCCTGATCTGATTTAGAGGGCCTTGCAGCTCACGCACATGGCGTACATATGCCTTGGGTCAGAGAACACAGACAACATGGACAAACCCTCTTCGGCGCTGTGCAGCCATGGCAGATGGCCTAGCCACTGAGCTAGACCGCTCTCACCTGGCGCGGCAGAACCCACTGTCGCATTCATCAGTTCCATCATGATCAAACTCTGCGGATCCATTGGCGGACGAACATCAACG
>SHAE01000055.1 GCA_004213835.1 OM182 bacterium | reverse complement strand
GGCTACGGCGAGTCAGATAAGCCTGCGGATATTACCGCCTACAACCAAGTGGAAATCGTCAACGACATTAAGGGCTTGGTAGGTGCGCTGGGCTATGAGACCGCCATCGTCATCGGTCACGATTGGGGTGGCCCTACCGCATGGAGTTGTGCGCTGTGGCATCCGGAGATTTTCACCGCCGTGGGTGTGCTGTCTGTACCCTTTAGTCCCCGCTCTCCGATACCACCCCTTGATGCGATGAAGGCATTTTTTAAAGGAAAGTTCTTTTATCAGCTCTATTTTCAGACGCCCGGAGTGGCCGAGGCGGAGTTCGAGAAAGACGTACGCACGGCTCTGCGCAAGTTCTATCACCTGGCCAGCGGCGAGTTAGATCTGACAACTTTGGCTGAAAAATCCGCCGACGACGACATGCTCACCAGCCTAGTCGACCCTGAAGAAATGGGCGACTGGCTCACCGCCAACGATCTCGACTTTTATGTTGACGAATTTACCCACAGCGGTTTTGCCGGCCCACTCAACTATTACCGCAATCACAATCTCACCTGGGAACTCAGCGCGAACAAACCCACAGAAATTCACCAGCCCGCCCTCTTCGTCGCTGGGGAGCGCGATGGCGTCATCGCCATGGCGGGACCTGCTCTAGAAAACATGCCGAATTTCGTCAAAGACCTGCGCACCAATGTACTGATTCCGAAGATCGGACATTGGACCCAGCAGGAAGCACCGGAAGCGGTAAACGGCTACCTACTCGACTGGCTCGCCGGACTGAGCTAGCCGTGACCATTGCACCCCACTCTGATGCGCTTGCTTCGCAGGTATTTTGCGACCTCACCGTTGTCGATGTGAGCGGCAGCGTCGCCACCAGCTATGCATCTAAGCTATTTGCCGATTACGGTGCGAGCGTCATCAATGTTGAGCCACCCGAGGGCTTCCGAACACGCAGGCTAAAGCCAATGCTGTCCAGTGGCGACAGCGCCATGCACGGCTATTTGCACACCAACAAATACAGCGTGCTGGCATCTCGCTCACTGTTTCAGGACGAACCCGTGGCCAGCCAGGCGGATCTGGTCATCTTCGACCCTGAGCACCTACCAAATACGGATTATCTGACGGATATCGCCATCAATACCTGCGCGGTGAGCTGGTATGGCCTAACCGGCAGGTACAGCAGCTTTAAAGGCTCGAATGCCGCAGTACACGCCCTCAGCGGCTTGATGCGAGGCATCGGTACGGTTGAAGGCCCGCCGGTGATTCCGCCGGGGTATCAGGCCCAAATGATCGGCGGGCTAAGCGCGTTTAACGGTGCCTTGGGGCATTTGTTGGCCCAGCGTTTGGGTAACCTCAAGACCCCATTTGAATTGGACGCCAGCATCTTGGAAGCCAATATGTGCTTTACCGACCTGGGGGCGATCAACGCCTACAACGAAAACCCCCTGCCGCCGCGCATGGGTATAAACCGCTTTCCACCCACCTATCCTCTAGGCATATGGCCCTGCAAGGACGGCTGGCTCGGGGTCACCAATCTTACGCCGGGACAGTGGAAGGCCTTTTGCCAGCTGTTGGATTTAGCGCACTTTGCAGACATCGAGCTATTTCAAAGCAGCGTGAGCAGACTGGAGTCCTCAGACATCCTAGAGCCAGAGATATTGCAGGCGCTCGCCCGGCACAGTGCCGAGGATCTGTTTTATCGCGGTCAGGCCATGCGTATTCCACTGGCTCGCGTACCCACCATGGAAGAGCTTTTTACCGTCGATCAATACGTATCGCGAAACGCCTTTAGCCAAGTGCAGATTGGCGACGAAACTTTTGCTGCGCCATCTACACCCTTTCGCCTTTTTGCCGCGCCACCGCATTTTGGCGGCCCCGTCGCTGCCCTTGGTGCCCACACCCAGCAGTGGGATGGCGCTCCATGAGTCGCCCGGTCAGGCCGCTAGAAGGTCTACGCATTGTCGATCTTTCCATGGGCTGGGCTGGGCCCCTCGCAACTCGCAACTTGGCGGACATGGGTGCCCAAGTGATCAAGGTCGAAAGCTGCGAGCGTTTCGACTGGTGGCGCAGCTGGGAGGCTACAGAAGAGTGGATTGCCGATAACGGCGCAGAAAAATCGCCGCAGTACCTGTATGTCAATCGCAACAAGCAGGACATTACGCTAGACCTCGAACACCCCGTTGGGCGCGAGCTGCTGCTGAAGCTGGTCGCGACAGCAGACGCCCTAGTAGAGAACTATTCCGGCGGCGTGCTACCCAAACTCAAGCTCGACTACCCGCAGCTGAAAAAAGTGAATCCTGAGCTGGTAATGGTATCCATGCCCGCCTTTGGCAGCACGGGCCCGTGGTCTGAGTTTCGGGCTTACGGCTCTACGGTTGAGCACTCCTCTGGCTTGCCCCACTTGGTGGGCGATCCCGATCAAGCGCCTACCATGCAGCATGTGGCCTTTGGTGATGCCGTCGGCGGCCTGAACGGCACTGCGGCTGTGTTGACCGCGTTGTGGCATAAGCAGCGCACTGGCGAAGGCCAGTTTGTCGATCTCAGTCAGGTCGAATGCCTATTCCCGCTGGCGGCACCGGGAATCCTGCATCAATCGGTTCACGGACAAACACCCCAGCGTTTTGGCAATGCGCACCCCGATCACGCGCCTCATGGGGTCTATCCCTGTCATGGCGACGATGCTTGGGCGGTTATTCAGGTAACCGAGGAAACCCAGTGGCATCAGCTGCAGGGGATAATTCCAGCACTGTTGGAATTTGGTGACCTGGACGAGCGCTTAGCAAAACGCGAGGCGATAGATGCGTGCATTGGCGCATGGACACAGCAGCGCACCGCCTCAGAGGTGATGCAAACCCTTCAGGCAGTTGGCGTTACCGCCGCCAAGCTCAATAATGGTCAGGAACTGCTGGATGAGCCGCACCTCAAGGATCGCGCCTATCTGCAGTGGCTTGAACGCGACCACGTGGGTTTGCAACCCCACCCCAGTGCGCCGTTTCGCACCGCGGAAGAGCCCATACGCATCACCTCGCCCGCCCCAACCCTAGGTCAGCACAATCATGCAATTTTGGTGGACCTGTTGGGGCTAAGCACGGATGAACTTCGGCAACTAGAGCAGCAGGGGGTTGTCGGCACCAAGCCGCGTATGCCCAGCGGCAAAAGCGCTACTTAGCCATATCCATGAGCGCCGTAAAGCCCGAAGGCTTGTGCGGGCCAATAATCAGCTGTTCCAGTACGCCATGACCTTGGCGCTCGCCGAGCGAGCCGGTCATATGGGTCTCGGAGATTGCCTGTATGTGCAGGGTGTGGGCATCGTCTACTTCGCTGAGCGTGTGCTCTTCATAGGTCGACGCCGGGCCACCGTGATACCTGCCGTGGCCAAAGGTTTCATGACCGTAGCCCACCCCTTTCATGTACCAATGATACTTGGGCTTCATGGTGATGGTGACCTCGCCAGCGCCGCGACGCCGCTGCCATTGAATCTGAATTTCCTTGGCGTGCCGGGTGCCAGGTATGAAGTCGATATGGGATGAGACCTGTGCCATCACCTCGGCATCGCCTTCGCCATGCAGGGGCACAAATGCGCCGGCAGTATTCCAAGGGTCACCGAACTCATCGTCGTTCAAGTGGTAGAGCGTGACTGCATCACCCCAATTGATCGGTGCCCACAGCCAGTAAAACTGCTGAAACGGTTCTGCGGAGGGGTTTGCTTGAGCATCTCGCTCGCCAATGGGCCGAATACCCCACGAGCGATCCCGGGTGCCAAGCCATCGCACCGGTGCAACATTGATGCGCTCGCCCTGATGCTTAATCCACCCTTCCCAATGGCCGTTTTGCGTCAGC
Source organism: OM182 bacterium (assembly GCA_004213835.1). Lineage (GTDB taxonomy): Bacteria > Pseudomonadota > Gammaproteobacteria > Pseudomonadales > Azotimanducaceae > UBA4421. Next base: position 7,438 of record SHAE01000055.1, on the reverse strand, counting down.
CGCGTGTAGTCCATAAACAGCTGAGATCCAAGACGACGAGTGAAGCGCGGTTCTTCCTGGGCCGGAGCGCGGCCTGTAAACAACAAATCCGCTTCGATGCCATGCTGCGGTGCGTCTATCAGCAAGCGCAGGCTTTGCAGCGGCTCGACTACCTCGACCTTAATGTTACCCACCTGGGTATCCATTCGTTCCATGCCCAGTGCGCGGGAGCACAGCAGATCATGCTGCACCCCATTGCGAATCAGCGAGAAGCCCGCGTCGATAACGTCGACATGGGGATAAATACCCATGCCCAAGGCGAAAAAGACGTCACCTTCAATGTCATAGCCGTTAAAAAAGTAGCGATCGTAAAAGTTGCGGCTCTGACCCGCGTAGGCAATCGGCTCTGGACTTTGGTGAATAGGGTAATCGTCTGCTTTCGACAACATGGTATGGCTCTCCCTCTCTCATTTCTGCCTCGGCCGCCAGTCTAGCCTCATCGTGGGGTTTCTGGCAGATTGCCTTAAGCGTTTTCATTATTTTAGGAGCTGCTTCCATGCACTACAGACTGTCCTACCTAGTTATCTTACTTGCTGCCCTGGCGGCTCCCTTCGGTGCCATAGCCGACGGCCACCTCGATTCAGAAAAGCCGTCCATAGGCCACTTATCATGGATGACCGGCAGCTGGGCCGGAAACATCGGTGGCCCGGTGCTTGAAGAAAATTGGACCGAAGCCAAGGCAGGGAGCATCGCCGCTCTTGTGCGCATTACCTCAGCCGAGGGCACCTCCATGGTGGAGATCGTCAACATTCAAGAAATGGAGGGCACCCTCGTTTTGCATATACAGCAGTGGGATCCGGGCTTCGTCCCTCGAGCAGCTGCGCAGAAGATGGTGCTCGACAGCATCGGCGAGCAGAGTGTGAACTTTGCCGCGGTCAGCCCTGGCGGCCTTAAAACCTTGGGCTATTCACTTACCGACGAGAACCAGTTTTTGGTACAGATCACGACTGCCGACGATCAGGAAATGACGCTACCGCTTGCCGCAATGCAGCGCTAAACGCGGTAAACCTTGGGAGGGGATATGGCTACGATCAACAGCGTACTCGGCGAAATCGACAGCAAGGACCTCGGTTTCACGCTCATGCATGAGCATGTGATGGTGGCAGCCAGCGGACTGTCTATCCACTACCCAGACTTACTGGGTCCGAACCGCGAACAACGTGCCATTGAGTGCTTGAAGACCGCCAAGGCTCACGGCATCGACACCATGCTCGACGCCACTACCTTTGATCTAGGACGCGACCCAGCCTTGCTAAAAACGGTTGCCGAAGCCTCAGGCGTGAACCTCATCAACGTTACCGGCTGGTGGCTGGATGTGCCCCGCTTTATGCAAGGCGTTGGCGCCAACCAAATGGCTGATGAATTCATTAAAGACCTCACCGAGGGATTTCGCGGCACCGATATCAAGGCAGGCATGCTCAAGTGCGCAGCAGACTTTGAAGGGGTGACACCGCCCTTGGAAACCATGGCCCGCGCGGTGGCGCGCGCGCACCTGCAGACCGGGGTGCCCATCATGGTGCACTCCTACCCCACGGGACAGGTGGCGCGACGACAAATCGCGATCTTCAAAGAAGAAGGTGTCGATCTCGGCAAAGTCAAAATCGATCACAGTAACGACACCACCGACACCGAGTATCTCAAGTGGATACTCGACCAAGGATGCTTCCTTGGGCTGGATCGCTACCCCGGCAGGCTGGTGAGCCCGCATATGCGCACGGTGACCCTGAAGAAGCTGATAGATATGGGCTATGGCGAGCGCCTGTGCCCATCACACGACTGCATTTGTTTGCACATTCACAATGAGCAAGCCGACGGCAGCATTGCCGAGAAGCACGACTTCCACAAAAGCAATCCAGACCAATATCTGTTTATGCACCGACACGTTATCCCTGAGCTACAGGAGCTAGGGGCTACAGACCGGGATATTGAAATGCTATTTGTCGACAATCCACGGCGGTTGTTTGAGGCGTAGACGACAGTTGCTAGGCCCTTCGGTTTAATCAGTATTGCTCCACCGTATTCTCAAAAATAAACCCGCCCGCAGGCATGGCCAATCGGTGTCGCTCTCCGGCCACATCCGGGTTCCACTCGTCGTAGCCTGCATCACCCTTCCACATGGCAACGCGTTCGCCGCTGGCCGCTGGCACCACTCGGGTGTTGTAGGTCAGGCCAGTGTTTTGCTGAAAATAGGCAATTACATCATCCGCTGAGGTTTTCAGAGAGAGGTGATACAGGGTCACCCAAGTGGGCGGTACCAGATCAATCTCGCCCTTGGCATGCTTGGCCAGCGCCTCGGCTGGATTCAGCCACGCATGGTCTTTGATTTCGCCATCGTCTATGGCGATGTCCATGGCGCCCTCAACCTTGGCAACAAAAAACCACGTCGCGAAGCGCTTTTGTTGTCCCGGAGGCGGTGTCCAATGCGAGAGGAATACATAGTCCTGGGCGTCTACGGTGATACCAGCCTCTTCCTGGGTTTCGCGCACAGCGGCTGCGCGAGCCGCAGCGTCGATGTTGTCAGCACTGACCTCACCACCGGGGTAGTCGGCGGCGTCGATCTTGCCGCCGGGGAATACCCACATGCCACCGAAGGTAATTTTGGAGTTCTTGCGCAGCATCAGCACTTCCACTGCGCTGTCACCGTCACGGATCAGCACCACGGTAGCAGCGGGTATGAGCGTTGACACGTTCGGATCGTCCTCGCTGCGCATATCGACATTGCCATACATGTCGTTTCGATGTTGCGGCGCTTGGTCTGTTTTTGGGCCTTCGCTCACGGGCTACTCCTTGGTTTTCTCGTTCTTTTTCGTGTTCGTGTATGTCGTTCTTATTTTGCGACTGCCGCGCGCAAGCTCAGGCTCGCTGTAGTGCGTCGGACCAGTCCTCCCACATATCGCTGTCCACCGGCTTGGTGCGCAAATGGTCAAGGTCGTCTGTCCAAAAGTCCGCCAGCACCGCTTGGCGGATCTGCTCGCTGTAGTTCTGCCCGGCGGCGTGGGCGAGCCGATGATGCCAAAAGACAATGTCTCCGGCCTGTCCATGGCACTCTACGGGTTCTATCTCTGCGATCACTTTTTCCAGTTCCGCCAAGTAAGCATCGCTATGGGCAATACCTTTGTAAGCCGGCAAATGTGGGTAATAGGGTATGCGCGGTTGGTCGTAGCGTAGGACAAAAGTGGAGAACAGCCGCGTGTGTGACTCAGGCCAAACTTTGAAAGCCCCACCATCCTCTGGACAGTCGTCTAGCAAACCCACGACGCCCAGTTGAAACGGGTGGCCATCGGTGTGGCAGCCGTCTGGTCCGCGTGCTTTGTTGCCGTAGGGCAGCGTGCAATAAACCCCTCGCGCGCCGTCATTGCCCAGCGCTGGATCCGTTGGCCCACCCGGCCAGGCGGTGCCATGACTGCCCATGGGCAGTCCGTTCACCACCGCTTGGCGCAGGTTACCGCCTAACAGCTGCTGGGCCATGGCACAGATCGACTCGGAGTAAATCAGCGAGATAACATCGGCGTTCACACCCAAATGCCGATTCAGCCAACGATACCCGGCGCGCAGGTGTCGTTCGTCAGAGGTTTCATCCTCCTCAACAAAGGGTCCAATAAAACTATCGGGGTCGTCTCGATTCAGGCGGGCGTCAGCAGGCAGGGCCTGCCACATCAAATCTCGCACGCGCTGACACAGAGCACTGTCCATGGCGCCGGGAACAATCAAGTAGCCTTGGGTTTTGAAAAAACGGATTTGTTGCGCATCCAGCATTCTGGCCTCCCCGCCGAACTGCGCCCAAAAAGATAGCACTCTGACATTTTTCTAGCCATCGCTGCAGGCACCCTCTGGGTTATGATCGGGCACGCAGGAGATGAGGAGATCTGCATGGCGTTAGCTGGCATTCGCGTTATCGACCTTACCGATGAGCGCGGCATTTACGGCACCAAGCTGTTGGCGGACTTGGGCGCACAGGTAATCCGACCTGAGAGTGTCGAGGGTGATCCATTACGCAAGCGCGGCCCGTTTATGCCGGGCGATGGCGACCAACTCTCGCTTTGGCATAGTTTTTTTGCCTCGAATCGAACGTTCGTCAGTGTCGACCAAACCGATGTGGTGGCGATGCAAACCCTGCAAGCGCTGAGCGAGGCCGCAGATATTGTTTGCGTTGATGGCGAAACGAACCTTGTCGATCTCGATTCTGCAAAGCGGGCCAACCCTGGCCTGGTGGTGATCGAACTGTCATCCTTTGGCAAGCAGGGACCCTGGGCTGACTTTCTCGCGCCTGATCTTGTTGCGGGCGCCCTTGGCGGTGCAGCGGCGACGACTGGCGACGTGGACACACCACCGCTGAAGAATTTTGGTGATCTGAATTTCATGCTGTCCGGCGCCTATGTTGCCATCGCTGCGCTAAGCGCCCTGCATCACCAGCGCACTACCGGACAAGGTCAGACCGCACAGCTTGCGGTACACGAGTGCATCGCTTCCTGTCTTGAGCATGTCTTCATGTTTTATTTTTATCAGCAGTCACTAGACCGCCCAGAAGGACGAGTATTACCGCGACGCGGCGCCCTGCATTGGACCGATGCCTACAACGTGCTGCCCGGCAAGAATGGCGCGATCATGGCAACGCCAGTGCCCGATTTTGACTCGCAGCTGATGTGGTGGATCGAGGAAGATGTCCATGAAGATCTCATCGACCCAAAGTATATGGAGCCGCAGAACCTGCGCCTGCGCACCCACCGCGCCATGGATATTATGCGCCGCTGGGTGGCGAACAAAGACGTCGAGGCCCTGTTCCACGAGGCTCAGTCGCGGCACTCGCCCTATGGCCGCGTGCTGCCCATCGAGAGCGTGGCAGAAAATCCACAGCTTGCTGCGCGCCACTGGTATGTGCCCTACAGCATTGCGGGGCAAAACGTTACCTCAACCGGCACGCCCTACCATTTCAGCAAGACACCCTGGCAACTTAGGCCCTATGAACCTCAAGCAGAGCCCGTGGAGGCTGTTGCAGCGCGAGTGAACTGGCAACAGCAGTCCAGCGCGCAAAAGCACGCTGATGTGTCTGGCGACAAGCCTCTGGCCGGTATCAAGGTACTCGACTTTACCCACGTACTCGCAGGCCCCTTCGCCACGCGCATGCTCGCGGACATGGGCGCCGACGTGATCAAAATCAATAGCAGCGAGCGCGCGGTCACAACCCAAGATCCGCATCACCCCTACTACCTCATGTGGAATCGCAACAAACGCGCCTTGGCGCTGAAAATGTCCGATGACTCTGCCAAAGCTCTGGCCAGACGCTTGGCAGATCAGGCCGACATTGTCATCGACAACTTCTCCGTTGGCGTGCTGGATCGCTGGGGTATTGGCTATGATGAGGTCAGTCAAACCAATCCCGGCGTGACCTACGTACAGATGTCTGGCATGGGTGACGGTGGTCCTTGGTCAAAGTATGTGACCTACGCGCCTACCATTCATGCGCTTTGCGGCCTTACCGCCACCACCGGCGTGCCCGGGCGCGAGGATATCGGCATCGGTTTTTCCTACAACGATCACCAGGCAGGGCTGCACGGCGCCGTTGCGGTGCTCGCTGCACTGCAAGCGCGGCGCACTACGGGCAAGGGCCAGCGGGTGGATATCTCCCAGTTTGAGGTTGGCATCAATTTCATCGGTCCGGCTTTGCTAGATTTTGCAGCCAATGGCACGAAGGCCAGAGCCGTGGGTAACGATTTGCCCTATGACACGCTGGCACCTCATGGGGTATATCGCTGCGCGGATCAGCCCAAGGACACCGGCGCGGATGAACAGACCGCCGCGCGAGTGAGTGAGCGCTGGATCGCCATCGCCTGCATGAACGACGACCAATGGCAGGCGCTGAAGAGGCTTATGGGCAACCCCCCGTGGGCAGATGCCCCCGACTTTGCAGACGGGGCCTCACGCTACAACCATCGCAGCGCACTGAATGAGCATATGGCAGCATGGACGCTTGCTGCGCAGGCCGATGAGCTGATGCAGCGTTGTCAGCAAGCCGGCGTGCCCGCAGGTGTGGTTCAAGATGGCGCTGATTTGGTCGAGCACGATCCACAACTACGTCAGCGTGGATTTCTGCAGCCACTGGATGATGTGCACCCAACCATTGGACCCACTTGGATCGATAAGCTCGCCATTCAATTTACGGCCACACCCTGTGATGACTATGCGCGCACCCGCGCCGTTGGCGAAGACAGTGAGGCCATTTTGCAAGATTGGTTGGGGTTGGATAATGCCCAGATTAAGGAGTTCGTGCAGGCAGGCGTACTCAGCTAAGTCCGTCTCGGGGCTTAAACCATTGCTGCAATATCCAGCGCGCACAGCGTGCCTGTTCGCGCAGGGGTTCAACGTTCAGCGATTGCGCATCCAGCGGTCCGGCGTCGAGGGTGCCCACGCGCTGCTGTTGACGTAGCGCACTGATACCAAGGGCCAATTTGTTATGAGCGCGCTTGCTCGTCAGATCAATGACACCCACACGAGCCGCAGACGATAGCGCCTCGTAGAGCATCGATGCGCTGTCTGCGCTGACCCAAACTTGCCCAGCACGAGAGAGCGTATGCGACAACCACTGCGGGTCATTGTTCAAATAGTGGACGGTCTCTGCATTGGCGGCGCCCTGCAAGACGTTATCCAGCATCGGAATGAGCGCTTTTGAGCTACGGGGCGAATCCGATATCTGCCAGTGCACCTGTGGATTTTGTACAACGATATCCGCCACCGCGGCTGCCACATCGTCATCTGACCAGTGAAAGTGATCGTTCTTGCCGCCCAGTAAGATCAGCCCGCACTCGGGCTCTGGCACGCCTGAAACCGAGGGCCCAAGCGCTCCCAGCGTGCGCAACACCTTTCGCTCTGACCAAAGTCGGTCGTGCTCTGGCACTAAGGCGAGGTCGTAACAGAAACTGGGCAAGCTGGATTTCATAACACATATCGCGCGACTGCCGAGATGCCAGCGCACTCGCGCCATGGGCAAATGGGTGCGACGTCCCGCCCCGATAACCAGATCGGGAGCTTGGCCCGGATCTCGCCATAACGGTGCCAAGCCATCGGGATAATCGGCTAACGCAATATCACGGGATTCGATCGCCGAGTCAGTCCCTGCGACCTCAGATAAGCACTCGCTCAACCCCTGCACTAGGGCCGCAGTTTGTTTTTCGTGCCCAGGTCGACCGTCGGTAAAGCGCCAGATTCGTAATGTTAGTGACATGTGATTAATTCATGGCAACCAGAAAATAGTCAGATTTAATGATAAGCCCTTCCTCCTAATTTGGGGCACCATAATCAACAAGGCAAAAAGCTCTAGGCGTTCTGGCGTCGATGTTTGAAGCGAGCCTTTTGTTAGTTTCTGATCAACAAGATGGGCCCTTTATGATTCAACTGCTGTGGA
>SHAE01000054.1 GCA_004213835.1 OM182 bacterium | reverse complement strand
TCTTTTAATAAATCTGTTCTGGCAGGTAAATCGAAAGCTAGACTCAGCCCGATGGCAGCTCCGCGAGGCGCCCCAAGATTTGTGCCCGCGTGGGCAGCGCTGACTGCGCACCAGTTTCAAGACAGGCCAATCCGCCGGCCACGTTGCCCCACCGCATGGCCTGATGAAACGTCTCCCCTGCATCGAGGGCTGCAGTAAAGGCGCCGGTAAAGGCATCCCCAGCGCCCACAGTATCAATTGGTGAAATCGGCAGCGCGGGCACCCGGAGCACACTGTTCTCATGCACTGCGAGGGTGCCGTCAGCGCCGAGGGTGACGACTATGGATTGACCGGTAAGTGCGACCACGTCTTGGGCTTGCTGTTCAGCACCGGTGGATGCGCTGTCACCGGAATCTGAACCGTTATGAAGATCCGCGTGCAGCTGCGCCAACTCGCCTTCATTAACAATGAGGTAATCGACCTGCTGTAGTACCGTCAGCTCGATGCGCTGCATCGGCGCCAGATTCCATACGATGTTCGCGACAGCGGCACGGCATTGTTGAATGAGGTCGGTCATGGCGGACATCGACACTTCCATTTGCAGCAGAAGTGTTGTTTGCGGATTTAGCTGGCTGGCATCGAGTGATTCGCCCGTCGCTTCCAAGTTAGCGCCAGCCGACACGGTAATGGCGTTCTCGCCCGCAGCATCGACATTAATCGCCGCAGTCCCTGTGGGTTTGAGGCTTTGCGTCACTGCGCTGGTATTCACGCCCGCTGCCATTAAGCCCGCCATTGCAATGTCGCCCAAGCCATCTTTGCCAACGGCGCCAACCATATTAACCTTGGCACCAGCCTTCGCTGCTGCCAAGGCTTGGTTGCCTCCCTTGCCGCCGGGCAGCACTTCCATATTGGTAGCCAGTACGGTTTCTCCAGGTGCGGGTAACTGCGCCACCTGAAACACGTAGTCAACGTTGAGCGAACCAAAAACTGTGATCATGTAACTCCCCGTGCATCGAAATCGCGCACTACATTTATCAACGTTGCGATATTAGACAGATCGGCGATTGGAAACGCCACCGCCGTCTGTGCTGCGTTTTTAGGTGCTGGCCATTTGCGTCGCGACGGCCTCGCCCAGTTGCAGATAATCTTGCGCTTCGTCCACATAACCAAGCTCTACGAGGTGAATACCCGTGGAGACAATTTCCACAAATCCCCAGCTGACAATGGCTTGGGTCGCTACACCAGTCTGCTCGCTCAGCCACGCGGCCCTGTTACGCAGCGCCTTCATCGGCTCCACGTGCCGATAGGCTGAAATCCAGTTGCGCAACAAAATGCCCAAATCGTAGGCAGCTTCAAAGCGCAGGCCGTCGGGGTCCACAAGCTTGTATTTGCCAGCGGGGTCACTGGTCGCCGCGAGAGTGTTGTATTCATGTGCATCGCCATGCACCAGTACGAAGTCTTGCTTGCGCCAAGTCCCACGGCGCGCGTCGATGTGGTCCACGGCCAAGTGCATCATTTGCGTATTGAAACGTGCGCCGATTTTCGCCGGTGTGTGACGAATATGGTTCTCCAGCCAGTCCGCTTTGCCCTCACCACAGACCAACCCCTGTGTTGCAGTATCGGCCTGCCAGCTCTCCTGCAAGGCAGCAGTGACCCGTTCGATCTGAGTTTGAATGGCGAGACCGCTGTCTGCGATGGGGCAGCCCAGTTGTTGCATGATGGCAATACCCTTTGCGGCGTCGGACTCAACAACGCCAACATAGCCTCGACCCTTGGCGGCCTGCAGCCCTGCAATCTCGGCAGTAACATCAAGATCAGTCGGCATTACAACTTTGAGAACGCGCTCAGCGCCAGATACTTCTTTCACAATGGCAAGGTAGCTTGCAGAGCCGCCGGGTAGGCTGTCGACAAAGGTCAAACCGTAGTCAAAGAGCGCCTGCCGAACTTTATCGGGCAATGCTTTTACCCAAGCCTGTCCGACCTCACCCAACATTTCTGCGCGTCTTTGCGTGATATCAGACAGTTTGATATCCATGCTGTTTCCTCTCTCCCCAAACGTGCCCAGACGGTAGGCGCTCACGTTATCAAGCCCTAGAATAGTGCGAGGCAGAAAAATACATAAGAGGCCAATACAAGGAGAGGAGCGCGATGCTGAATTACCGAAAAGAAGGGGATGTTGCGGTTATTACCATGGACGATGGTAAGGCCAATGCGGTTAGCCACAGCTATATCGACAACTTAAATGATGGCCTCGATCGCGCCGAAGGCGAGGCCAAGGCCGTGGTGCTGCAGGGGCGCTCTGGCGTGTTCAGCGCCGGCTTTGACTTGAAGGAAATCGGCAAGGGGCCCGCAGAAAGCAAGGCCTTGGTTGATAAAGGCGCGGCCTTGCTGCTGCGTTTGTTCTCCTTGCCCATGCCAGTTGTCGCCGCCAGTGCAGGGCATGCTATCGCCGCCGGCGCGCTGCTGATGCTTGCCAGCGATACACGCTTTGGCGTCGGCGGAGATGCTAAGTACGGGCTCAATGAAACGGCCATTGGCATGACGCTGCCGCCCTTTGGGCTGCAAATTGCGCTGTGTCGGGTATCCAAACGTCACCAGACCCAAGCGATCATTCAGGCCAGTTTGTACGACGCTGAAGGGGCCCAGCGCGCGGGCTTTTTAGATGAAATTGTCAGCGCCGAAGCGCTAGAACAATGTGCCCTTGCCAAGGCGACAGAGCTGGCCGAGCTACCTACCGAGGCTTATGCGGCGATGAAGCTAGACGTGCGCCGCGATTACATCGACATCATTGCTGCGAGCCTAAGCTAAGGCATAACGAGGCGGGCAAAAGATCGAGGAGAATCCGCGAGTTAGGTGAATATGCGCGGTCTTGAGCGTTGAAGGAGTGCTTGATGTGCTTGCTGGCTTGGCAGTAGAATTCGCGCCCTGATTTCGGGGAGGCGGAATTTTCTGCGATCTGAACTCGGCGCGCCGCGAGCAGGCGTAAAACGCTCATATATTCTTGGAGAAGGTTGGAGACGCCCATTAAGAAGACTAGCAAGCGAGTTGATCGCTCGTTGTTAAATGAAGACATTACTGCTGCAAACGTGCGCCTTGTGGGTGCCGACGGTGGTCAACGAGGAATTGTTTCACGCGCTGAAGCAATGGCGGAAGCCAAGGCATCGGGACTGGATTTGGTCTTGGTTGCTGCTGACGCTAACCCTCCTGTTTGCAAAGTGATGGACTATGGGAAGCATCTGTTTGAGCTGAAGAAAACCAAGGCAGCTCAACGCAAGAAGCAAAAGCAGATCCAAGTCAAAGAGATGAAGTTCCGTCCCGGTACGGAAGAAGGCGACTATCAGGTAAAACTACGCAACCTGAAGCGCTTTCTCGAGGAAGGAGACAAAGCGAAGGTGTCTTTGCGTTTCCGCGGTCGTGAGGTAGTGCATCCTGAAATTGGGATGAATCTTATGACTCGAATAGCGCAAGACCTAGACGAGCTCGGTTCCGTGGAAGCAGAACCAAAGTTCGAGGGTCGTCAGGTCATCATGGTTTTGGCTCCACGAAAAAACAGGAAAGCGCAGGCTCCGAAAGAAGCCTCTCAGTAGCACGCGTTGCGTGCATGCGAAGCGCTAAAAACAAGCGAGAGCTTGATTTTAATCGCCTCGGTCGAAATTGCGGTCGACCTTGAAGGCAACCGATGAATCGCGTGGAGATAGGCAAGTGCCAAAAATGAAAACCCACCGGGGTGCTGCGAAACGTTTTCGCCGTACCGGCTCCGGTTTCAAACATAAGCAAGCAAACAAGAATCATATTCTCACGAAGAAGGCGCCAAAGCGAAAGCGTCAGCTGCGTGGCATGGAAGGTGTGGCAGCGGCTGATGTACCAGGCTTGGTACGCATGCTGCCCAAGAAGGCGCGCTAGGAGGACTTATGCCCAGAATTAAACGAGGCGTAGCGTCCAGAGCTCGCAGGAAGAAGATCTTAAAAGCCGCCAAGGGTTATTACGGCGCTCGTAGCCGCACCTTTAAGGTAGCCAAACAGGCAGTCATCAAGGCAGGCCAATATGCCTACCGAGACCGCCGCCAACGCAAGCGACAGTTCCGTCGACTATGGATTGTCCGCATTAACGCGGCGGCCCGTGAACACGGCTTGTCATACAGCCGCTTTATCTCTGGTCTCAAGGAGGCAGGGATAGAGGTAGATCGTAAGGTACTCGCAGACATCGCCATGCATGAAAAGGATACGTTCGCCGCATTGGCCAAACGTGCGGGTGCAGGTGCTGGAGTGGCGCAAGCGGCCTAAGCATGTTGCGGAGCAACTCGCGTTGCTCCAAACACGGGATCTACAGCTGACTGTCTTCAGGAGACCTTAATAGAGTGTTCTTCCTGCAGTTGTATGTTGCGCACAAAGGGAAGGACTTGGGTTCTTCCCTTTTTTTTGCCTTCAGTGAATGGCCAAAATCGAAACGCGGAGCAAATCGGGACAAGCGATGGATATTGAGAACGTATTACAGCAGGGCATCGATGCGGCCAGCGCCGCAGAAGATTTGCGCAGTTTGGATGAGGTTCGCGTTAACTACCTGGGTAAGAAAGGCGGCCTGACCGAGCTGCTCAAGGGCCTTGGCAAACTTGAGCCTGAGGATCGACCTAAGGCCGGCGCGAAAATTAACGAAGCGAAAACCGCGCTGCAGGAAAAGATCTCCGAGCGTAAGACCGCGCTGGAAGCTGCGGCGTTGGAAGCCGCACTCGCCGCAGATAGGGTAGATGTCACGTTGCCCGGTCGACGTGGCCATTCTGGTGGGCTGCATCCGGTGACGCAGGCCATGTACCGCATCGAGTCGATCTTCACCGGAGCCGCTTATGAGGTGGTGAGCGGTCCTGAGGTTGAGAACGACTACTACAACTTCGAAGCCCTCAACATACCCGCGCACCATCCTGCGCGAGCCATGCACGACACCTTCTATTTTGGCGACGGCACGCTGCTGCGCACCCATACCTCACCCAGTCAGGTGCACACGATGGAGCGTCAAGAACCGCCCATACGCGTGATATGTCCTGGCCGCGTCTATCGTCGAGACTCTGACCTGACCCACAGCCCTATGTTTCACCAGGTGGAAGGGCTGGTCGTGGATCAGGGCATTAGCTTTGCGGATCTGAAGGGCACCGTGATCGACTTTTTGCAGCGTTTCTTTGAAAAAGAACTACAGGTGCGCTTTCGTCCTTCCTACTTTCCGTTCACAGAACCCTCAGCCGAGGTCGACGTACAGTGTGTGCATTGCCTAGGTAAAGGCTGCCGCGTATGCAGTCATACCGGTTGGTTAGAGGTCATGGGCTGCGGCATGGTGCATCCCAATGTGCTGCAAATGTCGGGTATCGATACCGAGGTGTATTCAGCGTTCGCCTTCGGCTTTGGCGTCGACCGCTTAGCCATGCTGCTCTATGAGGTAGACGACTTACGTTTGTTTTTCGAAAACGATTTACGTTTTCTACGGCAATTCAACTAGCACGAGTATCGGGGCGACACGATGAAATTCAGTGAAGCATGGCTGCGCCAGTGGGTTAATCCGTCATTAGACAGTGACGAACTGTTGTTCCAGCTCACCATGGCCGGACTGGAGGTCGACGGCACTGAGCCTGCGGCTCAGACCTTTAGCGGTGTGGTCGTGGGTGAAATTGTTAGCGCCGAGCAGCATCCTGATGCGGACAAGCTGCGAGTCTGCGACGTGAGCGACGGCAATGAGCGCTTCCAGGTGGTGTGCGGTGCTCCAAATGCCCGAGCAGGTCTTAAGACGGCCTTTGCAAAAGTCGGCGCGGTGTTGCCCGATAATTTCAAGATTAAGAAGGCCAAGCTGCGTGGGGTGGAATCTTTCGGCATGCTCTGCAGCGCTCAAGAGTTGGGTATGGGCGAAGATGCCGATGGCATCATGGAGCTTGACCATGCGGTTGGGGCAGACCTTGCCGAGATCGCTGGCGCCGACCTGCCCTTGGATGATCTAACGGTTGATATGGACCTCACCCCAAATCGAGGCGACTGCCTGTCTATCAAGGGTCTTGCGCGGGAGGTAGGCGTGCTGAACAACCTTGAGGTGGCCTATCCTGCGATACCACCCGTCTTGGCCCAGAGTGAGCGCAGCTTTCCAGTGACTTTGGAGGCTACCGCCCAATGTCCTAAGTACCTAGGTCGGGTGATCGAAGGGGTAGATCTAAGCCGCCCTTCACCTGACTGGTTAACGCAGCGCCTGCGTCGCTGCGGTCTGCGCAGCATTGACCCGGTGGTTGATGTAACAAACTACGTGCTGATCGAGTTAGGCCAACCCATGCACGCCTTTGACCTTGATCGCCTAGATACACAAATTACTGTGCGTATGGCAAAGCCTGATGACAGGCTCGTGTTGCTTGATGGACAAGAGGTCGAACTGGATGCCGACACGCTGGTGATCGCCGATGCCAGCGGGCCAGTGGCCATGGCTGGTGTCATGGGTGGTAAGAATTCTGGCGTGCAGGCTAACAGCCAGAACATCTTTCTTGAATGCGCATTCTTCGCACCAATCGCCATCGCCGGCACGGCGCGACGCTACGGGCTGCATACCGATGCATCTCATCGTTATGAGCGGGGCGTAGATTTTGCGCTGCAGGCCGAGGCCGTGGAGAGAGCAACGCAGATCTTGCAAAGTATTGTCGGCGGAACCGCCGGCCCCATTGTTGAAACGATAGATGCACCGTCCATGCCCCGGCAGCCGCAGGTGCGACTGCGTGAGCAAAAGCTCAATCAGATGCTGGGTATCGAGGTGGACGTAGCGCAGGTGGACGAAGCTCTGCAGCGTTTGGATTTCGCCGTTGTTGAGCGCTCCCAGACTCCAGCCGGTGTGAGCTGGGAGATCACCGCGCCAACCCATCGTTTCGACATTGCCATTGAGGCCGACTTAATCGAAGAGGTTTGCCGCATATACGGGTACAACAACATTCCAGTAACCAAGCCGAGTGTGCAACTGCCCTTGGCTGCGGTGAATTTGCAGCAGCACAGTGAGCGTCAATTGCGGCAGCGACTCACGCACCTCGGCTTTCAGGAGGTCATCACCTACAGCTTTGTCGACCCTAAGAGTGAAGCGATCCTAGGCCAGAAGGACGCGTCTGCGGCGAAAACACTGGTGAACCCGATGTCTTCCGATTTGTCGGTAATGCGCACCAGTTTGTTGCCGGGATTGATCGATGCGGCGAAGAAAAATACCGCGCGCCAGCAAGATGCTGGGCGCTTATTTGAGGTGGGCCTAGTGTTTAAACCCATCGATGGACTGCAGCAGGACCTAACCGTTGGCGGCATCTTGTGGGGTCGCCGCAATTTACAGGCCTGGCATAGCGATACAGCGGCAGTCGATTTTTTCGATGCCAAGGGCGTGGTCGAAGAGCTCGGGCAGTGGGCGGGTTTGCAGCTGCGCTTTCAACCCCTTGAAGACAGCGTTATGCATCCAGGCCAAAGCGCAGGTATCTATCTCGGCGAGGAGTGCATCGGCCGGGTTGGTGCCCTGCATCCAGAGGTGGCCCGACAGCTGGACATCGACTCGGCCTACATTTTTGAGATGGATGGCGACGGCATTATGCAGCGGCCAAAGCGCAGCCATGGTTCGGTGTCGCGGTATCCGTCGGTTAGACGCGATATTGCCGTATTGGTTCAGCAGGATGTCAGCGCCCAGACCGTGATCGACGTGCTTGTCAATGGTATGGACAGCATTTGCAAGAACATCACGTTGTTTGATGTATATCAGGGCGAGGGCCTTGATTCAAAAGAGAAAAGTCTCGCCCTAGGGTTGACCTTACAAAGCCAAGAGACCACCCTAGGTGAAGAGGAAATCAATGCTGCTGCTCAGTCTGCGGTGGCATTGTTGGAGCAGCATTGTGGGGCTCGACTTCGTTAGAACCTGACGCTAACGACGATATCCAAATTGATGGGGAAAGATCTTTGGGTGCACTGACCAAGGCAAAAATGGCAGATCAGCTGTTCGACGAATTAGGTCTGAACAAGCGCGAAGCCAAAGAAATTGTAGAATTATTCTTTGACGAAATTCTCCAATCTCTGGAGAACAACGTGCAGGTAAAACTGTCGGGCTTCGGCAATTTTGATCTGCGCGAAAAGGGCGAGCGCCCAGGGCGCAATCCAAAGACCGGCGAAGAAATTCCTATTACCGCCCGGCGGGTCGTTACCTTTCGACCTGGACAAAAACTCAAGTCGCGAGTCGAAGCCTTCTCAGGCGAAGGCGAGCAAGATGACGAACACAACAGTGATGACTACTAGCGCCTGCGCGTAGGAATACTCTCTGTATGCTTGAGACCAGTAACAACAACGAACTGCCACCCATCCCGGGAAAGCGCTACTTCACCATTGGTGAGGTCAGCGCGCTGTGTGATGTAAAACCCCACGTGCTGCGTTACTGGGAACAAGAATTCCCGCAACTCAAACCCATGAAACGCCGAGGCAATCGACGCTATTACCAACGCCAAGATGTGATCTTGGTGCGGCAGATTTGCGGGCTGCTGTACGATCAGGGCTTCACGATTGGTGGTGCACGCCAGCGGCTGGTAGGCGACGATGCTAAGGAAGACCGCACGCAATCGAGCATTGTGGTCAAACAAATGATCACCGAGCTAGAAGACCTGCTGCGCGAGCTTAAATCCTAGGCGAAGGCAGAGTGGTGGCGGCTTCTACTTACCTTCGCCCACTTCGCCAAGCCATTTCACATCGGCTTTATCAGCGCTATCGACTGCAGCGCCCCAGCCAATCCCGCGCGCTATTTTTTTGCATGGCATACAGCCTGCTGTTTGTGGCCGGACATAGTAGCCACGTTCAGAGTGAGGAAATCAGTTCCCGCGGTGACTTCGCCTATGAGGTTCGCATGGGGCCCATAATTGCGGGTGAGCTGAACTTCGATTTTCGGCGCCAGCGCGATGCCTATGAATTTCTTGGCCAATTTCAAACTTCACAAAGCCTGAGCGCCTACTACACGTGGACGGGAACGTTCGCCGCAAAGGGCTTGTGGCAAGCAACGACTCCACTGACCCAGACCTACTTGGTGCAAAGTGAGAGCAAGGATGACGACTACAAAGTGGTCGTCATGAGTCAGCAAGACACCCAGATTCTGTTAGGCCGAGACGGCGAGTTCGAGGTTAACCCTAAACCCCCGGGCACTGATTTGATCTCGGCACTGTTGTTCACCCCGGGTTGTTACGCCGGTGGGCATGTGCATGACGGCGAAGATGCTTACCCAATACGTCTGGATCGCGTGAGCGATGCAAAACTGGCGCGCCGCGCCGGCTTTTACTCGGGCGCAGTGATGCGCTGCGATTATTCGGTTGTCACACGACGAGGAAAAACCCGACGATTGCGGGTATCAATGGCAGAGATTGATGGGGTTTGGGTGGCTACCGAAGTGCGAATTCGCGTGTCATTTTTCCCAGACCCGGTGTTTCGATTGCGCAGTTAAGGCGGGCATGTTGCCTGACAGTGACCGTAGATTTCCGGGGAGGGAAAATACATGGCAGAACCAGCAGCGACAAACCAACCATGGTTTTTGCGGGGCAACTGGAGCCCTATACAGCAAGAACGCACCGAGACCCAGCTGGCCGTGCAGGGCAGCATTCCACCAGATCTCAGTGGCGTGTATTTACGCACTGGGCCGAACCCTAAATCAGGTACCGGTGAACACTGGTTTCTCGGCGATGGCATGGTTCACGGCATTCGCCTCAGTGGTGGCAAAGCTCAGTGGTATAAGAATCGTTTTCTGCAAACGCCGGATATCACTGATCCTTTGAGCGATCCAGCCGCTGGGCTCGGCGATTTGCGGCGCGGCAAAGGCAACACGCATGTCGTCGCGCACAACAAAAAAATTCTGTGTTTGGAAGAAGCGCACTGGCCTTGGGAGATTGATGGGCAGCTAAACACCGTAGGCTGCGAGAACTTCAGCGAAGCGCTGACCTGTTCCATGACCGCGCACCCTAAGATATGCCCGACCACAGGCGAGATGCTGGCCTTCAGTTATTTCAATTTTGCGCAGCCTTATCTGAACTATATCCGCATTGGCGCAGACGGCGCGCTTAAGCAGCTAGAGGGCATTGAACTGCCGCAGATGGTCATGATGCATGACTTCAGCATCACCGAAAATTACGTGGTGTTTATGGATCTGCCCTTGGCGCTTGATCTTGAATTGCTCGCAACTGGCATACCGTTTCGCTTCAAACGCGAGAGTGGCGCACGCCTCGGAGTGATGCCACGCAATGGCGCGTCGAGGGATGTTCGCTGGTTTGAGATCGAGCCCTGCTACGTATTTCACCAGGTCAACGCGTGGGATAAGGACAGCGTGATAACGCTCTATGTCTCGCGGCAAAACTCTGCCTTTGGCGCAGATTCTGGAGATTACTCGGAAGTCGGGCGGTTGCATCGCTGGACCATTGATCTAACGCGGAGAACTGTGAGCGAGCAGCCTATCGATGACAGGCCAGCGGACTTTGGTCGAGTCAACGACACCATGGTGGGTAGAGAGTCGCGATTTGGCTACCTGATGGCCCTCGACGGCGAAGGTAACAGTGAAGAGCCGGTGTACGGCCCGCGTCTTTACCAATATGACCTGCATACCGGCAAGTGCGCTGAGCATGACTTAGGCGACGGCACGCGAGGCGCGGAACCGGTCTTTGTACCAGCGACCAATGCCAAGGCAGAAGATGAGGGCTGGGTGTTGAGCTTGGTACACAGTGAAACGACCGGGAAATCTCGGCTGATCATTGTCGATGCGCAAAATTTTGCAGCACCGCCGGTGGCGATGATTGAACTGCCTTTTCGGGTGCCTTACGGAGCGCACGGTAATTGGGTAGCAGACAGTCAGTTGCAATAACAAGCACCGCAAACTTTCGAAGGGCAAGAGCATCAGCTATGATGCGGATCGTCGCGGGGCGTAGCGCAGTCTGGTAGCGCACTTGGCTGGGGGCCAAGTGGTCGCAGGTTCAAATCCTGCCGTCCCGACCAATTCAATATCTCGTAACACTTTATGAGATCCAAAAACCTCGGTTTTTACTGACTTTACCCGCAAATTCGCGCTTCCTAGGATCTCTGTGGATCCTTTGGTATACCCTCCCTTTTGGGGGTACAAGCGGTGGTATCCATACGTCTACACGGATACATACCCCCAACGGATGCGAAATTGAAACTCTCGGCTGTGAAAGTCAAAAGCGCCAAGCTTTCCGAAAGACCTTACAAGTTAGCTGACGGCGCCGGTATGTATCTTCTCGTGCACCCAACGGGTTCTAAGTATTGGCGGTTAAAGTACCGGCTTGCTCCTATAGGCTCTAAATTATTGCCTTATTTGTAAAGTGTGAACGCGCCAAGGCGGGTTGATTAAAACAACGAAATCAGTTGGCGGAGGAGTGGATAGGGACGACCCTAGAAAAAAGTCGAAGCCAAAGGTGCGATCTATTTGCATTGCTCGCGTTAAGAGAGGCGCGATGGGATGAGCTGGCGCACTTGTAGTTAGCGAACTCCATTACACGGGATGTTGCAAACTAGCTCTGCGCGCAAAGTCGGTACGTCCGACCGCGCGCGCGGGACTGGTAGTACGCCGAGTTCTGGGGGTATTGATGGGGGTATAAATAGATTCGCGCTCTCTTAGATCCAGCTATAGCTACGCTTAAACCAAATGTTCAAGTCCAGCCGTAGCTACCACACTCTCGTTGATCATTGGTTTGCGGTGTCGGGTGCGAAAACGGTGCGCAACTTTCGCTTGGCGCACCTAGATTGGGCACAGATTCAGCGACGCTGCAGGTT
>SHAE01000053.1 GCA_004213835.1 OM182 bacterium | reverse complement strand
TGCTGCTGGTCTTGTTGTTCTTGTTCGGCCTGTTCTTGTTGCTGCTGCTCAAGCAGCTTCTCTAGCAAGGCCTTGTTGAAGGCGGCGTCTTCTTGGTTTGGATTGGCCGCCAGCACGCGATCATATTGGTTAATGGCATCCTCATAGCGTCCAAGGCGGGCAAGCGCATTGCCCTGATTGTAGAGGCCAGTGAGCGATGGATCCTCAGCGAAATCACCGGCTGCGCCACCAAAGTCACCGCTGCGATAGCGGGCAGAACCGCGCCACTGCTGGTCGGCAAACAGTTGCGCCGCCACAATGGGGTCGCCGTCGGCCATGGCATCGTAAGCTTGCTGGTCGCGTCGCTGCCACAGGCTTTGCCAAAGCGAAGCGTAGGGGTCGCCCACTTGCTCAGCGGCTTCCCCGACTTGAGTGGCTGAACTGCTCGGTGGATTCGCTTGGGCTAACACCGGCTCTGGCAGCATGACGGTGAACAAGAGCGCTGCGAACAGTCCACGCTGAAACGATGCCAACATCAGCAGCGCCAATGGGATACAGAGCCAAAAACCCATATCCGCCCAGATGTCGAATTCGCGATCCACTTCAATCGAGGCATCCTCTGTTGGCAGCGCAGTGCCCAGCACAGTTTCAAGATCTTGATCGCCAATGGTCATCGCGCTGTAGCGACCATAGCTTTGCTGCGCAGCTTGAATGAGTGTTGATTCCTCCAGACCCGGACGAATTTCGCGCCCGAGGTCATCGGTTAAATAGCGCGCTGGTTCATCTCGGCGATTGATGGGTATGGGAGCGCCACCGCGCGTACCAACACCGATAATGGAAATAGGAAAGGCTGCATCGCGAAAATCGCTGATCTCACTGGCGCGTTTGATGCCGTCGGTAATGAGCAGTATGCGGCCTTCAAGCAGACCTGCATTGCGAAACAGTTCTTGTGCAAGCTCAAGACCGGTAGCGGGGCGACTGCCCAGCACAGGCATCATGGCTGGCGATAACGCACTCAGCAGGTTTTCGATAGTCGGCGCATCGTCGGTGATGGGCACGACGGCATGACCGTCACCGGCATAGGCCACCAAACCCGTGGAACCTTCCTGTCGCAGGCGCAGCGTGTCGACAATTTTCTGCCGGGCCTTGGCAAGTCTTGAGGGGGCCACGTCTTCGGCAAACATCGACAGC
The DNA here is from genome assembly GCA_004213835.1 of OM182 bacterium. Classification (GTDB taxonomy): domain Bacteria; phylum Pseudomonadota; class Gammaproteobacteria; order Pseudomonadales; family Azotimanducaceae; genus UBA4421. Next base: position 11,246 of record SHAE01000053.1, on the reverse strand, counting down.
GATAGGTCCAAAACAATCACCAGTGCGTCGCTCTTGCGCTCCACCGGCTGGGGTAGCTTCTCCCACGCCGGTCCTGCCAGCCCGAGCACGGTCAAACAACCGGCTAGCCACAGGCAGGCGCGCAGACGTATGGCAGTGGTTGCCACCGAATCGTCCAGCAGCACCGCGAGCAGTGGTTGACTGATGGCGGCAGACCACGCGCTTTGTTGGCGCGTGCGTCGCACCCACGCATAGACCAATAGCAACAGCGGCAGCAGCGCCAACAGCCACCATGGTCTGAGAAAGTGAAAGTTGTTTAGCGCCTCAAGCATTGGCAGCACCCGTTGAGGCTGGCCTATGGCGACGAAAATCTGCCAACAGCACTAAGATCCAGAGCAGCAAACACCCGCCCAAGGGCCAATAGTAGAGTGTCTGCACCGGACGAAAAATCTCAGCTTCTTGCTCAACGGGTTCCAGCTGATCGATTAGCGCGTAAATCTCCATTAGGGCTCTAGGGTCTTTGGCGCGAAAATATTGCCCGCCAGTGGCGTCGGCAATTGCCTGCAGTGTTTCCTCGTCGAGATCTGCTGATGGATTGGTGGTACGGCCGCTGATTCGCCCCAACAATCCGGGCATGCGCATTTCTTCTGCGCCAACGCCTATGGTGTAAATGCGAATGTTGTCTCTTGCCGCCAGTTCGGCAGCAATTCGCGGTTCTACTTCGCCGACGTTGTTGGCCCCATCGGTCAAGAGTATGAGCACTTTGTCGTCCTGGGGTCGCAGACGCAGGCGTTTTACCGCCAGGCCAATGGCGTCACCAATCGCCGTCTTACCGCCGGCTATGCCGACGGGCGCCTCAATCAATAGCCGGTTTACGCTTTTCACGTCAAAGGTAAGCGGCGCCTGTAGGTAAGCATTGGTACCGAACAGCACCAAGCCAATACGGTCGCCGACTCTGGCTTCTGCAAAGTTAGCGATCACGGCTTTCACCACCGTGAGCCGCTCAACGTATTCGCCGTCTATCTCCATGTCCTCGGTGGCCATGCTGCCCGAGATATCGACGGCTAACATCAAGTCTCTGCCGGTGGTCGGTAGATTGACGGGTTCGCCGGTAAATTGCGGCCGCGCCACAGCCGCAAGAAGCAAAGCCCACGCTAGGCTCAGTGCCATCAGTCGCCACAGGCTTTGCGCTCCCTGTTTGTGTTGCATGGTCGTGATTGCGGAGAAATCCTCCATGGATGGCACGACCAAGGCTGGCTGCTGCAGCGTGCGGCGCGAGGTAAGGCGACGCACTAACCAAGGCAAGGGTAGGGCCGCAAATGCCCAAGGCCACAACCAGTCGATCATGCTGAACCCTCGAGCATCGCCTTACTTTTGCGGTAGTGGACCTTGCTCAATAGACGCTTAACACAGAGCAGCAATGCGCGCCGGTCTGAGCTGAACTGCGCTCTAAAACGATCCTCTCCTAAGACTTGTCCCGGGCCTTGGGTGAAGTCGGAGGTCATGCTCAATCGGTCAAGGGAGCAAAGCCATGGCTGCCCGCTTTGACTGCTCAGAGTCTGCATCTGTAACGCCACCACAAGCAGGCGTTTGAGCACCTCATTGCATTGATTGGCGAGGGTGGCATCGCTGGAGATCGCGGTGGCTTCTTCTTCGATAAGAGTATCGATAATGCGCTGGGCCGCCCGAATCGTTTGGGTAGCTGCGCGATAAGCCCAAAATCGACGGCCAGACCACCATAGAACGGCAAGTATCAGCGCGGCCGTAATCCACCAACCGGGCGCAGGTGGCCACCAGTGAGGCTCCACTGGAAGATAAATGTCTCTTAATGCGTCGAGTGGGTCAGCGTTCATGGAGTCTGGTTATGCAGTGAGTGAAGCGTCATCCATCAAGCCCAGCTTAAATGATCCCAACTGGTGTCGGCGGTGCTCAAGACCTGTAGCGATAGCGCCGGGTGCTGGCAGATTCCTTGTATCTCAGCCGCTCGCGCTGCGTGCGCTTGCGCATGGCGTTCGCGTAGCGCTCGATCCCCGGAGAAGAAACTCACGTTCTCATCACCATGGCTGATGTTGTAGACACCAGCAGGGGGTAGTTGGGCATCCAGCGGGTCAGTAATCTGCAAAACATGCACTTGATGATCGCGTGCAAGGCGGTGTAGGGCGTCGCGCCACAGCATCAGTGGCCCTGCTAAATCGCTAATAACAAAGAGTCTGTTGCGCCTCTGGCGCAGCTTGGCAAGCGCAACAAGTGCCTGTTCAAGCTGCTGGTTTTGCGTGCCCTTGTCCGAGGTGGTAGATGTTGGTCGGCACAACTGAGTATTGCTCTGTGAGATCTGCGCAAGCAAACGTCCGGTGGCTTTTACGGTGCGGAATGGTCGAAAGACATGGTGACCGCTGTTGTCCAGCACCATACCGCCGACGCGGTCACCGGCGCCGGTGATTTGCCATGCGATACGAGCAGCCAATTCGGCGGCAGCAACTGATTTCAGACGCTGCGTACTGCCAAAGAACATATGCTGGCCTTGGTCAACAAAAATCAGCGCAGGGCGCTCGCGTTCTTCACGAAATACCTTGGTATGAGGCGCGTGTTTCCTCGCAGTCACCCGCCAATCGATGCTGCGTATGTCGTCGCCGGGTTGATATTGGCGCACCTCTGCAAAGTCCACGCCTCGGCCCTTATGTTTGGATAGCCGCAGGCCTGCCTGTGTGCCCGTCATTGTGGTGGCGCGGGTTGACTTGTTGGCCGTGGGGCGAAAACGCAGCGCTAACAATTGTTCAACCGATACGTAAGCACCCTCGATGACAGTGGGCTGCATTGCTGTGGTCAAGGCACGGGTACCTGCGCGAGGAGCTGATCGATAATATGGTCGCTGCCAAGCCCCTGTGCATCCGCCTCAAAACTGCAAATGATGCGGTGACGGAGCACGTCATGAGCAATCGCTTGGACGTCTTCTGGGGTGACAAAGTCACGCTCCGCCAGCCATGCCCGGGCGCGCGCGCAGAGGTCAAGACCAATGGTGCCGCGTGGACTGGCCCCGAGCTCAATTAGCGGTGCAAGGTTTGCCGGCGGATTGCGGCTCGCCATCACGATTTCGACGAGATAGCGCTCCACGGGCTCAGCCATGTGCAGGGCCAATAGTTCTTGTCTTGCTTGGAAAATCTGTGCCTGACTGACAAGCGTGGGTGCAATGTCCTGCGACGTCGACACTTCGCCTGCATTTTCCTCACGCACCAACTGCAATATGGCCTGCTCAGCCTCTCGATTGGGATAGTCGACCACCGTGTGCAACAAGAAGCGGTCCAGTTGTGCCTCGGGCAGTGTGTAGGTGCCCTCTTGCTCAATGGGGTTCTGTGTTGCCATAACCATGAAGAAGTCTGGCAGCGCGAAGGTTTGCCGACCGAAAGTCACTTGACGCTCCGCCATCGCCTCAAGCAGCGCCGACTGTACCTTGGCGGGGGCTCGGTTGATTTCATCTGCCAAGATCACATTGTGAAAGATTGGGCCCTGTTGAAAGCTGAAACTGCCATCTTCTGGCCTGTAGATCTCTGTGCCGGTGACATCGCTGGGCAAGAGGTCTGGGGTGAATTGAATACGATGAAAATCGCCTTCAACTACTTCGGACAAGGCCTTGATCGCGCGAGTCTTGGCCAGTCCCGGCGCGCCTTCAACCAGAACATGACCACCGCACAACAGTGCGATTAGCATCCGCTCAATAAGCTGCTGCTGGCCTATCACTTGGTGCTGCAGATGTTCGCCAATGGCCTTGACGGCAGCAAAGGCCGATTCAGGCGCGGGTATCGCTGGGGACGAGGAAGAAGCGGGCAAAGTAGGGGTGTCTGACACGAAGTTGCAATCCAGCGTTACCATCGAGGCCGCAATTGTATCTCGCAGATGCCAAAGGTCTACCGATGTCGCCTGATAGTCGAGGCCAAAGACAGCCCCAGTTTGCGACAAGCCTCAAAAGTTGGTGATCTGGCAGTAAAGAATTGAAGCATTAACCGTGCAAGCTTTAACCTCTCACTCGTTAAGTCCTTTCGTCGGACTTTAAGGAACAGAACTGTTCCGGGTAGACTGGCGCATGAGTTTTTTTGGCGCTTGCATGAACCCGATTCAATCTCTACTTGTCGCGCTCCCGCCTGAGACGGCACACAACCTCGCCATGTCCGCGCTCAGCAGTGCGCGGCATTTACCCGGCAAAGTAACGCCACTCGCTGGCAAGCAGAGCACTTTTCTTGGCAAGAGCTTGCGCAACCGCATTGGTCTCGCGGCTGGCTTGGACAAGAACGCGGAAGCGGTTTTAGGCTTGGCACGATGCGGTTTTGGATTCGTTGAAGTGGGTACTGTGACCCCCCTCGCGCAGCCTGGTAACCCCAAGCCTCGAATGTTTCGTCTGCCTGAGCATGGTGCGCTCATTAACCGCATGGGTTTTAACAACCATGGCATGCATACCATGGCGAGGCGCCTAAGCGCTGTCCGCGAAAGCGGTCGCCTCAACGGTACGTTGCTGGGCGTCAACTTGGGCAAAAACAAAGATACGCCCAATGATCAGGCGGTTTCCGATTACGTTAAAGGCATGGACTGCCTGCACACCTATGCCGACTACTTCACCATTAACCTTTCTTCACCTAACACTCCGGGATTGCGGGCACTGCAGCATGGGCAGGCCCTGCATACGTTGTTGAGTAAAGTCAAAGAGCAGCAACTGGCACTGGCCGGTAGTTCAACTCCTGTGCCGCTGATGCTCAAGGTGGCGCCAGATCTAGACCAGGCTGAGGTTGGCCAAATTGCCGAGCAGGTAATTGCCTGTGAGTTCGATGGTTTGATCGCAACAAATACAACGGTTGCTCGTGATGCGGTGGCGGGTCACCAACATGCCGCAGAGCAGGGTGGTCTGAGCGGAGCGCCGTTAGCCCAGCGCAGTGTGGAAGTAGTGCGGCAGTTTCGGCGAGAGCTACCAGAGCAGGTCGCCATTGTAGGCGTGGGGGGAATTTCCAGTGCCGAAGACGCACGGACCATGCTCGACGCTGGCGCACAAGCGTTACAAATTTACACATCCTTCATCTATCAAGGCACTAATTTAGTGCGAAATCTGGTCGAATCGACCATCGAACCCTAGTCGTTAGTAAGGTGCGCCAAAGCGCACAATTTTGTGGCGTTTCTCTCCGAGGTCAGCTTAAATAACGACTTCAGAGAGGGGATTTTGCATGAATAAGTTACTGATGCTGATGGGCGGTATGTTGCTCAGCCAACCTGCTGTTGCAGAAGGGATTAGCGGTGCGGACACCGCTTGGATTATGACCGCGACAGCACTTGTGCTGCTTATGACACTACCTGGCTTGTCGCTGTTTTACGGCGGGCTTGTCCGTTCTAAAAACGTCCTCAGCGTACTCATGCAGTGTTTTACCATTGCCTGCGTCATGTCGATTTTGTGGCTAGTCGTTGGGTATTCCTTGGCTTTCGGCGACGGCGGTTCGCTAAATGCGTTTATTGGCGGCTTGGATAACATGCTACTTGCGCAAATCGGTGAGGATACCGCGTTGGGCACAATCCCCGAGAGCGTCTTTGCGCTGTTTCAAATGACCTTTGCCATCATCACCCCGGCGCTGATCGTGGGTGGCTTTGCTGAGCGGATGCGCTTTTCTGCTGTGATTTTGTTCTGCACGGCTTGGCTGGTTCTTGTCTATGCCCCAATTTGCCATTGGGTGTGGGGCGGTGGTTGGCTTAGCGAACTGGGTGTAATGGATTTTGCTGGTGGCATCGTGGTGCATATCACGGCCGGTGTGGCTGCCTTGGTCGCGGCCATGGTGCTCGGCAATCGTCGCGGTTTTCCAAACCAAGCAATGCCACCGCACAACATGACCCTGTCCATTATGGGTGCGGGCATGCTCTGGGTAGGTTGGTTCGGTTTCAACGGCGGTAGCGCCCTGGCCGCCAATGGAGACGCAGGCATGGCGATGTTAGTCACTCATATTTCGGCCGCCGGTGGCGCCTTCATGTGGATGCTACTGGAGCGTATCAACCACGGTAAGGCATCGGCGCTTGGCGCTGTTACCGGCATGGTTGCTGGCCTTGGCACCATCACACCGGCGTCTGGCTTTGTTGGCCCCGGCGGCGGATTGATTATTGGTCTGTCTGCGGGCGTGGTGTGCTACTACGCTACCGGCTACATTAAGCGCACACTGAAAATTGACGATTCCCTAGACGTTTTTCCTGTACACGGCGTGGGTGGCATATTGGGCACACTGCTAACCGGTGTTTTCGCCAGTAACGCTTTGGGCGTATTCAGCGGTCAGGAAGATATCGCCATTGGAGCGCAGGTTTCGATACAAGCCATAGGCATATTGTCAGCAATTTGTTACACAGCAGTGGTAACTTATGTCATTCTTAAGGTGACAGACGCGGTGGTTGGAAATCGCGTTGATGAAGAGGATGAGATGCAAGGTTTGGATTTGGTTTCTCACGATGAACGAGGCTATGACCTATAAGAAGGGGGGCACCGTAACTGGGGCTTATTTAACAAGGTAGTCTTATGTGAGATCGCGGTAAGCGTATTAGCTGTTGCTGAACCGTGCATTCGCCGCCCTTCGGGGCGGCTTTTTTTTGCCTTCAATTCAGGCCTCGTAGATGGGCTTCGGCCACTAAGGTATTCACCAATTGCTGGAACGAGTAGCCAATGGCAGCGGCTCCTTCGGGGTACAAGCTTACGGGCGTCATGCCCGGCAATGCGTTTACTTCCAGTAGATAAATTTCATCTTCGTCGGTGACGATAAAATCTGCCCGTGATAAGTCACGCAGGCCCAGAGCTTGATGGGCGGTCTCGGCAATTGCCTGCAGCCGATCACTGAGCGCCGCTGCAATTGGGGCTGGGATCACATGCTCGCTCTGACCTGCCGTGTAGCGGTGTTCATAGTCGTACCATTCATCTTTTGGTGTGCGGATTTCGATCACCGGGTGGGTAAGACACTCGCTGCCGAGCTGCAGTACTCCCACGGTCATCTCACGGCCTTCGATGTAAGGCTCCACCAAGCAGCTGCCAAATTTGATAGCGGTCTCAAGCGCCGCTGCAATATCGCCGCCATTGCGCAGCAGTTGTACGCCAATAGCAGAGCCCTGATTGAGGGGCTTTAGCGCGACGCGTGCCCCCAGCTGGGCCTGTATCGCCTCTGCGGCGACGGATAAATCATCACCGGGGTGGACAAGATAGTCCCCGCTGACGGGCAGTCCCTGCCGGACAAATACGCTTTTGGCGATGGCTTTATCCATGGCCAGCGCGCTGCCCCTGACATCGCTGCCAACATAGGGAAGGCGCAGCATTTCCAGCATGCCCTGTACGGTGCCGTCTTCACCTGGTGGCCCATGCAGCGCCGGAAACACCACGTCGGGCTGCACGGCAAGCAGCGCTTGAGCGCAGGTGGCGTCCAGTTCAATAACGTGTGTGGTATGTCCTGATTCAGCCAATGCCTGCTCAATTTGCGCCGCTGAGTTGCGAGAAACCTGCGCTTCTGCGGAGCTTCCACCGGCGAGGATCGCAATGGTTAACGCGGTGTTGGAATCGTGCTGTTGGCTCATGGGCGTAAAGTATCGCGGTCGGCACAAGCAGACCAGCGTTCGTGGTCTCGCCACTGGCCGTCGATGAACAGAAAACCCTCACTGAGCCCTTCGCACCGAAAACCGCAGGCCGCAACAAGCTTTTTTGAGCGCTCATTGTCGGGTTGGATATTGGCCTCAAGCCGGTGCAGACCGAGGGTGGTAAAAGCCAGCCGCATGAGCTGCTCAAGGCCTTGCTGCATGTAGCCGTTGCCTTGGTAAGGCAGGCCGACATAGTAACCCAGGGATGCATTTTGGAAGGTGCCTCGCACAATGTGATTGAGGTTAATCACCCCAACGATGCAATCGTCTAACGTGCGGCAGATCGCATAGCCTTCGCTATCGCTGCGGCGGATGCGCTGCATGTAGTTGCGAAACATTTGCGGCGTGGTTGGCGGGGTAATCCAGGGACGATGAATATCCATACTGGCACGCATCAGCTGCAGAAACTCGCCCTGGTCTTGAGCAACCACCTTGCGTAGATAAACTTGAGTACCAATATCCACTAGGGCACGTCTCCGATCCTTGCTGTTTGTGTCTGTGTTGGTGAAAAAAGATAGGCGCCGCCGCGTTGGCCCAGCCATGCCTGACTAAAGGCCTCCAGCGGATAACGACGAGCTACCTCGGCATGGGATGCCGCAGCGGGGTCCATGACCAGGGCGAAACCGCTCTCGCCATCGAATTCAACACCGTATAACACCACTAAGTGTCCGCCCGTTTGCCGTAGTGGGGCGCCGGGCAGAGCGTCTTTGCCGAATCGAATACTACAAACAATGGGTGAGCCTGACTTAAGTACGGTAAGCGCGGTTGGCCAATCTGCGAGGGCTTCTACCGAACCCAGCCGCATATTTTGAGATGCCCAATAGATGGCCAGCGGCCATTTGCCATAGGCCTTGGTATGCGGGTCGAGACAGGCCTGTACCGCAGCGGGCCAGTATTTCAATGCCTGTTGACCAGCCACAGCCATGGCAGTAGCCGTTGGCGAGCATATGCGCTTGGCAATGCTGGGTTCGGCCTGCATTTGGCTGATCGGACAGGGCACAGCGAGCCGAGTGCGATCCAATCTGTTCGGTAGCGCCGTGATCGTCTGCTCGATAGGGCGCAGGCTAATAACCACCAGGTCTTGTTCCGGCGGCTTCAGCGAGTGCGGCAACCACAGTGTGAGCTGGGCCGTGACTGCGAGCAGATCGCTTTGTGTATGCCAGCAATCAATCTTTGCGCTGATGCCGCTTCCGTTATCGCAGGCGTGCATAAAAATCCGGTGCGCGGCGCTGTCGGCAGGCGTAATCGCCGCCAGCGTGCTGGTGTTCTCCATGGAGTCAGCGGTGACCGCACTGCTCAGTACCCACTGGTATTGATAATCGTCCTCTAGACACGCAAAGCTTGGCACGATGATGTGCGATTCAGGCACTGCGGCTAGAGCAACGCTCGTGCGCCAAAGTGAGCCCTGTTTCTGATTGGCTGATTCGATAGGCTGCCAAGTCACTGTGGCGTGTACTGGCAGGGGAAAATCCTGGCGTGCCGGGTGGGTTGCTAGGCGCTTGGTTATTTGCATGGCAAGATCTTAGCTTGGCTGGCACCTGCCGGCGACCATTGACCACCACACGTCACTTATGCATCGACTGATACTGTACAGCACAACGGCTTGCACGCTCTGCGATCAAGCCTTGGACCTTCTCTTTGCCACACCAGCCGTCGCTGGCATGCAGTTGGAGGTGTTAGACGTTGCGACGGACGATACCCTGATGGAGCACTATGGCGCGCGTATTCCAGTACTGCGCCTTGGTGAGGCTGAGCTTGCCGCGCCATTTGATGCCAAGGTGTTGGCAGATTTCTTGGCGTCTGCATTAGCGCAGTGAATATCGGTGGCCAGACGCTGCCAAATTTGCGATAAATCTCACAGGTTTTGTGGGCGTTTAGCGCTATGCTCGCCTTAGCTTCCCATGCAGCGTAAAGAGGTCGCAGGAAAGATCGCGATGAAAGGATCATCAAGAAATGATCACTAACAAGGATCATTAAGCGAGTATCGATATGTCATTAACAGCAGAAGACCTTCAGGGTATTAATCAACACTTCACTACTTGGTTCGAAGAAGCGAACCAAAGTCGTGATCCTTCACCCTTTGAATTGCGCCAAGAGGAGCGCCTTGGGCGGTTGGACGACACGCTGCAGCGGCTGTCCGGCGTTGTGCAGCATGGGTTTTCGCGGGTCGATAAACGCCTTGATCAGGTTGATAAACGCCTTGATCAGGTTGATAAACGCCTTGATCGGGTCGACAAACGCCTTGATCACGTCGAATTACGCCTTGATCAAGTCGACTTACGCCTTGACCAAGTGGATAAGCGTTTTGATCGCAACGAAATACGCTACACGGGGTTTGATAGCCACTTTCAGGCCATCAACCAACGGATCGATCGGTTTATGTTTTTCTCGCTTGGCCTAACGGTTACCGTGGGCATGGCCGTTGTAACGCTTGTGCAGATGCTGAGTTGATATACAAAGGTTAAACGGTGATCGAAGATTGGCGAGCTAGGCCTTGGGTGTGACCCACTCCTGACCACGCAGTACCGGGGCTCCGCGTTGTTCCAGCTCTCGATACACCACTTCAAACGCCAGCACATTTTGTACGTAGTTGCGGGTCTCCTTGAACGGAATTGTTTCTATCCACACGTCCATGGGAATGCTCCGTGCTCGTCGTAGCCATCGATCCACACGGCTTTCGCCAGCGTTATAGGCGGCAATCGCTAAGGGGCGAAGACCGGAGTAGCGGCGCAGCAACCAAGCAAGATGATAGCTGCCGATTTCGATATTGCGCTCTGGTATCACCAGATCTTGCTCAACAACCTTGCCGCTGCCAGAACCCATGACGGTGGTAAGTCCGCCGCGACGAATGGCTAACTTTGCCGTCGACGGCATAACCTGCATAAGACCCAGAGCGCCAGCACTGGATTTTGCCTTCACCTGAAAAGCCGACTCTTGACGGGTAATGGCCTGCAGCAGGTAGGGATCGATGCTGTGTCTTAGGGATGCCTCTTGGTATGCCACTGCGTAGGCGCTTGGAAAGCGCAGCGTTAAATCGTTTCTTGCATCGGCTCGGTTTGCGGTTTGAATGGCCAAAAACAGTTTGCCCATGCGCTGCGCAAGGTAGGCCATTGCTTGCTGTGTGTTTTGATCTTGCTGCTCAATCATTCGGTACCACTCGCGCCTTGCGTTTAGATCATCGCCTACGGCAAACAGCTCAACGGCTCGGGCGATACCCGGTATCGCCAGCAACCGGGCTTCTTCCTTGCGAGTGAGCTGCCTTGGTGGCGCGGCCTGCAGTTCAGCATCGGCGCGAATTTGAGCCGCTGCTAAGAATCCGTAATAGTCACGGCGGGTCGCGAGGTCGGCAAACGAGTGAGGCTCTCCTTGTTGTTGCTGGGCTCTAGCTAGCCAGTACTGGGTGCGTGTTTTGCCGGCTTCGATGTTGCTCAACTGCGTTGCCCAGTAGGCCAGTTCTGCCCATCGTTGCTGCGCTATCGCGGCGTCGAGAATGCCGTTGACCACAAAGGCTGACGTATACAGGACGCGCTGGTCGACGCTTGGAAATTGATTGTCGCCAGCGAGACCAACCGCGACATGGTCATCAAGCAATTGGCGCTCCGCTGCATTGAAGGCATGAGAGGCGCGAAATGTGCGCC
>SHAE01000052.1 GCA_004213835.1 OM182 bacterium | reverse complement strand
CTAAGGAGATATGGCCGGGTACAAAGCATATGGATTTTGCCGATGCGCCCCATCTTTCGAACTTCGCTCGCCGTATCGGTTTTGCTGGCAACTTACCCAGCGAGGAACTGCGCGATCGATTGAATCGCCACATCCTCACTTTCTTTGCCAATCACTTGGCTAAGCAAGCGCCTAACGTTGAGGCAGTCATGACGGAACGCTCCGAAATGAAGACGGTGACCTCTCGATGAAAGCTTCATGGAAAATCCTTGCAACTGTACTCATCGTGCTAACGGCACTTTTGCTCAGCCCGCTGACCCGGGATATTCCAGTCATAGCGCAGCTGCAGGGCACGCTGGGTATTGACACCAATCCGCTGCCGGACTTTGCGCAGTACAGCAACGTGCAGCAAAAAAAGCAGGCGTTTTTCGGCTATTTGCAGCCCATGGTAAACGCCAGCAACCAACGACTTCTGCAAGCGCGGCGCCGCCTGTTGGCCATGGCCGCGGCCCCCATTGATCAGCTGGCATATGCCGATCAACGGTTTGTTGAGAACCTTGCAGAATACTACGAGGTCGAGACAGACATTGGCGCAGAAGCGCAGCTGCAAGAACTTTTGCTGCGGGTCGACATTGTTCCGGTTTCACTCGCACTGTCTCAAGCCGCCATGGAATCTGCTTGGGGAACCTCGCGCTTCGCCCTTGAGGGCAACAATTTATTTGGTCAGTGGTGCTATCAGGCTGGCTGCGGCATTGTTCCTGCACGTCGGGGTGAAGGCCAAGTACATGAGGTAGCAAGCTTTACCAATGTCGCCGCGGCGGTGGCTTCCTACATGCGCAATATCAACAGCCATCGTGCCTATGACGGCTTGCGCGCCGCCCGGGCCAGCCTACGCGCAAGCGGTGAATCGATCAGCGGCCACGCCATGGCTGAACACCTGCTGCGCTATTCCGAACGCGGGCACGCCTATGTTGAGGAAATTCAGTCAATGATTCGCATCAACAAACTAGCCACGCCAGATCAGCCGCCGCCAACACAAAGCTGAGCCTCTCCCCCGTCTATTGCGGCGTATCAGCCGATGATTTGGCCGCGGTGCGCTTCGTGGTAGCCATTAACCTTGTCGTAGGCTAGCGCCCCGCCAATGACGACAGAATGAATGCCATGGGCATCTCGCATGTAGCGGTACCCATCACCGGGTACATCTTGCACAAAGTACTCTACACCCCGATCAACAACGGCCTCATCAAAAATCGTGATATCGGCGATGAATCCTTCGCGAAGCATGCCCCGATTACCCAAACCCCATAGATTCGCTGGATCAGCAGTAATCTTTTTCACGGCTGCCTCCAGCCCAAGATGTGCGGTATCGCGAACGAAGTGACCGAGCAGATAGCCAGTGTCTCCATAGGTCGCAAAGGACAAAATGTGCGCACCGCCGTCGCTTGCGCCGACCATCACGTTCGGGTGCTTGAGCAGCGGCGCCACCAAGTCATCATCATTGTGGCCCATATCGCCAGACAGGAAGTGTGCCTCTAGGGATTCCTCGAGGGATAGATCGATCATGACGTTAAGTGCATCTGAATTCCGCAACACGGCAATTTCTTCAAGCGTCTTACCTACCAAGCCTTGGTTAGCCTCGCTAGCCACCTGACGCAGCACCAGTTTGTTCCAGAGCGGCATCATGCCCTGGGCTTCAGCGACCAAGGCGTCACGAATACTCGAGTCATTGAGGTTCGCCATGATTTGCTCCGGCTCATTAAATCGCATGAGGGCATACCACTTAGGCAGCCGAATGAACAAAAGACTGGGCACAGAAAAGTTAAAAGAAATGTCTATCGGGCGTGTTTGCACCTGCGGCCATACTCGTGCGCCGCGCGCAGTCTGCTCGGCTACCCGAGCGACGATTTGCTGAGCACCATCAGGGTTATTGCGATCCACGAACAGTGGCGACAGCGTGGTGTTAATGCCATGTTGTAGACTGATTTCAGCCAACTGGTCGACGCGCGCCAGGGTGAGGTCGGTATCGTAAAATTCGTGTACGACCTGCAAAATTTTGTTGTGCTTGGACAGAACGGCGCAAAGTGCATCCAGTTCTTGCGTATCGGCGTAGCGACTGGGAACCGGCTGCAGTCGCTCGTCCATGTCGACAAAGCTCGTCGACAGTCCAATCGCGCCAGCGTCGAGGCATTCGTCCAACAAGTCACACATAGACTGTGTCTCGCTGCTAGATGCCGTTCGCTTGATTGACTCATCGCCCATCACCCAGAGCCGCAGGACACTATGTCCGACCAAGGGGGCAACGTTGATATCAAGCCCACGACGGATCCGCTCGACAAATTCGTCAAACGTTTGCCAATTCCACTCCACACCCTCAGCGAAGGCTTTATGCGGCATCTCCTCGATTTGATTAAACATGCCCACCAACTTCATGCGGTGTTCGGCCTTAAGTGGCGCAAGAGACAAAGAGCAGTTGCCCGGAACAATGGTCGTCACCCCATGCTCAATAGCCGGCTTTGCCGCGCCATCCCACAACAGCTGCGCGTCGAAATGGGTATGAGGATCGATGAAACCAGGAGCCACCACTTGGCCTGCGGCATCAATAACCTCGGTCGCATCTTCGGTAACACGCCCAACTTTGACGATAACGTCGTCTTTGATACCCACATCGGCGATATAGGCTGGCAGGCCACTACCGTCGACCACCTTGCCATTCTTGATCACTAAATCGAGCATGCTTCCTCCCAGTTTCTGATTACGTTCAACCATCGCCCTTGACTGGGCAAATGCTTGAGCATTCTCTAATTCAAATTGTTGTAGGCACCGCTAAGCGCATCACGGACATGCTCCCAGCTTTGACCAATGAGACCATCGATCTCATCGACCCCACAGCTGCGCAACAGTCTCGCGCCGGCGTCGTGATCAAGCGGCACTTCCGATTGGCCGCCATTGGCAAACTCCAGTGATACGACAAGTTCGGCCACGCCTTCGTGGGCTGCCGCGATTCGCACTTTGGAAATCACTGCAGCCACTAAGTTTCACGCACCAAGGGTGGTTCCAAAAACAGCAAGTCGCTAGGCAAAATGGGATTGCCCATCTCGCCGGTACTGTCATCAATAACGCGCCGCGCAAAAACATGCAGATTCCAGCTCTGTAGCTGGGCGATGGCATCATCGAGCGGCGAGTCCGGCATCTCACGCTGTGCGATGGATTCCCAAGTATCGTTGTTAATCGGATGTATACAACGCCGTCTTGGCGTCTTGAAGTCCGCAGCCTGCGGCGCACTGCTCTCGTGCATTTTCCCCACTCTCCTGTTCCCCCACGTCCCCCAGATTTCTTGTGCTGCTTGCAAACTTCAGCCCCGCGAAACTACAGCTTAACCTACAGACATAGCAAGAATCAGTGCATCGACATGCGTTGCAATTATGCTCGCGGTTTTTCATAGTCGATAGATGCTTTGCAACTGACATCGCGAGAAATTTGGAGGGAAAAACAATGACCAAGGCAGATAAGAGCGACAAAACCATCGACGCCGTCATCGTGGGTGCAGGCTTCGCCGGCATCTACATGCTTTATAAATTACGCCAACAGGGTCTTGAGGCGAGGATTATTGAAGCAGGCTCGGGCGTAGGCGGCACTTGGTATTGGAATCGCTACCCCGGTGCACGCTGCGACATTCCAAGCATGCAGTACTCTTATCAGTTCTCCGAAGATCTGCAGCAAGAATGGGAATGGAGTGAAAAATACGCCACCCAAGGCGAAATCCTCACCTATGCCGAGCATGTAGTGCAACGTTTCGGCCTCGCAGATGGCATAACCTTTAACTCGCGAGTTCTAGCAACACACTATCTAGGCGGAGAGGAACGCTGGCGGGTCGAACTGGACAGCGGCGAAGAGATACACGCTCGATTTGTTGTGATGGCCACCGGCTGCTTATCGAAGCCTAACTATCCCAACATTGAAGGCCTGAACGAGGCGTCGGTGCCGGTCTACCACACCGGCAACTGGCCCCATGACGGCGTCGACTTCACGAACCGGCGCGTTGGCGTCATTGGCACTGGCTCTTCGGCGATTCAAAGCACGCCCATCATCGCCGAGCAGGCCCAGTCTTTGACGGTATTTCAGCGCACGCCGAATTACTCGATCCCAGCCTATAACGAGCCGCTGGACCCCGGTTACGTCGCCCAGCTGAAGTCTCGGTATGCCGAATATCGGCAGGAAAATTGGGCACGCGGGTTTGGTGCTGACTTTGACGACAATGATCAGTCTGCCTTTGCGGTCTCAGATGACGAACGTCAACGGGCCTATGAGGAACGCTGGGCGAAGGGAGGGCTCGCCTTCCTTGCTGCTTACAACGATCTTGTATTCGACATGGATGCCAACGATACGGCCCGAGAATTCTTCAAGAGCAAGATCGCTGCGCGAGTCGACGATCCTGCCTTGGCGGAAAAACTGGTGCCCAGCACACCCATCGGTTGCAAGCGACTGTGCGTAGATACCCACTACTACGAGATTTACAACCAAGCGCATGTCTCCTTGGTCGATCTCAACGAAACACCGATAACCCGTATTGAAGGTAACGCCATCGTCACCGGCACTACCCGATACGAGATCGACGCCATCGTACTCGCAACAGGATTCGACGCGATGACTGGTGCAGTGATGAATATCGACATTCGCGGAGAAAACGGCCTCCGCCTTCAGGATAAGTGGGCGGCTGGGCCCAAGGCTTATCTGGGACTCGCCACAGCGGGCTTTCCGAATCTGTTTTTGGTAACAGGTCCAGGTAGCCCGTCTGTGCTGTCGAATATGCTGCCCTCCATCGAGCAACATGTTGAGTGGATTTCAGACTGCATCGAATTCATGAATCGTCACCAACATCGCTCCATCAACCCTGATCGCGATGCCGAAGAGGCTTGGGTTGAGCATGTCAACGAGGTGGCGCAGACCTCGGTTTATCCAGGCTGCAACTCTTGGTATCTCGGTGCAAATGTCGAGGGTAAGTCTCGTGTGTTTATGCCCTACCTGGGCGTGCCTCCCTATGTCGAAAAATGCGACGAGGTTGTAGCAGCGGGTTATGAGGGTTTTACGCTATCCAGCGCCAGCTAGCCTGACAGCGTCAGGGCATCCATGGCTACTCAAGGAGTTAATGTGAGCGACTTTTACCAATCGGGTCACCGCGCACTGCAGCAAGAATTTGACTCGACTGCGCTAGCGGATCGACTGGAAGAGATCATTGTGCAACCGGCACTGGATGCAGATGCCCAAGCCTTTGTGCAGGCACAGGATCACTTCTTCTTGACGAGCGTCGATCAAGACGGTTTTCCAACGGTATCGTACAAGGGCGGCAATGCAGGCCTTGTGCAGGTCGTTGACCCAGTCACATTGCGCTTTCCGTGTTTCGACGGTAACGGCATGTGGCTTTCCATGGGCAACATCGAAGACACGAGCAAGGTGGGCCTGCTGTTCATCAACATGGTGGAGCCACATCGAATTCGCGTTCAGGGAACGGCTCAGCTGGTTCGTGATCCGCAGGTGCTCAAACAATGGAAAGACGTCGCTCTGGCCGTGGAGGTCTCCATTACGAGAACTTGGATCAACTGCCCTCGCTACATCCACCCCATGGCGAAACTTGGCCAGTCTAAACACGTGCCTAGGGATGGGCATCAAACCGAGCCAGCGCAGTGGAAGTCGCTGGAGATCATCGCTGATGTGGTGCCTCCGCAGCCACATGAGTTAGGCAAGACCTGAGCTAACTTTCAGCGTAAGCGTTATTCATGGAAAACCGAAGAGTCATCCGTCTAGGGTAGCCCCAGCTTTCAACGACACCGGAATAATGTCCGCATGCTTTTGCTCGGCTAGTTTCAGCGGGAACGGGTGCGCGTCGGTTGGCTCGAGAAAAAAATGCAGATCGTCGTCGTAATCCGTCGAGACGCTGACTCTCACCTCATCAAAGTACTCGTCATATAAATCGTAAAAATCCGGGCCGGGCTCAACGACCATTCTAAGTGCCGAGTTCTGGGCAGGCGCATCGTTGGTTTTTTCATGAATCATGGGCACTGGCAACAAGGCGAAGCCACCGGGTTTGAGTACCCGATAAATTTCTTGCAAGGCGCGCTTATAGTCATCGACATAGTGCAGCACCATGCTGCACAAGATGATGTCGAAGGCGTCATCTGAGAAAGGCATATCCCTGACGTCAACGCGTTGATCCACATTGCTACGAAAAAGGTCTGCGCTAATGTACTCGCCAAATTGCGGACGCAGCCGGTCCTCTAAAGACGGTTCTGGAGCAAAGTGCAGCAGAGTTTGCTGAGGCCGCGAGCTTGCCGGGGATAGGTCGCTAAGTATCTGCCACTGAAAGCGGTGACGCTCCATCGAACTACAGCTGGGGCATTTGGCATTGAGTCGAGAACGCAGCGGCTTAGGGGTTTGTTTGTGCGCAAAAGGACCGACGTAAGCACAAATAACGCACCGATATTTGCGCCGAGAGCGGAACACCAACGGATAGAGGGTGCGCTTTAATGCGATTTTGGCCGCACGCGCTAGTTCTGATCTGCTCACGCTCAGCGCTCGCCTGCGGCGTGGGAAGGCACACCTACGAAACGAAAGTTGGCCTCGGTATCGCGCCAGGAAACCGTGCGGTCGCCTACCTCCCACTCGAGCCGAAAGTTAAACCACTGCACACGCTTTTCCACATGGCGTTGTGCAAAGTAACGGCTGTACTTGGCTAGCGGCAACAAGGTAGAGAGCCCTAAACCATCGATCAGCACCAATCGATGCCCTAAATCATTGGGTGCCAAGACTAAATTATGCGGCATTAAATTCTTCGTCAGAATCAGCGAGGAACGTAAGAAACAGGAAAATTCAGCCACCGCGTCTTGGGCCATGGCATCTAACCCATGCTGGAGCAAATAAGTTTCAAAAGTTTGCGCAGGCTGATTGTCTGCATCGGTAATAAGGTCTGTTACCAATCCGTCGCCAAGTGAGGTCTTTGTCCAGCCATAGCATCGGGCGAGATGACGGGCATAGGTGCCTTCACTTCGAGCAACGGCAGGTTGTTGGTACGCAGAATATTCTCGACGGTTATCGTCGAAGTATGTTTCCCGCATTATTTTCTTATACAACGGCGAAGCCGCATGCAGCTGTTTCGTGCGTCCATTCCGCAGCACCTTGATGCAGCGGTCGGCATAACCGGGGTGCCTGAAACATAGGCGATTATCGCCGCTGGCAAATGGCACTGCACCAGCCAAATCGACGACATGATCGCTCTCATACTGGATAACCGCCAAATCTAATCGCACCCAAGACGCTACGTCGGCATGACATTGTTACAAGTTGGGAACAATGTCTACCAAGGGTGCACAAAGTGATGTGCGCCTAGTAAGCCCCGCTGTACGCTTGCGCAATAACACCAATGCTCTAGATCGCCATTGGTTAGCGATTTTACGTCGGCTTATCGATAGCGGTAGCCTGGGTCTTAGGCCAACCCTTTCGAGAGTTCAAAAGCAGCGCCACATTGACGTTGCAGCTGCGGCGATAACAAATACTCTGCGGCAGTGAAGGCCAGCGCCTTGGCGCCATCGATCACCGCAGCGTCGCCTTTTTCAGAACGCGCCCACCGAGCAAAATCAGGGTGGTGGATGACAACATTGGGCGGTGCGACTGCCAACATAGGATGAATCGAGGGCAGGCGATAGCTGACATTGCCCATGTCCGTACTCCCGGCGCCAAATTTCAGTGCTTGGTCATCGTCAATAAATTCTCGGCCAAGCTGCTCGGCATAATGCCGAAATCGTTCGGCGAGAGGCCAATTGGTATTGATATCCAGATAATCCACGCCAGCCCAGTTCACCTCAACCGTACATCCACTACCCGTTGCACCCGCTTCAAAGCAAGCCTGCACCCGAGGCTTCAGTGCCGCGAGTTCCTTTTCGTTCGCTGCCCGCACGTAGAACTGACCGACGGTTCGATCCGGCACGATATTCGGCGCAGCACCGCCCTCTTGCACGATGCCATGTATGCGCTCTGTTGAGCGAATATGCTGACGTAAATTCGATATCGCTTGATAAGCCAGCAGCAACCCGTCCAAGGCGTTGATACCCTTGTGCGGCATGGCTGACGCGTGGGATGACCTACCGTGATAGACCACTTCCACCTCGGCAACACAGATTGATGGCATGGTCGCCAAATTGACACCGGCAGGATGAATCATAAGGGCTGCGTCTATGCCTTCGAAGGCACCCGCACGAGCCATGAGTTCCTTACCACCGCCCCGCTCCTCTGCGGGTGTGCCGAGCAATTTCACACGCCCGGGCAAGAACGCAGCGACGGCGTCAAGGGCGAGAGTCGCCCCCAATGCAGACGTGGCAATAACGTTGTGACCGCAGGCATGCCCAATTTGCGGCAGTGCATCATATTCAGCGAGCACGGCCACGGTTGGGCCAGCTTGCTCGGAATTAATTGTCGTCTCAAAGGCGGTCTCTAAAGAATAGACGCCGGTTGCAACGCTGAGATTGTGATCGCGCAACGTCTTAGCCAGCACTCCGCAAGCAAAATGCTCCTCAAAGGCGAGTTCAGGCTTGTCGTGAATGGCGTGGGAAACCTCAAGTAGGGTTTCGGCAGCTTGCTCAACCGCCGCATCAATTTTTGCGGATACTTGATTTGCGGATAATGGACTGTGCTCGGTTCCATTCATGTTTATCGCCCCCGTGGTTGAGTTCGTGTCGGCATGGTGTTCTGGCCTGTGCTCCGTAGCGTACACTCATCGCGGAGTTTTTTTGCCACCAACGAGGGAGAATTATGGAGTTACGAGACAAAGTCGCTGTGATTACTGGAGGCAGCGGTGGTATCGGTAAGGCAATGGCGACAGCATTTTTGCGGGAAGGCACTAAGGCCGTCATGTTGGCAGACCTGAACGAAGACGCGGTAAACCTCGCTGCAGCGGAGATCGGCTGTGACGGTATGGCTTGCGACGTTACCGACGAAGCACAAATCATCGCCCTTGTTGAGGCCACCGAGGCCAAACACGGCGCAGTCGATGTGTTCTGCTCAAACGCCGGTGCTGGTGGCAATGGGCTGCTCACCGAGGCTGAGAATGCGGTCTGGCAGCAACAATGGGAACTGCACGTAATGGCCCACCTATACGCGGCCAGAGCCGTGCTGCCGGGCATGATTGAGCGCGGTAGCGGATACCTGATGAACACCGCGTCAGCCGCTGGACTGCTGGCTGCACTGGGCTCTGGGCCCTATACCGTCACCAAGGCCGCTGCCGTGAAGCTGGCGGAATTTCTTGCCATTACCCATGGTGATGAGGGCATCAAAGTATCTGTGCTTTGCCCACAAGGGGTTAACACCGCCATGGCGCCGCGCAGTCTAGGTGATGGACAAACCGACGGCATCATTGAGCCCGCAGCACTGGCGAATACGGTTGTCGAAGCCATGCGCGAGGAGCGCTTTCACGTGCTACCTCATCCAGAGGTTGAAGAGTACGTCCGTCGCAAGGGTGACAATATCGATCGCTGGTTGCTGGGCATGCAGCGCCTGCGCAAGCGCACGCTCGAGGGCTGAGTCACCGGTGCTATATTGACGGAGAGATTGACACAGAGATCGATCGCGAGAGTTTGGCAACAAGCGACCGCAGGCGTCCATTGAAGAAGCGGCTCAAAGTCGCTTCGCCAATGGACCCAATCGCAACACTAGGCACAAAGACCGCCGTCAATAACCAACTCCGATCCGGTCATATGGCGTGATTCATCACTTGCCAAAAACAGCACGCCGTTTGCAATGTCCAGTGGCTGACCGGCAACCCCGAGGGGCACTAAGGTTTTTGACATCTCATCTGGATCGACGTTGTTAGCGCCGTCATCCATCATCGTCGGATCAATCTTGTCCCAGATTGGCGTTGCAATAACCCCTGGATGCACTGAATTCACGCGCACAGACCATTGATTGCGCGCGCATTCCAATGCAACACCCTTGGTAAGCAAACGTACGCCCCCCTTGGTGGCGTTGTAGGCCGATAACCCAGGCGCTCCTTTTAGCCCCGCCACCGAAGAAATATTGATCACCGAGGCGCCTTCAGGCATGTCTTTCATCACCGGCACGCAGTGCTTGATGCCGAGGAAAACACCATCCAGGTTAATGGCTTGCTGTCGCTGCCAGTCTTCAAGAGACATCTCGAACACGCTACACATGATCGCGATGCCTGCGTTATTGACCAACACATGCATGCCACCAAAAGCGCTTTGGCATTGAGATACCACACTCTCCCACTGAGCCTCATCGGTAACGTCATGCAGCGCAAATTGGGCCTTGCCGCCTGCCTCATGAATCTGCGCCACAACCTGTTCGCCCAGAGTTTGATCTACATCGGTGACCAGCACTGAAGCCCCGGACTGTGCGAGGCGTTCCGCACAGGCTGCCCCAATGCCCGAGGCTCCGCCGGTTACCAAGGCAACCCGGCCTGCCAATCGAGTATCGCGTTGTGACATATCTCCACTCCCCTTATTAACAAAAGTAACAACAGATCGGCTCTATGAGCCGAAGCCCTAGGTCTTGCCAGCCGATTCAATTCTGCGAGACATCATAGACCAGTCGCGACAATGTGATCTGTCTGACATCTTTGTAAAGCAACCGCCGGTGACGCTCGATTGTCAGCTTGATTTCGCGATAGCGTTTTTTGCCTACCAAGACGAGACGCATCCATGAGTACAAACGAAACCCCAACGCACACCACGTCAACAGCGCAAAATGCCAGCAACGAAGAAGCCAACGGACAATGTTTATGCGGCGCTGTGAGTTTCACCTGCAGCTCGCCGAGTCCGGGCGTTGGTGCCTGCCATTGTTCTACCTGCCAGGGCTGGGGCGGTGGCCCACTCCTCGCGGTTGATTGTGGCAGCGACATCGCCTTTCAGGGCGCAGGCCATATCTCGATCTATGCATCATCCCAGTGGGCAGAGCGGGCTTTTTGTCAGGTTTGCGGCAGTCACTTGTTCTATCGGCTAAAACACGACGGCAAACATATCGTGCCCGTTGGGCTATTTCGTGACGGGCCAGCCTTCCACCTAGATCATCAGATATTCATCGACGAAAAGCCCGATTACTTCAGCTTTGCTAACGTCACGCACAACATGACCGGCGCGGAAGTATTCGCCCAAGTACAGTCCGAGCAGCCCTAGCTCTGGCTTCTTTGCTGAACATCACGTTCTAGACGTTAGGCGATAAATCCCAAACTGCGGTGATCGCCGCCCAAAACCGTCGCCGCGGGTACGCCTAACCAGTCGCTCACCAGGGTGCCATAGACCCGCCGAAAGTCGGTCGTATGGCTGAGATTATCGCCCTCGCCCAAACCCTCAAGGGACGGCGTTTTGCCATAGTGGCCACCCTGTATCGGCGTTCCTGCCACGAGCATCAAGTTAGCGCTGCCGTGGTCTGTGCCCAGATTCGCATTCTCCTTCGGCCGACGACCGAATTCTGAGTGCAGCATGATCACGACTCGCTGATCCTCACCCATGGCTTTGAGATCTTGTACGAAGGCGTATACCGCGTCGGATACATAGCTGAGTAAGCGTCGATGCAGGGCGGCTTGCTGAACATGCGTATCGAAGGCGTTGTTGCGCACCGCCACATGGTAGAGCTGGGTGGGCAACCCAGCGTTTATGCATGCAGCAACCTTGGGTAAGTCCATGGGCACCACGCCATAATCAGCTCTGGCCTGATAGCTAGACCAAGCGTCGCGAATTCTTGCCGACGAGGCCTTGGCACTGGCGTCAATGGCTAATAGGAAATCGCGATTACTTGTGACGAGGGTTGGTGCTGCAGGCGGCGTGAATGCTGAAGCCGGCCCCTTGCGCTGGAATCGCATGGGGTCATCAAAAACTACCGGTGTATGCACTGCACTTTTCACCGCGAGAGATTGGGAGCTGCCGATGTTTATCAGCATGTCTTCTCGACGCTGGCCAACCATCTGGTCAGCCACCCTGCCTAACCAGCCATATTCATTACCTTGATGAGGAGCCCCGGTATGCCAGTAGGCCATCGCATTAAAGTGCGAAAACGTTGGGTCGTCATATCCGCAGCCGTGCACCAACGCCAGATTATTGTCCTGCCATAGCTTTTGAATACCCTGCAATCCGGGGTTGAAACCAAAGTGCTGATCCAACGCCAGTAACTTTTCTGGACGAATTCCCAAGGTTGGCCGCAAACGGTAATAGTTGTCATCGCCATGGGGCACCACAGTGTTTAAACCGTCGTTGCCCCCAGAGAGTTCCAAAACCACCAAAATCGGTGGTTTTTCGCTGTGCACTGCTGGCGCTGCCCAGGCACGAGGCCCCAGCAACGCCATCGAGGTAGAACCCAACATGGTGAGGTTCGCCAACCCCTTGATGGCATCGCGTCTTTTCAATTCGATATCCCCAAAATCCTCTAACCCAACTGATATTCCGGTCGACTCA
>SHAE01000051.1 GCA_004213835.1 OM182 bacterium | reverse complement strand
CTTAAGGTTGGTATCGAGGACAAAATCCCAGTCGTCCTCATCAATGGTGTGATAAGTCTTCGCCCCAGCTTCAACACCAGCGTTGTTGATGACGCAGTCTAGGCGGCCATAGTGCTCATAGGCGGTATCGAGAAAACCCGCAATGCTGCCTTTGTCTCTAACGTCGAGGGTTGCGGCAATGGCTTCGCCGCCGTTGGCGGTGATGTCCTCAACCCGCGCGTTGAGTTTCTCCGTGCGTCGCGCTCCGAGCACGACCTTTGCCCCTGCTCTTGCCAACACACCTGCGAAGTGGTGACCAAAGCCCGATGAAGCGCCGGTGATGGCGACCACCTGGCCAGAAAGATCGAACGGTTGCTGCATGTTTCACTCTCCCCATTACCGTGATTGCTAGATGCTAATGCAAATTTTCACCAAGCGTGGCACTTTAGTGCGCGGATCGGAGTGCACGTTTTGGAGTGGGGGTGTCGATGTCTGCAGAAAAACTGGTGGTGCCGCGTCGCTCCCTTTTATACATGCCCGGGGCCAACGCGCGGGCGCTGGAAAAGGCACAGGCAATCGACTGCGACACCATTATCTTCGACCTTGAGGACGCCGTTGCCAGTGCCGCCAAGACCCAAGCAAGAGAACAGGTCGAAACCGCTCTAGCGCAACATCAATACGGTTACCGCGAACTGGTGGTGCGCTGTAACGCGCTGGAGACCGAATGGGGGCTGGGGGATTTGCGAACCTTTGCAACAGCGCCTGTCTCGGCGCTGTTGTTTCCCAAGATCGAAAACGTAGCGCAGATTCAACGCATCAAGCGTGAGTTGGCCTTACTCGGCTCGAGCTTGCCAGTGTGGATTATGATCGAGACGCCCACAGCGGTGCTGAATCTGCAGCAATTTGCCGACGATGCTGCCGTTACCTGCCTCGTCATAGGCACCAGTGACTTGGTGAAAGAGCTGCGCGCCCAACATCTACCTTCGCGCAGCAATCTAGATTACGCGCTACAGCACTGCGTGATGGTCGCTAGGCATTTGCGCAAAGATATTTTTGACGGGGTGCATTTAGATTTTCGAAATTTGCACAGTTTGCGCGCAGCCTGCGAGGCCGGCTGCGCCATGGGGTTTGATGGCAAAACGCTGATCCATCCAGATCAGGTGCCCATAGCCAATGAGGTATTTGGCTATGGCGACAGCGATGTCGACCATGCTCAAGCAGTCTTGGAAGCGTGGCATGATGCAGCTGCGAAGGGCAGTGGGGTAGCGGAGCTTAACGGTCAGCTCATCGAAAACCTGCACGCAGAAGAAGCACAACGTGTGGTCGCCTACGCTAGAGCATTGGCGCTGCGTACATAGATCGGCAGGGAGAGGGGGCTGATGATCCTATGCTAGAACAAGAATATCGGGGTTTCGTCGCGGCCAATGGGCTGCAGTTTTACGTTGAGCGAGCTGGGGATGGCCCCACGCTGTTCTATATCAGCGGTACTGGCGGCGATTTGCGCAACAAACCCAATCAGCTGGATTCGCCGCTCGCAAAGCACTTCAATCTTATGTGTTTCGATCAGCGCGGGTTAGGCCAAAGTGCGAAACCCGCCGGTGAATACACCATGGCAAATTACGCTGACGATGCTGCAGCACTGCTTGATCAGGTCACCGATGGGCCGGTGCGTGTGATCGGTGTGTCCTATGGCGGCATGGTGGCTCAAGAACTCGCCTTGCGTTACCCAAGTAAAATTCGCTCGCTGTTGCTGGTTTGTACCTCCGCTGGCGGTGCCGGTCGGCCCTCCTTTCCACTGCACGAGCTGGAAACACTAGCCCCAGCAGAGCGGGTGAAGAGGCATTTGCAGGTTTCGGATACTCGTCGCACGGACGAGTGGATTGCCGCTAACCCCGATCATTGGCAAACCCTTTTCGATATCAGTCTGGCTGCGCGTCGGCCTGATCGCGACGAGGTGGGGGCGATGAAGCAGCTGAATGCGCGGAGGTTTCACGACACCTATGAGCGCTTGGCAACCCTCAACATGCCGGTGCTACTGCAGGGAGGCTTGTATGACGGCATCGCACCGCCAGAGAATATGCGCGCCCTAGAGCGGGTTATACCCGGGGCGCAGCTCAAGCTGTATGAGGGCGGCCATCTGTTCTTTATTCAGGATCGACGCGCCTACCCAGACATGATCGACTGGCTGCTAGATCACTAGCCAGCGGACTCGCCCGCCAGTTGCTCCGCTGCGCTTGGGGTAGTGCTGCGGATGCGCCGGTAAATACCTTTGATTTGATGGGGTATTGCAAGCATGGCCGGCGTGGTGACGAGGGTCAGTAGGGTTGCGAAGGTCAACCCCGATACTATGGCTTGGGACAGCGGTACCCAGAACGTAGACAGCATGCTGCCGTATTCGATCGTTCGGTTAACGAAGTCGATGCTGAGATTGCTCGCCAGCGGCAATAGGCCAAACACCGTGGTGATCGTCGTCAGCATCACGGGTCTTAAGCGTTGCGCACCGGTTCGCACGATCAAATCCACATAGTGCATATCCCGATTGTTATCGCGTATTTCATTGTAGGTATCGATCAAAACGATGTTGTTGTTCACGACAATGCCTGCCAGCGCCACCACGCCAACGCCACTCAATATCGCACTGAATGGATTCCCAGTAATGAGCAAACCGATGAGCACGCCTGCAGTGGAGAGCACTACGGCAAACAAAATCAGCGAGCTTTGGTAGAAGCTGTTGAACTGCGTTACCAGCAGCACAAACATGAGCAGCAGCGACATGCCAAAGGCGACGCCGACAAAGGCCAATGACTCGGCTTGCTCCTCGTTGGCGCCGCGAAACTGAATACGCAGTTCCGGCGGCCAATCTTGCGAGTCGATCCACGACTGTATTTCTTTGACCTTGGTGTCGGCCAAAACGCCAGGCGCCACATTGGCTAGGATCATCATGATCGGCACGCCATTGACGCGCTGCAGCGTATCAACATTGTTAGATGGCTTGACTGTGACAAAGTTTGCCAATGGTACTAACCCGCCGGGAGTCACCATCTGCAGTTCATCAAGTGCCATGACGCCGCGCTGCGCGGAAGGGTAGCGCACACGAATATCGACAGCGTCCTCGGAGCGTTCCGGTCGATACTCGCCAACCTTAATGCCGTTGGTGATGAGCTGTACGGCTACGCCAACCTGGGTCACATCGGCGCCATAGATGGCGGCTTGGGCACGGTCCACCTCGATTTTGAATTCAACGCCTGGCAGTGCGCGGGTATCGTCGA
The DNA here is from genome assembly GCA_004213835.1 of OM182 bacterium. Classification (GTDB taxonomy): domain Bacteria; phylum Pseudomonadota; class Gammaproteobacteria; order Pseudomonadales; family Azotimanducaceae; genus UBA4421. The sequence goes on along the minus strand of SHAE01000051.1, from coordinate 9,253 downwards.
TGTCGCGGACGTCTGCAACTTGGGTACGCAAGTACTCGGTGATCTTGGTCACAGCGGGTTCGATCACCGAGCGTTTGTAGGACGACAGCTCAATTTGCAGGTCCTTGCCCACCGGCGGCCCCATGTCCATGGCCTGCAGTTCTACCTGCACCCCAACCATGTCTTGTGTGCGTTCGCGCACGCGCTCTAAGACGGCTTCAGAGTTAAGGCGACGATCTCCTCGGTCATAAAGTTCAAGAAAAATCGAACCCACCCGATCCGTGCCGCCATCTCTGCTGGGTCTGCCGGATAGCTGGGTGTAGGCGTTGACATGAGCAATGCCCTCAACCTGCAGAACGCGTTCCTCTACTTCGCGTAACAACAGATTGGTCTCATCGACGCTGAGATTGCCTCGCGCTCTCAGATTAACGACAGCGAATTTGTTTTCGCCCTCGGAGAAGTAGATCAGACCATTACCGTACTGACCGTAGGCCCAAAATGTGGTGAACAAAATGGCCATGGTGCCGATCAGGGTTACGATGCTGTAGCGCGTGGCGAAGGACAGCACTCGCGAGTAAAGACCGGTGATGGATTTGAGGGTTCTTGGGTCGCCGTTTTCTAACACCTCCAGTTTGTGTTTGGCTCGCTCAGACTGACTTCCGGCCTTGCCAAAAATCGAACCGATCACCGGTCCGAAAATCAGCGCGTAGAGCAGACTACCGGACAGCACGGTGAATACAGTGACCGGCAGAAAACGCATGAACTTGCCGGAGACGCCGGGCCAAAACATCAGCGGCAAGAAAGCGGCCAAGGTTGTAGCGATAGACGCAGTAACGGGCCAGAACATGCGTTGGGCGGCCATGATGTAGGCCCGGTGACTGTTATAGCCTTCGGTCATTTTGCGATCGGCGTACTCGGTAACCACGATGGCCCCGTCGATGAGCATGCCAAGGCCAAGCAACATGCCGAACATGACCATGAAGTTGAAGGAGTAGCCCAGCAGATAAAGAAAGATCAGCGAAAACAGGAACGATGAAGGAATGCCAAGGCCGACGATAATGCCGCTGCGTATCCCCATGGCCGCCACAACTACGACCATCACCAGACCCAGAGCGGTGGCGATATTGCCTTCCAGCTCAACCACCTGGCTCTCCGCATAGGGGCCCTGATCTTGGGAGTACATCAGCTTCACTTGCGCCGGTAGGCGGGGGCGGAACTCCTCTGCAACTTTCTTCGCGTTGGCGATGGCATCGAGTATGTTGAAATTAGCGCGTTTGACGATTTGCAGGCTGATGGTGTTGCGACCATCGACGCGCGCGTAGCCGGTGCGGTCTTTGAATGTTCGTCTGACCTCGGCGACGTCACCGATGGTAATCACGGTGTCTTGTGCGGTCTTGATGGGAATGCTCAGCACATCCCTTGGGTCTTCAATGATGCTGGGCACTTTGACGGAGAAGCGGCCCTCACCGTTGTCGAGACTGCCCGCAGGGATCAGCCGGTTGTTGCGCACGATGCTGTTGATAATTTGATCCGTCGACAGCTGATAGGTTTCCAGCACCGTCGGGTCGATGATCGCTTCCATCAGCTCTTCGCGCTGGCCAGACATGTCTGCGGACAAGATACCCGGCTGAGCTTCGATGGCGTCTCGAAGATCCAGCGCGATGTTATAGAGCATTCGCTCAGGAACATCTCCGACCAGGTTGATCTGCAAAATGGGAAAATCGGAAGTGGATTGCTCCTGCACGATGGGTTCTTCCGCATCGGTAGGAAACTCAACCTTGGCGCGGTTAACCGCCTCACGGGTGTCCAGCAGCGCTTGATCGAGATCGAAGTCAGCATCGAACTCCACCATCACCGTACCGGCGTTTTCAGAGGCGAAGCTGTTGATCTCTTCTACCCCATCAACCTGGCGCAGCTCGATCTCCAGCGGCATGATCAGTAACCGTTCCGCGTCCTCGGGAGAGATACCCTCGTGCACTGTCGTAATGACAAAGAAAGGCACATCGATTTCTGGATCGCCCTCCACCGGAATCGCTATTCGCGCCATGGAGCCTGCCAGCAAAATCATGAAGAGCAGCAGCAGTGTCGTGCGCGAGCGCGAGATGATGGCGGCAAGAGCGTTCATGACGTGTCTATCCTATAAATGCCTAGCGGGTAGGGGGCGAACTTTCATGTGCTCTGGCTAGGTGCCTGCCTCGGCAGGATCTGGCTTGGGTGACTCGGCGAGGGTCTTGCTGGTGAAGACCGGATCAACCCGCTCACCACTGACGACCAGTTCTTGCCCTACGGTGATAATGTTCGATGCATTGGGTAGTCCACTGACCCAAACCCCGTCTTCGTCTTCCGCGATGATGGTGACTGAGTAAAACTCGACGCGGTTGTCGTTGTTTACGACGCGTACGCCATAGCCACCCGCGTTGTCTAAACTGAACAGGGCTGGCGAAATTTTGTGGGCGAAAGCTTCCTCCACAGGAATGCGAATTTGTGTGGTCATACCCGACCTCAAGTCGCCTGATGCATTGTCGAGTTCGACTTCGACGGCATAGGTACGAGTTGCGGGGTCGTCTTGCTGGCCAACAAAGGAGATAGGACCGCGCACTTCACGGCGATCGGCAAACTCACCAATGGCTTCGATACCTGGCGCAATGTTCAGTACCACGCGTTCGCTAACGCGGCCTACCAGTAGCATCGGATTCATGTCGACCAAGGTTGCACAGGTGCTGCCGGGCTGGACGTAGTCCCCCACCTCTAAGTGCACATCTTCGACAAAGCCAGCAAACGGTGCGCGCACGGTGGTTTTTTGCAGGGCCAAATCTCGACGTTTCATCTCAGCACGTGCGCTGGCAAGGTTGGCCTTGGCGGCAGCGATCGCACTTTCGGAGTTGTAGCCCTTGGCCCGCAGCTGCTTGGCACCTTCGTAGTCTATGCGCGCTTGATTGACGCGCTGCTGTGACTCAACCAAGGATGCCTGCCGATCTTCAATGGACAGGCCACACAGCAGTTCATTGGCTGCTACCACTTGACCCTTCTCGACGGCTCGATTTACCACCCGCCCTGGTACTTCGGTGCGAACCTCAACCGTACGCTTGTTCTGTGTTTTACCGCGCACGCTGGCATAGCGCGTTTTTAACTGGGCTTGAGATCGAGCCACACGCACCTGAGTTGGGGTTTGATCATTCAACTGGTTGAGGTCTTGCTCGTTACGCTCAGCGATGGATGGGTCAAAAACCACGGGCTCCTGGTTGAGTTGGCCGGAGGCCAACCAAGCAAGCAAAAGTACAGCGATGCCGATAGCCCAGAGATAGGTTGGTCTCATGATGGTCAGATATCCTGTCGGTGGTGGCCAGCAACTCGGCATGGCCCCCAAAAAGGTTACGCAAAGTAACATCGAAAAATACATTGTCAACGCGAGTAACGGATTATTTGCGCCGCGACTGAGGTTTGTATTTTCCTAGCGTTTTCAGCGAATTGCTGAGGTATAGAGGTAACGTAGCGTGAAGCACTTCAAAGTACTGTGAAGAATCTGCGCAGACAGGCACCAAAAGTAAGCATGTTTTGGCGGGACGAGTCTTTGTAGAAGATTGGATCGCAAACAAAGTGGCGACGTATCGGGATGCTAGGGCCGTCCTGTAGCGAGCAGCGCGCAGGTCGCCGCTGCGCGCTGAGCAATTTTTTTCCTCGGTTCGGCCTAGGTTTGGGCTTAGGTCTGGGCCCAGGTTTGGGCCCAGGTTTTGGCTTAGGCTTGGGCGCTCGGTCTGGCCGCCATACGGTCGAACCAAGCCTGCACGTGGGTGTTGTCTGGGTTCAGCGGTTGGCCGACGCCAGAGAAGAAGGCGATCATGCTGTAAAGCAAGATATCTACCATGGTGAGATTGCTGCCGGCGATGAACTCACGGCCATCACTCATTTGCTCGTTCAGCCAGTCCAGCTTGCTCTGTGTGATCCGCTTCAATCCATCCGCAGCTTCCGGCAGGGTGATCATGCGGTTTTCAAAAATCTGCAGCCCCTCGGCGTAGCGAAAGCCGTTGCCCATGGGCTCACTGATGTTCAGGTCGACTCGGCGGGTCCACATATGGGTCATGGCGCGTTCAAGCGGCGTGTTGCCGATCAGGGTTTTGCCATCGGTAACGTCATCGAGGTACTCACAGATCGCGGTTATCTCGGCGATGATGGTACCGTCGTCCAGCTCTAGTGCGGGCGTTTGTCCGGACGCATTTATGCTGAGGTAGGGTGATTGGCGGTTCTCGCCAGCCATCAGGTCAATTTCTTCGATGGTCAGTTCAATACCGAGTTCAGCGGCATACATGCGAACCATCTGCGGGTTTGGGCCCATGGAGTTATAGAGTTTCATCTGCGGTTTCCCCTGTCGTTATGGTGTTATTTCTCGTGGTTTTACCACTCGCCAACATTCTGCATCTCTTGCCACGGCGCTGCAGGCGGTAGCGCTTCACCATTTTGCAGTAGCTCGATGGAAATACCATCCGGTGAGCGCACGAAGGCCATGCGTCCGTCCCGCGGCGGTCTGTTGATCACGACGCCGTGATCCATCAGTCGTTGGCAAGTGTCATAGATGTTGTCGACTTGGTAGGCGAGGTGGCCGAAGTTACGACCACCGTCGTAGTTCTCTGGATCCCAGTTATGGGTAAGCTCAACCTGAGCGCTTTCATCGCCCTGCGCCGCCAAGAATACCAGTGTAAAGCGCCCCTCTTCACTGTCGTACCTCTTCAGCTCGGCCAGACCGAGCGCTTGGCAATAAAAGGCCAGCGACGCGTCAATGTCAGCGACTCTGACCATGGTGTGCAGATACTTCATTCATACCCTCTGTATTGCTTAAATAGTGTTGCTTGATCACGCTGCTCAACGTGTGTTGAACACCCTAGTCTGAAAAGTCTACCCGACTCGGGCTGTTGTCGGTTGTTATTTCGATGGAGGCCCAAAGGTCATTGTTACTGTCCTTGTGGAAGGGGATCGTCATCTGCTCTAGGTAATCCTCCAGCGCCTCAGGTTCAACGCCAAAGTGTGCGCAAAGCTCAGTGCCCTGCAAAATCTTGCGCTGGCTGTTCTTCTTGTGCCACATCCGCCGCTTGACGCGTTTTCCAGAAAGTTTTCCATGGATCGACTGCATAAGCCCTGAGTACTGGTTATTTACCCAGTACATTAGGGGCGGTGGCGTTCGATGTCGACCAAAAATTAACAGCTCGCCTTATTGAGTCCAGCCGCCACTGAATGCGATGGATTGGCCGACAAAAAAATCACTCTCGTTGGATGCAAGAAACAGTGCAAACAACGCGTCTTCTCTGGCCGTTGCCAACCGACCTAGCGGTACTTGCCGTGCTAGTGACTTTTGAAAGGATTCTTTTTCGCGTAGCTCAGGCGGGTAGTACACCGGGTTTTCCACATAGTTTTGAGCAATAAGATTTGCCTGAATATTGTGCCGCGCTACCTCGACGCCCAGCGAGCGTATATAACCTGCCTGAGCCGCCCTTGCGGCGCTGTAAGCGGTGACCGTGGGCATGCCTTTCAGCGCCGTAGCGCTGCCGAAGACGACAATTTTCCCCGCCTTGCGCTCGATCATTTGTGGTACCACCGCCTGACACAGTCGGTGTAGCGGGTGCACCATCATGTCGAAGGTGCAGTGCCAGTCGTCGTCGGCCAGGTCTGTGACGGATATGCCAGTAAAGTTAGGCGATGCGAGATTGGCTACTAAGACGTCGATACGACCATGCTCGTTGATGAGCGCCTCGCAACGTCCGTCCTCGGTGAGGTCTGAATCGTCCGCGAAAACCTGCGCACCCTCTTCCGCGAACAGTTCGATGGTCGCGGGACCCATGTAATCTTCGGCTTGGGTTACCAATACACGCTTGCCTGCCAATCGATTGCCCATCTGCTCCTCCACGTTTTTCACTGCGCGACAATCTAGCACGTCAGACTTTCCGTACGAATGGCTGGGCGCATGGTTGAAAAATCCGCAAGGGAGGTATTCCAAGTCGTAACAGGGTAATCCGCGCATTTTGCATTCCTCAGGCGATATACTGCGCGCCCATCCAAAATCAGACAGGACATAGCGATGTCACAAAGCAGAGTACAACGCGGCACACTGCAGGTAGCAAGCCAGTTAGACGAGTTTGTTGCGCGACAGGTAGTGCCAGGCACGGGTGTTGACGTGGATCAGTTTTGGGCGGGGTTCGAATCTTGTTTGCATGACCTTGGGCCAGTGAACCGCGAACTGCTCGACGTGCGCGAACGCATGCAAAAGCAGGTGGACGATTGGCATCTGGCGCGCAAGGGGGTGCAGATCGACGAGGCCGAGTACAAGGCCTTCCTGCAGTCGATTGGCTACTTGCTCCCGGAACCGGATGATTTTTCGATTAACGTCAGCAACGTAGATACCGAGATCGCCACCTTGTCCGGGCCGCAGTTAGTGGTACCGGTGATGAACGCACGCTATGCCCTCAATGCAGCCAATGCGCGCTGGGGCAGTTTGTACGATGCGTTCTACGGCACCGACATCATTGCCGAAGAACCCGGCCGTGAAAAAGGCAGTAGCTACAACCCTGCCCGCGGCGAGCTGGTGGTGGCGAGGGTAGCTCAGGTCCTCGATGAGGTAACGCCGCTTGCTCACGGCAGCCACAGCGACGTGGTGAGCTACGGTATTGGCATGGACGCCAAGGGTGTGGCCCATTTGCGCTGCATCTTATCTGATGGCGGCAATACCGCGCTAAAAGACGAGTCGCAATTTGTCGGCTTCAAAGGCGAGGAACCCAGCAGTATTTTGCTACAGCATAACGGCCTGCATCTGGACATCTTGATAGACAGAGAAGATCCGGTGGGTGCGGTCAATCCTGCAGGCGTCAAAGATGTGATGGCGGAATCGGCGCTGACCACCATTCAAGACTGCGAAGACTCAGTAGCGGCAGTAGATGCCGAAGATAAATGCGTGGTTTACGGTAACTGGCTTGGTCTGATGAAGAGCACCTTGGAAGAGGTCATGGACAAGGGTGGTCGGCAGATCGTGCGTAAGCTGAACCCGGATAGACACTACACCGCCGCGGCTGGGGGTGAACTTGTCATGCACGGTCGCAGCCTCATGCTGGTGCGAAATGTCGGGCACCTTATGACCACAGATGCTGTGCTCGATGGTGATGGCAACGAAGTGCCAGAGGGCTTCCTCGATGGCTTCGTCACCGCGCTGGCGGCAAAACATGATTTACTTAAGCAGGATGGCGCCCTTCGTAACTCGCGTGCGGGCAGCGTCTATATTGTTAAACCCAAAATGCATGGGCCAGACGAGGTGTCCCTTGCTGTGGATCTGTTGACGCGGGTTGAGCAAACCATCGGCCTTGCGCCGAATACCCTGAAGATTGGCATCATGGATGAAGAGCGCCGCACCAGCGTGAATCTCAAAGCCTGCGTTGAGCGCGCCAAGGATCGCATCGTCTTCATCAACACGGGCTTCTTAGACCGAACCGGTGACGAAATTCACACCAGTATGGAAGCAGGGCCCGTATTAGAGAAGGAAGTGATCAAGGCGCAAACTTGGATTACTGCCTACGAAGACAACAACGTCGACGTTGGACTGCGGGCAGGCTTTCAGGGCAAGGCGCAAATAGGCAAGGGCATGTGGGCCAAGCCTGATGAGATGGCAGAAATGTTGGCGGTGAAATCAAACCACCCCAAGGCTGGTGCAAGCACGGCCTGGGTGCCGTCACCAACCGCAGCCTCACTCCACGCCTTGCACTACCATCAAGTGAGCGTGGCCTGGGTGCAGGATGAATTGAAAGGCCGCATACCTGCCAGCGTGGACGATATTCTGAAAATCCCGCTGCTCGCGGGCAAAAATCTGTCCGCTGAAGAAGTGCAGGCAGAGCTGGACAACAATGTGCAGGGAATCTTGGGCTACGTCGTGCGCTGGATCGATCAAGGCGTTGGTTGTTCCAAAGTGCCTGATATTAACGACGTGGGTCTGATGGAAGACCGAGCAACCCTACGTATCTCCAGCCAGCATATCGCCAATTGGTTGCACCATGGTGTATGCAGTGAGGAGCAGGTACGCGGAACCTTGCAGCGCATGGCGGGGGTGGTAGATCAACAAAACGCGGGCGACGCCGAGTACCGCAACATGGCGCCAAACTTTGATGACAGCGTCGCCTTTCAGGCGGCCTGCGATTTGATTTTTGCGGGCACCGACCAGCCGAGCGGATACACCGAACCAGTGCTGCACGCCCGTCGCCGCGAAGCTAAGGCCAAATACGCCACATAAAGGCGCCGGTCGCGCCAGCGGTGCGAGTAAGCGACTTGGGTCATAGGAAGGGATGCAAAGGAGAGAGATATGGCAAGTCTTGAAGGCAAATGCGCGCTGGTAACCGGCGCGGGTCGCGGCATCGGCGAGGCCACAGCGCGTAAGCTCGCCTCCTGCGGCGCCCGCGTGCTGGTCAATGATTTAGACGCCGATGTTGCCGACGCAGTAGCTTCATCGATTCCCGGCGCGGTGGCCTATCCTGCTGATCTCACTGATCCCGAAGCGGCGGATCATGTGGTGGAGGCGGCGCTCGACACCTTCGGTGGCCTCGACATCGTGGTGAATAACGCGGGCTACATTTGGCATAGCGCCATTCACAACATGAGTGACGAGCAGTGGGACGCCATGATCGACATTCATGCCAGCGCGCAGTTTCGTATCCTGCGCGCCTATGGCCGTTGGCTACGCGGCAATGCTGGCCCGGACTCGCCAACGCGCAAAGTTGTCAACATCTCCTCCACCATGGGAGTGCATGGTGGCGCCACGCAGCTCGCATACTCTGCGGGTAAGGCAGCGGTGGTAGGCATCACCAAAACGCTGGCGAAGGAATGGGGTCGCTTCAACGTCACTGTCAACGCGGTGGCCTTCGGTGCCATAGAAACCCGACTGACCAGTCCCTACGAGCGAGAACCGAATATCTCCATGGTGAAAGGCCAGCCACGCAAAGTGGGTTTGAGTCTTGAGCAGATTGAAGCAGCCAAACAAGCATCACCGCTGGGTCGTCTGGGCACCCCTGAAGATGCCGCGAACTCGATCTATCTGATGTGTGCCCCAGAATCTGACTGGATTACCGGTGAGGTGATCCTCGCCAGTGGCGGGGTGCGATCCTAGAGCCGAATTCTCGACAACGTTGTCTAATGGTCTTGCGCTTGACCAACGCCGCTGGGAATACGGATGTTGTCGACAAGCTTCGTGACTTCCTCGGGCACCGGGCCAGTACAACGCGAGATCACTAGGGCGAGCGTGAAGTTAATC
>SHAE01000050.1 GCA_004213835.1 OM182 bacterium | reverse complement strand
TACGATCGAGACACCCTATTACACGCACACTACGCAACGCTGAGCGCGTTTTGGGAGAGTGTGCTTGAACGCACAGGCTACTGCGCCATCCTGCTCAGCGCAGGCCAGCAAAGATTTTTTTTCCATGACGATCAGGGGCCAGCTTTTCGCCCAAACCCGCTGTTAGTGCAGTGGCTTGCACAAGAGAAAATCAGCGAGAACAGTTGGTTCGTTTTTTCCCAAGCTGCCAAGCCTATCTTGTTGTTCCACCAGCCCGATGATTTTTGGCACGCCGCGACGGTTGCACCTCACCAACTTGAAGATCATCTGACCCTTGAGGTCTTCAGTGATCTACCCGCGTTGCATGCCGCGTTGGGTGACCACCTACAGCGGATTGCAGGCAGTGAAAAAGAGATTGCGCAAATTAGCGAAGATGCGCCGCCGACTGCCGCGAACTGCGTGATCAACCCTCCCAACGTCATACACGCCCTGCACTTTCAACGAGCCTGCAAAACCGAGTACGAGTTGGCAATTATGCGCCACGCCTCCTTGCGTGGCGCTAAAGGCCACAATGCTGCGCAACGAGCCTTCAACGAAGGGGCAAGTGAGTTTGCGATCCATCTCGCCTTTCTTAAGGCCACGGGCATGAACGAGTGGCAGCTTCCCTACGGCAACATCATCGCGCAAAACCAACATGCCAGCTTGCTGCACTACCAGTATCAAGACCGTGACGTCGGCGAGCACTTAAACAGTTTGTTGATTGATGCCGGAGCCAATGTTGACGGGTATGCCAGCGACATTACGCGTACCTATATTGGGCCGCGTTGTTATTCACAGGAGGCAGCCGATCTTTTCTCTGAGCTTCTCGCACGGATGCAGACTCACCAGGACGCCCTGATTGATCAAGTGGTGCCGGGAGCCAATTACGTCGACCTACAGGCCGCCATGCACCGTTCGCTGGCAGAAATACTGGTCGACACCGGCATCCTCACATGCGATCCCGAGGAGGCTTTCACCTCGCAACTGACCGTGCCTTTCTGCCCCCATGGTCTTGGCCATCTGCTAGGCATCCAGGTGCACGATGTTGGCGGCCAGCAACTCGACATCGACGGTCATACCCAACCCCCACCGGAACCCTATGCGTCGCTTCGACTTACGCGTCCGCTGGCACAGGACATGGTGATCACTGTCGAACCGGGTTTGTATTTCATTCCTATGTTGCTTGAGAAAAAACAGGTCGACGGCGCCCCCATAGATTGGTCGTTAGTCAACTTGCTTACTCCATTTGGTGGTATCCGTATTGAAGATAATGTCCGAATCCTGCCCGCGGGTGCAGGCGTGGAAAATTTGACGCGAGATGCCTTCGCCAAGATTTCTGAAGCCGCAGCAACATGATGCAAGAGTCGATATCGCGGCTAACGCCTACAGATCTCTTCACGCCGCCGGGCCTCAGACCTTCACTACCCAGCCAACACAAGTTTTCACCTTGCGGCAGATATATCAGCTATTTGCGCGGCTCCGAGGCTGCGCCAACGACCTTGGACCTGTGGTGTTTCGACCGACAAAGCGAAGCCGAGGTACCGATTGCTTTAGCCCTACAACTTGATGCCCAAGCCGACGAGAGTGTTACCGAGTTAAGTGACGTTGAACGCGCCGAGCGCGAGCGCAAACGCCAATTCACCTTCGGCATTACGCACTATCAATGGATCGGCGAATCGGGCTCAATCGCGCTCTATGCGGATGGTCAGGCATATTTGAAACATGATTTTGGCAGCGAGTCGATCACCCAGATCACATCGAATGAGAACCGCTACAGCGGTTTTAACCCAAGCTCCAGCGGCACGCTGATCAGCTATGTACGCAGCGGCAATCTGTTTTACCAAGACCTGCAAAGTGCGGGCGCCGAAGTTCAAGTGAGCCATGACGCGGATGACTGTATAACTTACGGCCTGCCAGATTTCTTGGCGGCAGAGGAGATGCACCGTTTCGCTGGTGCCTGGTGGTCGGCGTGTGAGCGCTACTTAATCTACTGTCGTAATGATGATTCTCCAGTGCGCGTCAGCCACCGCATGGAGATCGACGGCAACGGCAGTCGCACCATTGCCCAACGTTATCCCTATGCAGGAGAGACTAACCCAGACGTGTCCTTGCATGTCCTCGACACGCATAGCGGTGAGTCGCAGAGAATCTGGCAGAACGGATTGGTAACACACGATGCTTATTTGGCGCGCGTGCTACCCGTGCAGGACGGTTTGTGCATTCTTACCCAAGATCGCTTGCAGCAAACACTGGTGCTCTCCTCATTCAACTTTGCGCAGCGCAAATGGCAAGAGCTTTATCGCGAGACTTCGACCACGTGGATCAACCTGACCGATGATCTGCAACAGCTAAGTTGTGGGGATCTGCTGTTTTCCACCGAAGATCAAGGGCAACGGCAGGCCATCGTCATCGTCATCGGCGTTGATGCTGCAGTCCGCCGGCTGCTGGGGCCATCGCATATTAATCAGATTCACTGCAGCGACGATAACTTTGCCTACGTCTCTGGCTGGGACGCCTCACCTATCGACAATCATCTGTTTTGGCTGGCCCTCGACGGTTCAGGCTACGGCCAACTAACCCATGACGACGGTGTGCACGAAGTTACCGTGCACAAGAGCAGAAAACTGTTCATTGATCGTTTCTGCAGCCCGACGGTGCCGGCAAGAATCTCCGTTAACACAATGACCTTGGATGTGGCGCATGCGCCAGAAACACAGACCGACTCGCCCAGCGAGCACATTCTGTACCAAGAACTCATCGACAAAGATCATCGCTACGCGCCGTTCGCGGCAAACCATGTTATGCCGCGTTTTGGCGTCATCGAGGCGAATGGGCATGCCCTGCACTACCGCCTAACCCCACCCGCAGCACCCAACGGCAAGCACCCTACGATCGTGTATGTCTATGGCGGACCCGGTGCGCAAAAAGTGCGCCGCGACTGGGGTACGCTGCTGGTTCAGATGTTCGCTCAGCAAGGATACGGTGTGCTGGAGCTCGACAACCGAGGGTCGACGAATCGAGGTCGGCTGTTCGAGGCAGGCCTCTACAAACGCATGGGTAGCATCGAGGTAGACGATCAACTGTCAGGCTTGAGTGTGCTGGCCAACGAGTCGTGGGCTGACCTTAAGCGCGTTGGTGTCTTTGGCCATAGCTATGGCGGCTATATGAGTTTGATGTGCCTATGTCAGGCAGGCGAACACTTCGCAGCAGGGGTTGCCGTAGCCCCGGTTGCCGATTGGCAGCTTTACGATTCTCACTATACTGAGCGTTTTATGGGTCTTCCTGAGGAGGCTGCTGAGGCTTACGCTACCAGCAGTGTCATTGCGCATCTGCCAAAGCTCGAACGCCCATTGCTACTGATGCACGGCATGGCCGATGACAACGTATTGTTTACCCACAGCACCATGCTCATGTCAGAACTGCAAAAGCTCGGCAAATCCTTTGAACTTATGACCTACCCTGGTGCGAAGCATTCCATGCAAGAAACCCATGTTTCGATCCACCGATTCAATACGATTTTGAGCTTCTTCAACCGATCGCTGTAGCGGGCACACTCACTGGCCACAGCCAAATAACTGCACGAAGTTCTGACCGGTTTGCTCGCACAGGTCTGCAACATCAACCCCGCGCAACTCGGCGAGAAATGCCGCCGTATGCGCGACGAAGGCAGGCTCATTTGTCTTGCCGCGTTTGGGTACTGGCGCAAGAAACGGCGCGTCGGTTTCAATCAGCAATCGATCCGCAGGAACCTGGGCGGCAACCTCACGCACATTGTCTGCATTTTTGAACGTCACGATGCCGGAGATCGAAATAAAAAACCCCATGTCTAATGCCTGCTTTGCCATCGACCAAGACTCGGTAAAGCAGTGCAGGACGCCATGCGCCCCCGCATGAGCCCGCAGCAAATCTAGCGTATCCACCTCGGCCTGCCGGGTATGGACGATTACCGGTAAGGCGTGTTTCGCCCCTAGGTCCAACTGATGAGCAAACGCCTCTCGCTGCCGTGCCTGCACGGCTGGATCTTCAGCGTGAAAATAATCCAGTCCCGTTTCGCCAACCGCTACCACACGCGGCTGACTTAGCTCTGCCTCAATCCAATCAAGGTTGCCCTCGGCAGCATCTGGGTGAACACCGGCGGTTGCCCAAACATCTTCATGGGTGTCGGCGAGGGCTTTTACACCGGCATAGCCGTCTTCATCGACGCTGATACACAAACAGGTGGTCACGCCACTTTGCCTAGCGCGCTCTATCGCGCCGTCTGGATCGTCGAGATAATTTAGGTGGCAGTGGGAATCAATCAACATGGCAAGATTCTTCTTGGATCCTTCTTGGGTTCTTATTGATGGCTCAGCCGGCCTGGCGCGGCAAACGTTTGCTGACCTGCTGCCATAGATGAAATAGGCGCTCCAGAGCGAGGCGAATATTCGTTGAGTTGGACGTTTCAATCATACGGCGGGTGTCGATCAGTTCTTCCGCAAAGGCGAGCAGCACGCGATTAGGCTGCTTACTCTGCTGCTGGATCAGCACTCGGTACCAAGCCGCTAGTAGCAGCGGGGCGCCTGTTTCAATTGCGTCATTAACTAACTCGCCAAACTGCGAGGCAGTGGCTACTTTGTTGATCCACGCATCTACGTCTAGCTCGGCAAATTGATCTCGCATCGTCAGGGGGGCGTAACCTGCTTGGGCAAAACGCTGGGGAGAAAAAGGCACTGCCTGCTGCTGCAACCAAGCTTCGGCTTGCCCTACCCCGGCTTGCACCTGATAAGACTGGCAGCGGCTACGAATGGTGGGGAGCAAGCGGTTCCAGTATGGCGTGCACAGCAGTATGTGGGTGTTCGGCGGCGGTTCTTCCAGGGTTTTGAGCAAGGTGTTTGCCGCATTAACGTTCATCAAATGAGCATCGAGCACAGCGACTACCTTACGGGGCGCGATTTGTGACGTTTGTACCGCAAAAGCATTCAACGCACGGATTTGATCGATCTTGATCGCCGCGCCCTCTGGCGCGACCCAGCGAAAATCCGGGTGTGCAAGTTCTTCGGGGTCTTTGTCTGCGGGCAATTCCAATAACAGTAGTGTGGCCGCAGACAATAAAGCACGACCGCCCCAGCCCTCAGCGGCGGAGAGCCCGATGGCCGCAGGCAGCGCACCCTGCTGCAATCGCTGGGCGATCGCGAGCAGTACCTCGCCGTGCCACGGATATGGTTCAGACATCGCGTCCAGCTCGGACGGTTGAATCTTCGATGAAACGGTTGATCGCGGTGCATACATCCGCCTGCACTGCAGCTAAGGGTTGCCCCGCGTTGATCGTCACGATGCGCTCAAACTGCTTAGCCCGTGCCAAATATCCCTCGCGAACCCGGATAAAGAACGCTCGTTGCTCTTCTTCCATCCGATCTTTTTCGCGTTCAGCGATGCGCGCCTCGGCAATATCTGGCTCCAGATCTAAGTAAAGAGACAGATCTGGCTGCAAACTGCCATGTACCCAAGACTCCAGAGTTTCGAGCTTTTCCAAGTCGAGTTGCCGACCGTATCCTTGATAGGCGAACGAGGCGTCGGTGAAACGGTCACAAACCACCCATTGACCACGATCCAAGGCGGGCTCAATGACATTGGTCAAATGCTGGGCCCGCGCAGCAAACACCAGCAGCAGTTCCGCAAGCGCATCTACTTGCTCCTCCCACTTATGCAACATGGACTCGCGAAGAGCTTCAGCCATCGGTGTCCCCCCGGGTTCTCGGGTGCGCAGATAACGAATCCCAGCGTTATCGAGGGTTGCACAAACGGAATCGACATTGGTGGACTTGCCAGCCCCCTCGGAGCCTTCAAGCGTGATGAATTGCCCCCTCATGGGCCACCTCTGGACAGTTGATATCGACGCACGGCCGCATTGTGCTCCTCTAGTGTGCGCGAGAACTGGCTAGTGCCATCGCCTCGCGCCACAAAATACAGGTAATCGCCATCCGCGGGATTTACTGCCGCTTCGATGGAGGCTCGAGAGGGTAGCGCGATCGGGGTGGGTGGCAACCCCTTATACCGATAGGTGTTGAAGGGTGAATCAACCCGAAGATCGCGGCGGCGAATATCGCCATCAAAAGCCTCACCAAGGGCATAGATCACCGTAGGATCTGTTTGCAGTTTCATATTTTTCTTCAGCCGCAAGTGAAAAACTTGGCTGATCTGACGCCTGTCCTGGGGTGCGTCGCTTTCTTTTTCGATGATCGACGCCAATATCAGCGCCTGCGCCGGTGTCTGCACCGCCAGATTGTCCGCTCGGGCATTCCACGCGCTTCGCAGCTGCGCCAGCATCGCTTTGTGAGCTCGCTGCAGCACACTCAAATCCGAGGCCCCTGCGGAGACAAAATATGTATCTGGGAAGAAGGCTCCTTCAGCAAAGGGAAGCTCTAGGTCCAGCTCGTCTTGTAGGTGTTGCCAGCCAGTAGAGCGATGCTCGAGTACCGCCTGCTCGGCCAGCAGCGACGAAACTACGCGCAAATTCATACCCTCGGGTAGACGTATGGCGTGTTGCTGAACCTTGCCGCTGGAAAACAATGCGAGCAATTCTCGAGCATTCTGTCGGCTCGGCACCTCATAGGTACCTGCGCGCAATTCGCGATCAGAGCCAGAGAGCGAAGCATAAAGACGAAACAGAACGGGGCTATCGGTCAAGCCAAGGGCAGTTAGCTCGTCGGCCACCTGAGTGAGTGAGGCCCCTTGAGCGATGTTAAACACCACCGCTTGGTGGTCGGACTTTTGCTCAGGCCAAATCTGCAGGAAATAAAAGACCGGAGAAGCCAAGACAAGCAGCGCCAGAGCAGCCAAAGCCCGTAACCGCCGCGTGTTGACAGGTTTGACCACACCCGCACCCACTAGGGCTAAATTTTACCGAAGACCAAGGTTCCGTTAGTACCACCAAATCCGAAGGAATTGCTCGCTGCAGACGTTATGTCGACGTCGCGCGCCTGATTCGGTACGTAGTCCAGATCGCAGCCCTCACCGGGATTGTCGAGGTTAATCGTCGGTGCAACCACCTGTTCTTGCAGAGATTTCAGCGTGAAAATGGCCTCTACAGAACCCGCGGCTCCCAGCAAGTGGCCGATCATGGATTTGGTTGAACTCACCATCAGCTTAGTGTCATCACCAAAAACGCTCTTCACACCCTTGGTCTCAGCCACATCACCCAAGGGTGTTGAGGTACCGTGGGCATTCAAGTAGCCCAACTCATCCGGGTTAAGTTCAGCATCCTTAAGCGCATTGCGCATGGCGGTAGCACCACCCTCGCCGTTTTCTGCTGGCCCGGTAATATGAAATGCGTCAGCGCTCATACCAAAGCCCAAAACCTCACCATAAATCTGTGCACCTCGTGACTTGGCGCGCTCATATTCTTCCAGCACTAGCACACCGGCACCCTCACCCAGTACGAATCCGTCGCGATCCTCATCCCAGGGGCGACTGGCTTTTTCTGGCTCATCATTGCGGCTCGACAACGCGCGCATGGAAGCAAAACCTGCCACCGTTATGGGTGATGTGGCAGCTTCGGCGCCGCCGACCACCATGACGTCTGCATCACCGTACTGGATCATGCGGGCACCAAAACCGATGTTATGAGTGCCTGTGGTACAGGCTGTGACCACGGCGATATTTGGCCCCTTGAAACCGTATTCGATGGAGACGTTGCCGGAGATCATGTTGATGACGACGCCGGGAACGAAAAACGGTGAGACCCTTCTAGGACCGCTTTTGAGCAGCGTGTCATGAGTTGACTCAATAGTATTGATGCCGCCGATACCTGACCCAATGGCTACGCCGATACGATCAGCATCGCTGGGATGGGACGCCAATCCAGCGTCTTTAATCGCTTGCCCAGCGGCAGCAATGCCCAGCTGGATAAAGTCATCAATGCGCCGCGCTTCCTTGGGGTTCATGTAGGCCGAAATATCAAAATCCCGAACACTGCCGCAGATCTTCACCGAGTAATCTGTTGTATCAAAGGACTCGTTCAATCCAATGCCGCTGCGGCCGGCTACTGCAGCCTGCCATGACTCCTCGACGGTATGGCCAATTGGGCTAATCATTCCCATGCCGGTGACGACTACTCTGCGTTTGGTCATTTTCAATTATCCAGGTCGATGGTTCGCTGCAATGCTCGGATGATGAAATTAGCGCACTGATGATGCAACAAGCGGGCAAAAAAAAGGGGCGCAGGCGCCCTTTTTTTCGGTTTTTTGATCAGTTTGGGTTGGCTAGCAGAATCATCGGGCTAAGGCTGTTATCGCCTCGCAGACCCCGGTTGCTGCAATGTCGGTTTACTGATGCGCAAGGATGTAGTCGATTGCTTCCTTGACCGTCGTAATTTTCTCCGCTTCTTCATCGGGAATTTCGGTCTCAAACTCTTCCTCAAGAGCCATGACCAACTCGACCGTGTCTAGCGAATCTGCGCCTAGGTCCTCGACGAAGGAAGCGTCACTCTGCACTTCCTCTTCCTTTACTCCCAGCTGCTCGCAAATCAGCTTCTTAACTCGTTCTTCAATATTGCTCATGCGTCTAGATACTCCCTCAGTAGTGTTGGGCGCGAAGCGTGCGCATTCTATAGATGCGCTATAGCCAATTCAAGCAAACTATCGCGCCGGAAATACAGGCATTTTCTGCGATGCTCTTCACAATATCTCATTGATTTCTCGCCATTTTCTCAATGCTTGAAGCCAACCACGGGATTTGCAAAGCACCTATCGCAGCCCGTTCATAATGTCTGCGGCGCTGTCTGAAAATGCTGTGCGCTTTTAGCCAAAAAATAGGCCGCCATTCACCTGCAGAGTCTGCCCGGTGATGTATCCCGCCTGCTGCGAACACAAAAAACTCACTGTGGCGGCGATTTCTTTCGTTGATCCCATTCGGCCCAAGGGTATGCGTTCCAACATAGCGGCACTTTGTTCGTCTGACAGCGCCTCGGTCATGTCGGTTTCAATAAATCCCGGTGCTACCGCATTCACCGTAATACCGCGAGAGGCAACCTCCATGGCCAGAGAACGCGTAAAGCCCTCTAATCCGGCCTTACTGGCGACGTAATTGCCTTGCCCGGGATTGCCCAACCGGCCGACGACACTGCCGACGTTGATCACCCTGCCCCAGCGGGCTTTCAGCATCCCGCGAAGCAGCGGTTTGGTTACACGAAATGACCCAGACAAGTTTGTATCGATCACCTCGGACCACTCCGCATCTGACATACGCATGAGCAGATTATCCTTAGTGATTCCCGCATTGTTCACCAGAACCAAGGGCACCGAACCCATTTCGTTCACTTGCCCGACAGCGCTGGCAACCGAGTCGGGGTCTGCAACATCCAGCCGGATACCCGCACCCCTGCCTGCCAGATGCTCAGTAATCGCTTCAGCGCCCATTTGTGATGTTGCTGTACCCACCACAAAAAAACCGTCCTCGGCGAGCTGTCCAGCGATAGCTGCGCCAATTCCTCGGCTAGCGCCAGTGACCAGTGCCGTTATTTTTTCTGACATATCAACCTCGTATGTTAGGTATCGCCCGCTATAGCTGTTGGGCGGCTTCCACACCGGATGCGCTGGATAAGCCTATGGTGGGCGTAGCACGAGAAATGCGTTTGACTAGGCCGGTCAGCACACTGCCCGGGCCACATTCAACGAATTGTTCCACCCCGCTGTCTACCATGCTGTTTACACAAGCTGTCCAACGCACAGGCGAATACAGTTGCTCTACCAGTAATGTGCGTATTTCATCCACGGAGCTTGCTGCGCTGGCGTGGACGTTTTGAATCACAGGCACACGAGGCATGGTCAACTCAATGGCCGCCAAGGCACTGGCAAAGTCTGCCGCCGCCGCCTGCATCAGTCGTGAATGAAAAGGCCCGCTCACATCCAGTGGCACCGCGCGTTTAGCGCCTGCAGCCTTACAGGCATCTATTGCGGCATTCACCGCTGCAGACTCTCCGGCAATGACCACTTGGCCCGGCGCATTGAAATTCGCCGCACTTACCTCGCCGTCTATCCCTTCGCAGCACTGCGCAATCGCTTCATCATCCAGACCCAGCACCGCGGCCATAGAACCCTCGCCATTCGGCACCGCCGCCTGCATCAGTTCACCACGTTTGCGCACTAGGGCAACGCCATCGGTAAAGCTCATAGCGCCAGCACAAACCAGTGCGGAGTACTCGCCAAGGCTGTGACCAGACATGACGCTTATTTTCTCTTGGGCATTGGGCCACAAATCCCAAAGCGCGACGCTAGCAACCAGCAGTGCAGGCTGAGTATTCTCTGTTTGACCGAGCTGTTCAGCAGGTCCCTCTTGCGTCATCGCCCAGAGATCGAAGCCCAGCACCTCAGACGCTTCGGCGAACCGAGATTCAATTGACGGGTGCTCTGCTGCCAAATCACCGAGCATGCCGACACTTTGTGCCCCCTGCCCGGGAAAAATTGCCGCAATGGTTCCACTACTACTCATATCAACCTCTCCTCACCGTCTGTTCTCCATCGCCACATCTTGAGCACAACATTTTCTATCTGCGTGCAGGTCCGATTACTCGCGAGCCAGCATCTGCTCACAGGCCATCGGCAACTGACTTGCGACATATTCTCGCCCTTGCAGGATAGCGTGGGCAAAGCCGCGCTTGGAGGCGCTGCCGTGGCTCTTCACAACAACGCCGTTCAACCCCGCGAATAGGGCACCATTGTACCGGTCTGCATCGATCTGAGCCGAAAGCTCTCCATAGTCTGTTTCACTGGCCAATTCGGTTAACTGGCCGCGCAAAAAACCCGCCATGCTCTCAATCGTTTTGAGAACCAGATTGCCAGTGTAGCCGTCACAAACAATGACATCGGCTCGACCAGAAAATAACTCGCTGGGCTCGATAAAACCGATACAGTTTATGCAGTTGTCCTGCTCGAACAGGCTGATTGCTCGATTAATGTCGCCAGTACCCTTACCGCGTTCTACGCCGATGTTCAACAAACCCACGCGGGGCGTCGCATCCGGGCCCGCCCCAATATCTTCTGTCGCTGCTGCGGCAGGTAGCTGGTGCGTCGACTGCAGTGCGCTGCCAAGTCGGCCAAATTGTCGCAACAAGTGCGGCGAGCAATGCACATTGGCGCCCAAATCCAGCATATAAAACTGTCCGCGCGGACCTTGAAAAGCCTTAGCAATCGCTGGCCGATACAGTCCAGCCACCGTACCCAGAACGCTACGCCCCAGTACCATCATCGCCTTCGTATCGGCTGAACTCACAAGGGCATCCGTCTTTCTGTCTGCCAGCATCTGCATACCAATGGCAAGGGAGGAGTCATGAGAGCGCTTGAGTAAGGCTCTTGGGCTTTCGTTACCTGTTAACGCGGCGGCGCAGGGTCGCAGTTGCGTGCCTCTCTCGACCAGTGAATTGATCTTTTGCTGGTCAAGTCGAGCCAGATCGCCAATGACGATCAGTTCTTCTGGATATGGATAGGCTAGGCAGCCTTCGAGATTCTGCTCGCCACAGCCCTCACCACCCATAAGGTCGATAGCAATCTTCATGGCATCAGAGCGTTGGCGAATGGCACTTGGAGCTGTGTGATCAACCGGCTAGCTGTTTACAAAGGCTAAAAACTCGCGATATGCCGCGTGTTGCTGGCGCCAGTCAGCCGGCTGAGAGGTGTTAGCTCTTATCAGGCATTACCTGCTTGCCACGGTAAAAACCATCAGCGCTAACATGATGCCGACGATGGGTTTCGCCTGACGTGGTTTCAACCGACAGCGTTGGAGCGCTGAGAGAATCGTGGGAGCGACGCTGGCCGCGACGTGATCGCGTCACCTTGCTTTTTTGTACTGCCATTTCGACTATCCTTAACTGTTACTTTCGTTGTGCTTTCGTCTTATTCGCTCGCAGCCAAAAAGACGATTTGTTCTGCCTTTCACTGCTGCTGTACTTCGCACTCACGCGGGTTTGTACGCGAAGTGCCTAATCCTGTTCTTTATCGCTGGCCTGTATTGCCTCTTTCAACCCTGCGAAGGGAAAACGTCTCGACGCTTCCTCGCTGCCCTGCGACTCTGCATCGTCGCCAGCCGTTTCTCCGTAACGCATCACTGGCATATGTGCGCAATCGTCGTCTGTGCAAACCCGATCTGGCAAAGCCAATAGCAGTTCATCTTCGACCAGTTCCACCATGTCTAGATTGACACCAGCTACCACCAGAATATCCAAACTCGGGTCAAGCCCGCTCCACGCATCGGCCTGCTCTTCGTCGAACGCGATTACACTCGCGAAGCTACAGTCAACGTCACGCCAAACGTTTTCGTCACAGCGATGGCAGGCGAGCTGCGCTTTGCAGTGCACCCGCCCACTGACTTTGACCCTAGCTTGTCCGTCATGGTCAAAATTCAATTCTGCAGCGATGTCTTGAACCGCCTCGCAAACATTCCCAAAACGAGGCAGCGAAGCCACCTCAAGCTCTTGCGCCACCACTGCCCGCTGTTGAGCTAACGAGCGATAAGTTGACGAGC
>SHAE01000005.1 GCA_004213835.1 OM182 bacterium | reverse complement strand
TCCAGAGCCAGACGGCCCCGCCAAGCTGACGAATTCTCCCGATTCGATGGCGAGGCTAGCTCCGCGCAGGGCGTACACCGGCACGCTTTCTTGCTGGTAAATGCGCTGCACGTTTTGACAAAGCACAACTGGCGCGGATTGAGTTTGGCTATCGGTCATGTTGGCGAATTCCAATTAATGGGTGCGGCTTTGCAGCAGCTCTCGTTACCTGTTCATCGCCATTAACGGCGAAATTTTTAGCGCCCGTCGGGCTGGGAAAAAGCTAGCGAACAGCCCTACTAGCACGCTTAGGCCGCCGTAAAGCAACAGGTCTTCAACGGTGAGCACCGGCTTCAGCAGCGTGCTCATGCCAAAGGCTTCGACACTTTGACTGAAAGCGGATAAATCAATGCCATCACCTAAGGCGAAGACGAGGGCTACGCCCAGTAATAGGCCCGCAACCACTCCGACGATCATGATGCCGACGCACTCCATGACGACCTGAATGAGCAGTAGCTGTTTGTTCATGCCCAGCGCGCGCAACATGCCCAACTCCTGCGTGCGCTGCATGACCGTCGCAATAAGCGTGTTGACGAGGCCAAAGGTCAGCGCACTCATAATGAGGAAGAACCAAATCACCATGGTGGCATCGACAAGGTCGACAATTTCCGCAATCTGCGGCTGCATCTGTCGCCAGTCTTTCACCACCAATTGTGGATGCTGGCGCACTAGCTGCGCAGCCGCTTGGGGCCTGTCTTCGTCAGATTGCAGCACCACAGACAGCTCTGTAATCGGATCGACGAGTCGCTGGGTGCCCAAGACTTGCTGCAACGCCTCGAGTCCTGTGAACGCCAGCATGGTCTCAGACCATTCCATGGGTGCATCGAAAACACCGGCAATTCGGTAGCCACGCTCCCTGCTTTTACCATCTGCGCCTTCGACAATGATCACCACTCGGCGGCCTACTTTCGTCTGCAAAGTTTCAGCTAGCGCCTTGCCGATGAGCAATCGACCGTCTTCTGGCCCGCTCAGGGTTTCGCCTGCAATCTCAAAGTCTCGGTACAGCGAGATGCCCTCGTCGGCTGGATCGATGCCGATCATCGCCACACCGCGAGTTTCGCGCTCGCTGCTGATCACCGCCGGCAGATTAATGCGCTTGGCGATGCCAACAATGGGTAACTGTGGATCTAGCGCTATCGACGTGCCTGCTGAAAAAGCGTGCTGCAAACTGGGATCATCGGCGAATCCCGGAGCCTGCATTTTCATGTGGCCGCTTAACCCAGACACCGCAGTTTGCAGCATATCGACCTGCCAGCCCCGTATGAGTGAGTTGGACAGCGTCGTGCCACCCACGGCAATGGCGATGGCAGCAAAGAGAAAAAAGTTGCGTCGTCGGTAGCGCACAATGTTACGAAGACTGAGGTTGAACAGAAGCGTTAATGTTCCGAGCATGCCCTACTCCACTCGCAGCGCAGCGACTGGGTGAATTCCCCGCACACGCACGGTACTGACCAAGGCGGCCAGCTGGGTGCCGACAATCATCACCATTGGCGCGGTCAATAAGCTGGTGAAGGTCGCCCTCGGAAACAGGCGATCAAAAGAGCCCATTTGCATTTGCCGCACCGCCTCCTCGCCGCCCATCTGGTCCAGCGGAATACCAACGGCGCTCAGGTAGTTAATGAGCGGTACCGCCAGCGCCAGCCCAAGCGTTACGCCTAATAAGCTGAGCAGCAGGGCTTCAAACTGCACCTGCCCAATCACCTGCCAAGGACGCATGCCGAGCGCCATAAATAGGCCGAATTCCCGGGTGCGCTCGAACAGCACCATGACAAAGGTATTGACCACGGCGAACACCACCAAGATCAACAGCAGCGAATAGAAAAGCTGGGCGCCGGCCTTATCAAGCTCGATTGACTGCTCAATCATGGGCATAAGCTGCTGCCAGGTTTGCAGCGTCAATGGCGCGGTGAGCTTGGTTTCAATCTGCGCGCCAATGGCGCTGAGCTGGCTGAGGTCTTCAACCATCAACAGCAGCATGTGGGCTTCGTCCTGCAGGTAAAACGCTTCGGCGACGCCGGTAATGGGCGCGAACACCAAGGTGCGATCAAGTTCCACCTGACCGGTTTCGACAATGCCCGTGATGATAAAGATGGCCGCCGCGACGGCGCCTTGCTTGCCAGAACCCAGCACGATCAACTCGTCGCCAACCCTCGCACCCAAGTTACGTGCCATGGACGAGCCAATGAGCGCCTCGTCGGATGCGCTGGGAAGTTGGCCCTCGATGACGTTGTCGTAAATATCTAGGAACCGCGTTTCGGCGGCAAAATCAACGCCCATCACCATGCCGCCGAGGGATTTCTCGCCCATAGAAACCACAGCAAATGCCCGCACGCGTGGCATGACCGCAAGGCCTTCAATGGTTTCTAGCTCCGCCTGCAGCGCCGCAGCATTCGGTACGGTCCGCTCGAATCTTGGCTGGTCGATATACGATGCGTCGCTAACCTGACCATGGCCGGAGAAATAACGCGTCGCCGAGTCGATCATGATTTCGTAGCTGCCAGACTGCATGCTCATGGCAAAGGACACCAACAGTACCGAAAAACCAATACCACCAGCGGTAAGCCACGTGCGCGCCTTGTTACGCAGTAAGTTTCGCCAAGCGAGGCGTATCAACGGTTGCGACCCGACTGCAGCGAAAACAAGGTGAACATGCGGTCGGGCACATCGACGTCGAAGTCCATGTCTAGGTACTCAAGTTCGGTGTACTGATCGGGTTTTGCCACGTCTTGCATGCGCATGCGGGTTGCCATGATTCGACCACCGAGCTGGCCTATTTCCAGTGACTTCATACGGCGCACGGGCTGCATGTCTTGGTCAAAATACGACATCTCAACGAGCACGAGGTCTTCGCGAATACGTAGCTGTTCCTTACCCCACACCACCGCCGCGTCTTCGCGAGGTATGGCGTCAATGACATAGACTTTTAGCGCGCCGTCGCGTTCCGTAGCCACATGCTCCAAGGTGTACTCACGCAGCCATTTGTCACTGCGTGACATGTCGTTATAGGAGAAATCCGAACCAGCCCAACTTTGCGACATCATGCCGCCGGGCAGGCGAATGCTTTTGTTGAGTTTGGGTGTGTATGTCCACATCCGCTCGCCTTGTTTGAGCAACGCGTTGCCAGCATCACGAGTGGGCGCAACAAAGCGAATCAGCGCATCCTCACGACCGCGCGTCCAAGCCTTGAGTGTGGATTTGCGCTGCCAACTCGGACGTTTGATGAGCATGGACATTTCCGCGTAAGAAGACAGGCCGCGGGTTTGATCGATGGAATCTGTGACTAAGGCCACCACGTCTAGTTGCTCGCTGGCGTGGGTCGATGTTGATGCGACGAAGACAATTAGCGCGATGCCGCAAACGCTTATCAAACCGATAATTGATTGCCAACAAAGCGCGAGCTGCTGCCTGAAAATCGTCGCCATCGTGCTCTCCCCATGCCAACAAATACGCCAACAAATATACCTAAAACTAGGTCAGTCAAAGTGCGCGCTCAGAGTAGCCAGCGAGAAAGGGAATTGCAAAGAAGCTGGATGCGATCTATTTTTTGACCTTATCAACTTTTAGGTGATTTATGTCACTGCGACAGCTTAACCGCCAAAAAACACGAGCTGCCATTTTGACTGCAGCCAAAGCCTTGGCCGCCACCTCAAATTGGCAGGATCTGACCACGCGTGAAATCGCCAAGGCCGCAGAGGTCAGTTACCAAACGCTGTACAACTACTTTCCGTCAAAAGCTGAGATCGTGCGCGCCCTGATCGTCGACACCTATGTAGGCCCCGAAGACGCCCTGCTGGCGATCATCAAAAACTATCGGGGTGATTTGCTGGCCAGCATTAACGAGATCAATGCAACACGCTTCGCGCTGATTCAGGCCACCGACCCACAATGGTGGTTTTTACTCAGCAGCTACTTCGCGCCGGGCCGCGATGGCAGTAAGAGCGGCGCGCGCATCATGGAATTGGTGGATCAAAGCGGCGACAGCTATTACTACCAGCTGCTTCGGCTGGCACAGGGTACCGGTCAACTTCGCGACGATGTCGACATTCAGCTGATGTCGCACACCCTCTACTGCATCGCCAACAGCGCTGGCGAACGTTTGATTTTTGCTGAGGCTAATTTCGACGCGCTGCAGCAGGTGCTGGCGCAGCAAAGTGCGCAGGTCGTGACGCCTTACTTGAATGAGGCAGCTTGAGGGCTACAAGACTTATCGACGCCGCATTAGCGACACAACATTGTCGCCAGACACCACTTGTTGGGTGGGCCTAAACAGTATCTCCCACGTCACGGTTTTGCCTGCTTCACGAAAAAAACCACGGCAACCGATACCGGTATCCACTACGAACAAATTCGCGGTAGCGGATTGGGTTTGGCCGACGTTCCACAAAAGACAGACATTGGGTTCGCTTTCGAGTTTGGCGATGCCGTCTAGGGCTAGAGATCCGATACGCGCGTCCACCACATAGGTGCCTGCATCGTCCGCACCGATACGGATAGAAACGTCGCCTTTGCCCGCGCCTTCAATGGTACCGGTGAGCGTGAGACCGTCTTGGTCTTCGACAATCTCAAGATCTACCTCAGTGGGCACGCCGAGACTGCTGCCTTCGAATACGACACTTCCCTTTGCAGTCCACAGACCTTTACGAATCAGCAATGAAGCTCTCCTGCCCGTTTGGTTTCGTTTGACGGATAGTACCCATATCTTCGACACGGAAGGGGATATCTGCGGTTACAGCAAAAGGCGGGGCAAGTGATTGTGCGCATCGCGGGCTTTTGTTGCGAGCATTATTCACCTCGCTGCTGACCGGCGTCATGCGCAGAGGTACCGGCAGCGACGATGCCAAATCAGTTGCCATGCGTTCAGTATCGTTACTGGGTTCCAGCCACTGCAGAGCCTGTTCCTTGGTCAAGAAGATGGGTTGGCGATGATGCAGCTCACGCATATTTTCGTGAGCAGCACTCGTTAACAAAGTAAAACTCAGTAACTCAGCCGCTTCGCCAGCGCCGCCTCTTGGGCGCCATGCATCCCACAAGCCAGCCAACAGCAAGCCCTCTTGGGCCTGATCGCAGATCAAAAAAGGTTGTTTGCGTCCCGCCCTACGGTGCCATTCGTAAAAGCCGGTTACCGGAATCACACAACGTTGCTTGGCAAAGGGTATTTTGAACGCCGGACTTTTGGCCGCAGTCTCAACCTTGGCGTTGAACATACTGTACTGGGTTGACGGGCCTTGGGACCAGCTTGGCGTTAACCACCAGCGCATGGGTAGACATTCCAGCCGACCGTCTGCACCGCTGCGAATCACCGGTAGGGTTTGGGTGGGGGCCGTGTTGTAGTCGTCCTCACCGGGATAGGTCTGTTGCAGGATCGACAGCAACAGCTGGGTCAGCTGGGTGGCCTGTAGGTTCAGTCTGCCGCACATAAGCCTAACCGTGCTTACCTAACTGCCAACCGCCCGCAGACAACTCACGCTGCGCGAATTCTGTTGGCTGCGCCTCTAGCGCTGTAGCCACCGTATCGTTCCAACGATTCAAGAAACCAAAGGCTGATATCACTGCAGTTATTTGCGTGATCTGACGCTTGGAAAAGTGCTCCGTTAAAGCATCAAAGTGATGCTGAGTTGCCGCATTGGGCACCTCGCCGGCTGCTAGCGCCAGCGCGATGACCGCGCGCTCGGCATCGCTAAAACAGTCTGCGGTGTCGTACAGCAACACCTGCGCGCGCTTTTCGGCCTGGGCATCTGGGGCGTCACTCATGCGCGCGGTGTTGTGCCCGGTATGAGCTTGGCAGTAGCGACAGCCAGCGCTGATGCTGACACAGTAGGCGACAAGCTGTAGCAAATCAGCGGGTAGGTTCTCCTGAGGCGCATTCTGCTGCGGCGCAACCTTGAGCATGTTTTCCATCAGCACTTTCACATCTGCCCCCATCACTGTGCCGAATAGCACCGAAAAAGCGACAGGCAACTGCCGCATGTGGGCCATGGTGCGCATGCTGTTGGGTACGAATCCCATGGTCGCCTCGGACATGGCTAGGATCGGTTTCAACTCTTCTAACTCGTGCATTTCGAGAGGTGGTAGGTGAGCCATGGTTCTACTCCGGTGACGGGTTTTGCGTCGGCTATCTTCGCCCGCAGAACATCAACTTGGAAGCGACAGGATAGAGGGCGCGGCCATCAACAAGGCACCCACATTGCAATCCCTTGACCGCTGATGAATGCTCTGCGACCTCACAAACAGCCGAGCCAGAGCCAATCCATGAGCGCAAAGCCACCACCCGTCGCCCAGCGGCGCCCCTATCGCCACAGTTATCACGGTGTTGATCTGGACGATCCTTATTTTTGGTTGCAGGACCCGGGCTACCCGCAGGTCGAAGACACCGATGTACTGGCCTATCTCGATGAGGAGAACGCTTACTTCGAGTCGTGGTACGAACCACACCAAGGATTGACGCAAACCCTGTTTGAGGAGTTAAAAGGACGTAAACCCGAGCAAGATGAAAGCGTGCCTTATGAGAAAAACGGCTACCGCTATCAGTGGCGCTTTAACGCGGGCGATCAATACCGAGTTTGGCTACGCCAGTCAGCCACTGATGAGAGCGAGCAGTGGGCTACATTACTCAACGAAAATACGTTAGCTGAAGGCTGCGAGTACTTTCGCCTAGGTGCTCTGGCGGTAAGTCCGGATGGCACGATGCTCGCCTTCAGCACAGACACTAATGGCAGCGAGCGTTTCACGTTAAAAGTAATCGAGATCGCTTCCGGCGAAGTGCTGACAACGGCCATTGAGAACTGCGCAGGCAGCGTGATTTGGAACGCAGACAGCCATGGCTTTGCCTATAGGCTGGTGAATGAAAATTGGCGGCCTGATAAAGCCCTCTATCGCGAGCTGACGAGCGGCGAGGACACGCTGCTCTATCAAGAGAAAGACGATTCTTTTTTTGTTGGTCTGGGGCTGAGCCAATCTGAACAGCTGATGTTCATCAGCTCCGGCGATCACGTCACCAGCGAGGTGCGTTTTGTACCCAGAGACAACTTACGCGCCGAGCAGACGCTGATCGCGACACGCCGAGAGGGTCACGAATACGATGTAGAGCATCAGGGTGATAACGCTAAAACCGGCAGGCTGATTATTCGCAGTAACCGCAATCACCCGAACTTTGATCTGTTTGAAACGCCCGTAGCAACACCGGAAGAAGTTCACTGGCAGATACTGCTACCCGGCGACGAGAGTCACTATCTGATGGGGCATGTCGCCTTTGCCGACGCGCTCATCGTCTGCCTGCGTATCAATGGCCTTGATCAGGTGCAAATTGTCGACAACAGCGGTAGCCATCTGATCGAGTTTCCTGAGCCTGCCTATAGCGTTGATTTAGGCACCAACCCGAACTATCGAACCAACGCCTTGCGACTGGTCTACACGTCCATGGTCACGCCGCACACGGTGTTCGATTACCACTGGCAAACAAAGTCGCTGATGCGCTTGAAAGTACAGGAGATACCCGGCGGCTATGAGGCTTCAGACTTCGTCAGTGAACGACGGCAGGTGATCGCTCGCGATGGCGCCCAAGTGCCCATGAGCGTAGTGCGGCATAAAGACACGCCGATGGACGGCACGGCGCCGATTTATCTCTATGGCTACGGCGCCTATGGCCATGCCATACCGCCCAGTTTTTCCAGCAACGTGATCTCGTTGCTCGAGCGCGGGTTCAGTTTCGCCATTGCGCATATCCGCGGCGGCGACGACCTTGGCTACCACTGGTATACCGCTGGCAAACTGCAAGAGCGCACCAATACCTTCAACGACTTTGTCGACTGCGCCAGGCATTTAATTGACAGCGGTTATACCCAGGCTGGAAAAATCGCCATCGGCGGCGGCAGCGCTGGTGGTGAACTGATGGGGGCGGTGGTGAATCAAGCCCCAGAGTTATTTGGCGCCGTCGCGGCACACGTGCCCTTTGTTGACGTACTCACGACCATGCTCAATCCAGATCTCCCCCTAACGCCCATGGAGTGGCCGGAGTGGGGTAACCCCATTGACGACGAAGAGGCCTTTCACTACATGCGCAGCTATTCGCCGGTAGATCAGGTATGCGCCCAGAACTATCCTCCAATGTTGGTCACCGCCGGTCTCAACGATCCACGAGTGACCTACTGGGAGCCTGCCAAGTGGGTGGCCAAGCTGCGTCACACCAAAACCGATGACAACATATTGCTGCTTAAAACTAATATGGGTGCAGGCCATGGGGGGCAATCAGGACGGTTCACGGCGCTGCAGGAGTTGGCGGAGGAGTATGCGTTCTTTCTGGCGCATCTCGCGCCAGAGCAGAAATAGCCGTGTGCTGGTGAGCTAAAGCGCGTCTAAGAGCTCGTCGCGAAACTGCGGCGCGGCAATTTGGATGAGCGCTTCGGCTCTGGCTCGGTTAGGCAGATCTTTGATCTGCGCTACGCCGTATTCGGTTACCACGGTATCAACATCTGTGCGCAGCGCCGTGACCATTTCTACCTTGGGCACGATACGCGACACGCTGCCACCCCGCGCGGTTGCATTCATGGCGACAATGGATCGGCCACCCTTGGAAGCCTTGGCCGCGCGCATAAAATCGACGCTGCCACCAGTGCCCGATATCTGACGACCCCTCGCCATTTCGGCGTTCACCTGCCCAAAGAGATCGACTTCCACCGCAGAATTAACCGACACGAAGCCATCGAGCTGACGAATGGCGCTCACCTCGTGGGTATGGCTGGCCCCGCGAAACACCACATTGCGCTGCGTCGCGAGCCACTGCATCAGCTCGTCGCTACCCAGCGCCATGCCTGTGATGTGCTTACCAGTATCGATGGCTTTTTGTGCACCAGTGAGATTGCCCTGCTGAATCAAACGCATGCCGCCGTCGTCGATAAGACCACCGTGCATACCTAGGTCATTCTTATCCGTGAGCTGATTCAAAATCGCCGCCGGAATGGCACCAATACCGGTCTGCAAGCAATCGCCATCCCGGATCAATCCTGCCACCAATCGGCCAATTTCTTGGGCCGCTTCATCAATGGTTGCTGGGGCGAGCGCAGGCGCCGAAACATCGTTTTCGATCATCACGTCGATCAGGGCAGGGTTCATCAGCGGACTGCCTGCTGGTGCCACCATGCTCGGGTTCAACTGCGCAATGACGGTGGGGTTTTGAGCAAGCACACTCTCATGAAAATCCACGTTTGGGCCCACGCGCAGCCGACTTTCTTGATCGTAGGCGACCTGCAGCAAATACACGTCGACGTTCGTCGCCAAGTAATCGTAGGTCGCGCGCATTTGCATGGGCAGGTAATTCACCCGAGCAGCATCACCTTTCGCCAACGCCGATGACATAAAAAATGTGGTCACCGAAGCTGTGTCGTTGAACTGCGTGAAGTCGGTTTGGTTTAAACCGGGCAGGGGGAACTGGATGAATTCGAGATTTTCAGGCAGCGCGCTAGCCGCCAAGTCGCGCAGCAAACCTGTGGGTTCATTACTGCTGCCAGCGACATAGATTCGCTGATCGGAGTGAAGGTACTTAAGAACCTCTTGCATTGGACCCCCAGAAAAAAATTTACTTGCGATAAAGGCGCTGCAGCAGTGTCAGATAACCGTAGGCGCCAAGGTAGTAGGCCACTGGAAACCACATAGGCCAGAGCGTTAGCAGGGTATTAGCTCCAAGGGGTAGGCCCAAATACAGGTGGCGAAAGGCAAGAAATAACACTGCCATAATCACACCAGTGGTAAACGCCAGCGCAATACCCTGCCGAGGAGCAAACAAGGCGCTCACGACGCCGCCGGCCAGGCCCGCGACCCAAACGGGCAGTGTTACCGTCAAAAGGCTTTCTTCAGTCGCGAAGGCATCTCGCACCAACACCCAAACGAGCAAGCCTAAACAGGCTGCCACCGCCGTGCGTAAAAAGAGCAGCAATGTGTTCAACAACTTTCTCCGATACCTGTCTCAGGTTATCACTACCTGCGGTGTTTACTCTTCATGTGCCTGATTTGCTTATTAGGTTAGCCTTTACGCTGCAATTTGAGGCGCGCGCAGTATGCGAATTTATACCCACCCTGAATATCTCAATCATCATGTGATGGACGGTCATCCCGAGCGACCAGAACGATTAAGCCATGTGATGAATCACTTATCGCAAATTGGCCTGACCCAAGACTTCGAGCTAGTGCAGCCCCAGCCCATCCCGCCCGAGCGCATTCTCGCCGCGCACAGCCAATCCCATGTGGACTTCCTGACGGCATCGAAACCTGAAGACGGCATTGTGCCATTGGATCCAGATACGTGGATGAGCCCGGCGAGCCTCAGCGCTGCCGAGCTTGCTGCTGGGGCCGTTTTTGCTGGCATGGACACCGTACTGAACGGCGCGCAGCGACGTGTCTTCTGCGCGGTACGACCACCGGGGCATCACGCAGAGCGCGACAGCGCGATGGGCTTTTGTTTGCTCAACAGCGTCGCCATAGCGGCCATCGCGGCGCTGGATCACGCTGACGTTGAGCGCGTCGCCATACTCGATTTCGACGTGCACCACGGTAATGGCACCGTCGACATCTGCCGCAACCACCCACAAATACTCGTGTGCTCCAGCTTTCAGTCGCCCTACTACCCTAACCGTCTTGATAACCTCGTACAGCCCAACATCGTCAATACGCCACTCGCCGCGGGCAGTAGCGGATCGACTTTTCGCGCGGCCGTTGAACGTGATTGGCTGCCAGCATTAGAAGCACATCAACCAGATATCGTTTTCGTTTCCGCAGGCTTTGACGCCCACGTAGATGATCCGCTGGCCGATTTGCGCTTGGTCGAGGAAGACTATCGTTGGGTAACGCAGTTTATCGTCGCAGTTGCCAACCAATATGCCCAAGGCCGAGTGGTGTCTACCTTGGAGGGTGGCTATGACCTCGATGCGTTAGCGCGATCTGTTACCGCGCATATCGAGGCACTGGCCTGATTGAACGCCCTCTTTCTGGGCTAGCTGCGGCCAATGTCTTGACCACCACCATCGCAGTACAGCCGCTCACCAGTGAGATAAGAGTTAGCATCACTGACCAAAAACTTCACCACGTTGGCAACGTCTTCAGGCTGGCAGACACGGCCCCAAGGCATGCTCTTGTCTAGTGTGCGAATGTCCTCCACGCCTTGCAGGGCGTTCATCAAGCGCTGGCCCATGTCCGTGTCGACCAATCCCGGGGCGACGATGTTGACCCGAATGCCATTAGGCCGCTCCTCTTTCGCTAGCGTATAGGCTAGGGCCTCCATGGCGGTTTTACCCATGTTGTAAGGCGCACCAAAGCCGCTGAGTGATCGGGTAGCGACACTAGAGATCATGACGATATCGCCGCGGTCGAGCGTGCGCATTTTGGGAATCACCAGCTTGCTTAGGTAGTGCGGACCAAAGGCGTGCGTGGCGACGACCCGCTGTAGTTCGGCGGGGTCCGTTTGCTCGACACTTTGGCCTCGGCTGGCGATGCCCGCGTTGTTCACCAAGATGCCAACGGCGCCATGGTCGGCTTCAATGGCGGCGACCATTTCGGCATTTTGCTCATAGTCGTCGACCGAGGCGGAGTAGGCTTGAGCCTTGCCACCGGCGGCCAAAATAGCCGCTACGGTTTCTTCAGCAGCCTGGGCATCGCGTCGGTAATTCACCGCGACAGTGGCCCCGTCGGCGGCCAGCGCCATGGAGATACCTCG
This sequence comes from OM182 bacterium, assembly GCA_004213835.1. Lineage (GTDB taxonomy): Bacteria > Pseudomonadota > Gammaproteobacteria > Pseudomonadales > Azotimanducaceae > UBA4421. Next base: position 28,541 of record SHAE01000005.1, on the reverse strand, counting down.
ACCTACGCCGCGTCCGCCGCCCGTAACCAAGGCCACGCGGCCTGCAAGTGATCCTGTCATTTGTCTCCCCTTGTTGACTGTCTTCTATCCGACGCGATGTTTTACTGCCCTTTGAACTGCGCATCGCGTTTTTGCAAAAACGCGCTCACGCCCTCTTTAAAATCGCTGCTTTGACCTGCTTCATTTTGCAGATCGGATTCAAGCTCTAACTGCTGCTCGTAAGAATTCGACCACGTCTTCCAGTAGGCCTTGCGGATCAGCGACAGCGACTTAGGACCGTTGGCAAGGCGATTGGCAACGTCCATGGCACCGCTCATCAGTGCCTGGTGATCATCAAAAACGCGGTTCACCAAACCCCACTCCTGAGCTTGCTCGGCAGGCAGGCGCTCGGCCAGCAGTGATAGTTCCATGGCGCGGCCCCAGCCAACCAATCGAGGCAACAGGAACGTCGCACCGCCGTCAGGGATCAAGCCGATACGCGCGAAGGCCTGCAGAAAATAGGCTTGGCGGGAGGCGCAGACAATGTCGCCCATCATGGCGAAGCTCATGCCAACGCCAGCGGCAGCGCCATTGACCGCGGTCACCATCGGCATATTGAGGGCACGCAGTGCAAACATTAGCGGGTGGTAGGTGTTGCGCAAACCGTCACCTGCCCCACCCTTGCGGCGCTTGTCACTGTCATCATTGAGATTGGCGCCTGCGCAAAACCCGCGACCTTCGCCGGTCAGTAGCAGGCAGCGGGTGTCGCTGCCGCGGGCCTTAATCTGTGCGATGGCTTCGGCGAAGTCTTCGAGCATTTTACCGCCCACTGCATTCATCACTTCCGGATGGTTGAACTTTAGTACCGCCACGCGGTCGATAAATTCCAGACTCATGCGTTCCATATCGATCCCCTCTGATGTCAAAACTGATGTCAAAACTGATGGCTGAGATTAACCAATGGCTGGAATCAGCGCACCTACTGGCGGGCCTATTTTCTCACTGCTACAGTGCCTTATGGCTCACTCACACCACCACTCCGACGGCGATATTTCTGCGCTGCGCAAAGCTTGCCTTTTGATCACAACTTTCATGGTGGTGGAGCTTGTCGTCGGCCTGTGGGCCAATGCCTTGGTGCTGGTCGCAGATGCGGGGCATATGTTTTTGGATGCGACTGCCCTAGGCCTTGCTTGGTGGGCAGCGCATCTATCGAAGCGCGGCTTCGACCAACAGCTCTCCTATGGCTATCACCGTTTTCAAGTGCTGGCGGCCTTTGTGAACGGTCTCACCTTGGTGGCGCTAATCATCTGGATCACCGTGGAGGCCGTGCAACGACTGATCAATCCTGAAGCAATGAATCCTTGGCCTACGCTCATCGTCGCAACGCTCGGCTTTATCGTGAATTTGATCGCCTTTCGCCTGCTACACGACACCAGCGGCAACACCAACATTCGCAGCGCGGCCTTGCATGTTTTGGGAGATTTACTCGGCTCTGTGGCGGCCATGGTGGCAGCCATTGTCGTGATGACCTTGGGTTGGCTTTACGCCGATCCGGTGCTCACGCTCGCTATCGTGGTGATACTAAGCCGTGGCGCTTATGGCGTGCTAAAAGAGTCGGCGCATATTCTGCTCGAAGGTGTTCCCGCCGGAGTGAATCTGGCGCAAATTAAGACCACGCTAACCGAGGAAATAGACGGGGTTGATGGGGTACACCATGTGCACGCTTGGGGATTAACCGCCGAAAAGCCACTGCTGACGCTACACGCCCTAATACCCGAAAGTGCGCAGGTGCAAATCGTGGTACGCGATATCAAGCAACTGCTGAAAGAGCGATTCGACATCGAGCATTCCACCATTCAAGTGGAGTTGGGACCCTGTCCTGATGATCAGCATGGCCACGCACATTGAGCGGCAAAGCTTAGCCCAGTAGCTGCTGAGCCCGATCAATCAGCGGCTTCATAGACAACGCCGTGCTCTCCCACGCCTCATCCACTCGCTTGCCACGTCGGTGCAGGCTGAGGTTCAAACCACTAATGATGGCGAACTTGTAAGCTGCCAAGGCTCGATACCAGTTTAGGTCCGCAACCGCTTGCCCATAGGCGGTTTGATACAGCTCCATCAAGGTGTCTGGGTCTAAAAACATGGTGCGCGGTGATTCGCTATCCCATGCATCGCGATCACTGAAGGTGCATATCCAGCCCACGTCATTAAGGGTCGCGCCGATGCCGGTCAGCTCAAAGTCAATCAGCGCCAGGAGCTGGGCGTCTGCAGAGGCAAACAAATTGGCGGTCTGAAAATCGCCATGGAAAATACCGACCGGCGCATCCGCTGGCATGGTGTCGAGCAGGCGCTGACGCACCTTCGGCACATCGGCAAGCCGTTGAGGCTCGGCAGCTTTCTCAACAAATCGATCCCAACGGGTAACGTCCTCGGCAAAGGGCACCGGCTCGCCTAGATAGGGTACCTTGGCGATATCGACGCGGTGCAGGCCAGCTAACGCGGTCATTGCTTGACGACCAAATTCCAGACGCTGGTCGGTGGAAAGCTGGTGTCCCCAATCATCCGGGCCGATGCGCATAACATCGCCTTCCAGCCAAGGCACGATGAAATACGGCGAGCCAAACCACTTAGGGTCATCGCCAGACCATGCTACCGAGCAGTGCGGCACATCTGTGCCATCTAGTGCGTTGAGTACAGCCACCTGTCTGAGCACATCCGCGGTACCCACCCACTTCACGCCAGGCGGCGGCAGGCGGATAAACCAAGACTCCGTGCTACCGGCATGAGCGACACGGAAACCGTAGGCGAAGCCCGCGTGACCAGGCATAACCACAACCTCGGTGATTTCGCTCGGCCCTGCGTAATGCGCCGCACAAAAAACCTTAAGCCGCTGACGCAGTTCGTTGAGTTCCATAGTTTCCCCTTTTTTCCGCTCAGCGTGGGTTTAGCAAACCGCCCCTGGAGCCTGTGCCACTACACTGGCGCGTCGCGGTCAAACTGCTCGCGCAGCACTCGCTTCAAAATCTTGCCGCTGGGATTGCGAGGGATTTCGTCGACAAACTCGACGACTTGGGGTTGCTTGAACCGCGCGAGCTTGCCTTGGCAGAACTCAAGCACCTCGGGCGCCGTAAGGGCGTCATCGCTCTTCACGACAATCGCCAAGGGTGATTCACCCCAGCGCTCGCTGTCTTGTCCAATAACCGCAGCTTCACGAATGCCGGGATGCGTCGCCAACAGGCCTTCGATCTCTGCAGGATAAACGTTCTCACCGCCGCTGATAATCATGTCCTTAATGCGATCTTGAATGCTGACAAAGCCCTCGTCATCCATGATCGCGACATCGCCGGTATGCAGCCAGCCGTTCTTGATGGTCTCTGCCGTGGCTTCGGGGCGGTTCCAATACTCCACCATGATGTGCTCGCCCTTCACCAGCACTTCGCCCGCTGTGCCTCGCGGGACCTCGACGCCATCGTCATCGGCAATTTTCACCTCGGTATGGAAGAAGGCTTTACCGGTTGAGGCGGGGTGTTTGATCGCATTTTCGGCATCCATCAAACAGGCAGGGCCGCACGTCTCCGTTAGGCCATATACCTGCTGAATGCCAATACCCATGTCTGAGAAAGTTTTGACCAAGGATGGCGGCACCGGAGCGGCGCCAGTCATCATCCATTTCAACGTTGATCGATCAAAGTTCTCAAAATTGGGTACCTGCAGCATAAAGTTCAGCATGGCCGGCACTGCCAGCCCGCTGGTGATTTTCTCACGCTCGATAATCCGCCAGGCTTCCACCGGATCGAAGGAACGCATCACCACAGAGGTAGCGCCCATGTAGACGTTAACCGCCAAGGGTGTCAGCGCACCAACGTGGAACATGGGCAAGCACGCCAGATAGCGCTCCGGATCATGATAGACCGCGGTCCCACCAATGGTGAGCAAACCCCAGATAGACGTGTGATGGGTGTGTACCACGCCCTTGGGTAGGCCTGTGGTGCCCGAGGTATACATGATGTAAAGCATGTCGTGGTCAGCGGCGCGCACCTCTGGCTCAGCAGTGTCCCCAGCGTCGCGGAATACCCGATAGCTCTCGGCAAAATGCGCTGCGTCATCTTGGGTCACATGCAGCCACTGCTTGATGTCAGTCTTGTCGCCGCGGCTGTGCAGTTCGGCAACGGTATCGACGAACTCGTTATCAAAGATCAATCGCGTCGTGCCACTGTCCTTCAAGATGAACTCAAGCTCGTGGGCTACCAATCGCCAGTTCAATGGCACCACGACAGCACCCACTTTGGCCAGCGCGTAGTAGCTCTCCATAAATTCGCTAGAATTCATCAACAACAAACCCACGCGCTCACCCTTGGCGATGCCGGCATCAGCAAAACTGTTCGCCAGTTGGTTGCAGCGGCTGTTTAGTTCAGCGTAGGTCAGGCGTAGGCTGCCGTCGCTTTCAACGTAGGCTTCGCGGGTCGGTGACAAAAAAGCCCGCTTGGACAAAAACAAACCCAGATTATTTTGCATCTTGGCTCCCCAATTTGTTGTTGTGTGCATGAAGGATGAATCGACTCATATTGTTGTAGAAAGCACTGCCAGATACCAGCAAGGATCGGCCCGACCGACCGACCTGCCCACCGACGGCGAAGACGCGACGATCAGTATCAACCCAACCAGCGATTACTGACCGCAGTCGATTCCCATGTGTCACCTAGGGCGAGGTTTCGGTGGCTTGTTCGAAGGTGTGTGCGCACTGGACAATTCGCCCAAACGCGGTATCTTTGTCGACCCTTTGTACCTGTACAAGAAGATGGCAAACCCGTTAGCAGATGACTTTTACCGTATCGGCAGCGTTGCCGCGCTAACCGGCATCGCCGTGGAGCGGCTGCGGGCGTGGGAGCGACGGCACGATTTCAGCCCAGCACATAAGCATGGCAGAACGCGCTTTTACAGCGCCCAGCAGCTGGAAAAACTGAAAAAAATCAAACATCTGATAGATCGCGGGCAAACCGTTTCCAGCGTCATACACTTAACCGAACAGCAGCTAAATCAAAGACTTAACGATAGCCCCGCTGCCGCTGTCGATTCGCCTAACGCTGCAGCACAGGCCATCCCTCTGGTGGGTCTGGTCGGCGCGAACTTGCTGCAGCTAGAGCAAAAACAGGAGCCGACGGATCGTATTGACGTTGTCGCCCGTTGGGCGAATCTTGACGCGCTTCTTGACCCGAGCCAGCAGCAGCAACTGCCGCAAGTGCTCGTGTTGCAGATGCCCGTATTAAGTGCCCAAGACATTGCGAAAGCTCAGCAACACCTGCCGAACAGCAAAATTATCACTGCCTACCAATTTGCCACCGCTGCCGAATTAAGCCGCTGCCAAACGGCGGACACGCCGGTACTCAAGTGGCCATTGGACTGGCGCGAAATCGAATTTACCTGTCTTGAAGAGTCAAAAAGATACTTAAAATCGGTTGGTTATGCCCAAAGACGCTTCAGCGACGAGGAACTGATCGCACTGGCCGTTAGCGATACGGACCCCAACCAACCCACGCAACATTTGGTTGAGGCCGTGCATCAAATCAATGCGCTGTCTGCGTATCTGCAAACCTGCGCCGAAGAGCACGCCAGCGAGGCCGCAGCCCACGGCGCTCTGGATGAGGCCTGCAGCGATGCGGCCTATGCGCGGGCCTATCTAGAAAGTGCTCTACACACCATCACAGCAGCCGCCGAGCACGCAACCGCCCAGCAATCGCCCACGAACCCACCATCGGGTCTAACCCACTAGACCCTGTACTGACGCAAATTCGGCCGCAAATTTCCGACGAAAGGCCAGCTCAGTCATCGAAAAACAGCCAAACCTCGGCCGAATCCTGAAAGATCGACGACAATCTATACAAAACCTGTAAATTATTCCTAAATTTGTTGAATTTGGGGTTGATTTAGTGTGTTTGTACTGTACATTGCATCCAACAGACCAGTTTCAGGCGTGCGAACAACTTAATGTAAATCCTTACAACGTCCTTCCCCCCAAAGAAGATCAGTTGTTTTCAGATGCAGTTTATCTGACACGCCTTTTTATTCTTCGCAACCGCGAACATCCCTGCCGAGAAGCATGCGCCTGCCGTAACGGCGCTAGCGCTTCTTTAGACTTCCCACACAGGCGTGCTGATTAAGACAATAGCTCTAAGGCCATTTCAGACAGAGTCGTGACGCCTTGCTTTTGCGCGTCAAGATCGACGTCATGACCTTCGCCCATGGCACCCACCAAGTAACGCTTGTAGACCCCTTGATTAATGGCGGCCAAGCGCCAGTGAGAAAACGCCCGGTAATAATTGATGTCACTTAAGTCTCGGCCCGTGCTTTGCGCGTAACGCGCGGATAGCGTTTCACGGCTGCAAAAACCACCGGCAGATGTGGGCGTCAGATCCTCTTCGCGTTCGCCAGGTGCGACCCAAGAATTCAGCAAATAGCCCACGTCGGCCAGTGGGTCGCCCAACGTACAAAGCTCCCAATCCAGTACTGCGCTCACCTTGCCATCGTTGGTAATCATGTTGCCCAGGCGATAGTCGCCATGCACGATGGCGGAGCCCACCTGCTCTGGCATGCGCTCGGCAAGCAAACGCGTGCTCTCGTCCATAGCCGGTACTTCGTGGGTTTTTGTGGCGTCCCACTGGGTTACCCAGCGTTTCATTTGACGCTGCAGATAGGCTTCCTTGCGGCCCAAGTCCCCCAAGCCCACGGCATCAGGATCTATCTGATGCAGCGCCGCTAACACGTCGATCACGTGCAGTCCTAGAGCCCCACGATCTTTTTCGCTGAGCGCTGCGGCGGCCTCGTGACTGTGCAGTACCGGTCCGGCCACATAGTTCATGACATAAAAAGGCGCGTCATTGACCGAGTCATCGGCGCACAGCCCAACCGTGGTAGCCACCGGCACGGAGGATCCTTGCAGAGCAAAAATGATCTTATGCTCACGCCCCATATCATGGGCGCTTTGCAGCACGTGGCCCAAGGGCGGTCGACGCAGTACATAGGTGTTAGCTGCCCCGTCAGTTACCCGATAGGTTAAGTTCGAGTGACCACCGGCCAGCAACTCGAAGTCTAATGGCGTCTCCAGATTCTCTAGCCGATCGGCGAGCCAAGCCGTCACGGCGACCACATCGATACCCTCTAAACCGTCCGCCATTGTCTTTGCGCTCCCTCTCAAATGCCTTCAGAACGGCGAGATCATAGCTTGAGGACAAGAATCAGCGCCATAGAAAGCGCATTAGTGCGCGGTCGCTCACATGCCACGCACTTGAGGTGGTTAGCCAGTGCCGTATCATCTGTGGCCTATTTCTTGCTTTGGAGATCGCCATGTTGCGCATCTTTGCCATTACCGTTGGCTTGCTGCTAGGGAGCAGCGTTCAGGCCGAACGCATCGAAAACTTCGTGCTACTTGACCAGCACGGCGACGCACACAATCTGTACTACCACCGCGACAAGTCTGCCGTGGTCATCATGATTCAAGGCAATGGCTGCCCGATCGTGCGCAACGCACTCACCGATTACAAAGCACTGCGCGACACATACACCGATCAGGGCGTGCACTTCATGATGTTGAACGCCAATCTGCAGGATCAGCGCAGCACGATTTTGGCTGAGGCTGAAAAATTCGGGATCGACATGCCGATCCTGCACGACGAAACCCAGCTCATCGGCGAGTCGCTGAACCTCGTGCGCACCGCAGAAGTGCTCGTCATCGACCCACAAACTTGGCAGATCGCCTACCGCGGACCGATCAACGACCGGCAGGTGTACGAGCGTCAAAAGGCTGAAGCCTCAAAGCATTTTGCCGCTGACGCCATTGCCAACGTGCTTGCAAACCAACCCGTTGAGGTCGCCAGCCGCGACACCATGGGCTGCTTGATCAACTTCGCCCAGCGCAATGTCGACCATGCGCAAATCAGCTACACCGATACCATCGCGCCAATCCTCCAAGAAAAGTGTGTGGTTTGTCATACCGAGGGCGGTCTTGGCCCTTGGGCCATGTCCAGCTATGAGATGGTGCGCGGCTTTGCCCCCATGATGCGCGAAGTCATTCGCACCAAACGTATGCCGCCATGGCATGCCGATCCGCACATCGGCGTGTGGAAGAACGACAAGTCGTTGAATGTTGAGCAGGCCCAAACACTAGTACACTGGATCGAAGCGGGCGCTCCTCGTGGTGATGGCGAAGACCCGCTGCAAGGCCTGGCCATTGCCCAAGTGGAATGGCCACTGGGTGAGCCTGACCTGATACTGGAGATTCCCGAATATACGATTCCCGCAAGCGGTGTGGTCGAGTATAAATTCCCGCGTTTGGCCAACCCGCTCGAGCAAGGCGTTTGGGTAAAGGCAGCCACAGTGATCCCAGGCAACCGCGAAGTCGTGCACCATATTTTGGCAGGCTCCATCGATGCCACGACGGCCCAAGCCAAGCGAGACTCTGGCGTTTTCGATAACTACTTAATCGGCTACGCCCCGGGCAACGAATCCAACATATTTCCGCAAGATACGGGCGTTTATATTGCTCCTGGCGGCGAATACACCTTCCAGCTGCATTACACACCCATTGGCAGAGAGGTGGTCGATGCCTCACGCATCGGCCTGTATTTCCACGACAAGCAACCGGGCAATTTCTATCGCCAAAGTGTGGTCGTTGATCCAACCATTGAAATCCCACCGAATGAGGCCCGACATGCTGAGGTGGCGTACTACGAGTTTGACAAGCCAGCCTTGCTGCACGATCTGGTACCCCACTCACACTACCGAGGGGTCGCGTCGAAGTTCGAGTTGATGGCTCCAGATGGCAGCCGCGAAACCGTGTTATCGGTGCCCAACTATGACTTTAACTGGCAGCGCACCTACACCTTTGTGGAACCTAAGCGTATAGAACCTGGTAGCCGCCTGGTGCACACCACCTGGTATGACAACTCTGCGGCCAACCCCGGCAATCCAGACCCAAATCGCACCGTGCCGTGGGGGCTGCAAAGCTGGGATGAAATGCTCTACGGCGCATTCAGCTATACGTTGGTTGACGAAACATCGGAAGCACCTATCTTGGATAAGGCCTTCGCCGATACCACGCAAATGGTGGGCTTTCTCGATAAAGACATGGACGGCAAGCTGAGTTGGCAGGAACTGCCGGGGCGTATGAAAAAGCGCCTCGTGCAAGGCTTTAAAATGGTGGATACCAACGCCGATGGCGGACTGGATATTCAAGAGCTGTACAGCATGAGCCAGCGCAGCCGTGAGGGTAAGGACGGCGATGCTTCGACTGGCGCCGGCGGCGAATAGTACGACTGCATATGCGTGTCATAACCCCTGCCACGGCAGGGGTTTTTCTATGCGTGTCATAACCCCTACCATGGCAGGGGTTTTTCATGGCTAATCGAATTATCCAATTTGCAGAACAACAGGAGATCATGATGGAGCGTGAATACGACATTATTGTTTGGGGTGCCAGTGGCTTCACAGGTCGCCTCGTCGTCGACTACATGGCAGAACATCAGACCAACAGCAACCTCAAGTGGGCGGTTGCCGGGCGAAACCCGCAAAAGCTGCAACAGATACTCGCCGGCCGAGACATTCCGGTGCTTACCGCAGACAGCGGTGACGAAGAATCAATCACCGCCTTGGTGCAGCAGGCTCGGGTCATTCTGACAACTGTTGGCCCGTACGCGCGCTATGGCTCAAGTTTGGTCGCCGCCTGCGCAAAACACGGCACGCATTACTGCGATTTAACCGGCGAAGTACACTGGATGCGCGAGATGATTACTGCGCATCAGGAAGAAGCTAAGAGTACCGGCGCTCGCATTGTGCATACCTGCGGATTCGACAGTATCCCGTCAGATTTGGGCGTTTATTTTCTGCAAAAACACATGTTGAAAAGTCACGGTGTGCCCGCGCGCCAGATCAAATATCGGCCCCGCGCCTTCAGCGGTGGTTTCAGCGGCGGCACCATCGACAGCATGATCGCGATGATGGAAAAAGCGCGAGAAGACAAAACAATCTTCAGGCAGCTCGCCGATCCCTACGTGCTTAACGATACCCAACGCGGCCTCGATGGTCCTGACCGCATGAGCGCCTACTACGACGAAGACTTTGATTCTTGGGTTGGGCCCTTTATTATGGGTGTTGTGAACACGCGCGTGGTGCGACGCAGTGCCGAGTTGCTAGACGGACTGTATGGCAGCGACTTTCAATACAACGAAGGCACACTGTCGGGCAAGGGTGCCGGTGGCTTCTTAGGTGCCACTGGTGTTGGCGTCGGCAGCGGCGTTTTTGTGGGCGCCGCGAGCATGTCATTCACGCGAGGCCTGATGCAGAAATTTCTGCCCAAGCCTGGTGAAGGCCCCAGCGACGATGCCATCAACAATGGTTACTACGACATTGAACTGTTTGGACAACATCCGACAGACAGCAGTAAAAACGTCAGGGTTCGGGTCAAGGGCGACAAAGATCCCGGCTACGGATCTACCTCGAAGATGATTGCGGAAAGCGCGCTCGCGCTGGCCCAAGACGACCTACCGGTGGCAGGCGGCTTTTGGACGCCCGCCTCTGCCATGGGTGACCAACTATTGCAGCGCCTGCCGCAAAGCGCAGGGGTTACCTTTGAGGTCATTGAGGGCTAGACGAGCCGTTTTATCGCCGCTGGGATTCGCGTTTAGAGTTCGCAGACAAAATTGACGAGGCGTTTGGCGACAGCGCTTGGTGATTTGCAATCGCTAAAGGTTCAGCTGTCTGCGCACGTCGCTGAGCGCCTCGATGGTCGCCAGCGCCTGGCCTTGATCCGATGACATGTTGCGCACGACGATGTCGGTAAAACCCGCCTCGGAGAATTCTGCAAATTGGGCAGCAACCTGCGACACATCGCCGCAGATCAGTGCCTCCTCAGGAAAACCTCGGTAACCCTTCGCAACTGCATGGCTTCTGAATGCCTCGGCCTCGTTGACCGAACCTGCGATAAAGATGTCGCGCCTCAGCGCCACTGCACTGGGCGTACGCTGATGTTCCGCACACGCTTGGCGATACTGATTAAGCTGCTCCTTTGCTTGTTGCGGCGTTGCAGACGGCGTGCCCAACCAACCCTCGGCGAGGCGCGCAGTTCGATTGATCGCCGCTGGCGCGGTAGCACCAATCCAAACTTCAACGTCCTGCGCAGGCAGCGGCGCAATATGTGCATTTTCAAGGTGCCAGAAGCGATCGTGGCTCACGGTTTCACCCGCCCAAAGCTGCCGCATGATGGCTAGCGAATCTTCGAACATGGCGACACGCTGGCTCATGTCGATGCCCATGCCAGCGCTTTGGTCGGGTAGGCCCCCTAGACCACACTGCATGATGAACCGACCGGGCATGATGGCAGCCAATGTGGAGATCTGCTCTGCAAGCAGTACCGGATGCCAGAGCGGCAGGAGGTAGAGCGCACCTGCGGGTTTGCCGTGCCAATGCGCGAGCATGCGGCCAAGAATCGGCGAGTTCTGGTAATAGGCATAATCGGTGACGTGGTGATCGCCAACAAACAAACTATCCAAATCCGCCTGACTCGCAGCCTCGGCACGCTCAAGCATATGTCGAACACCCTGGGCTGGGTCGTCTACGCGGTAGGCAGACTGCACAGAAATACCAATACGCATGTGGCTCCTATGCCCTTGATGAAGGTTGTGCCGCGCGCGGCTGTGTTACCGAAAACGACAGTTCCGCCTGTTTGGCAGGCTCGAAGGCCAGCAGTTCACCGTCGTTAAACAAAAAATCTTGGACGAAGGGTGCAGCGAACGGCGTCTGCCCTCGCGCTTGCTCTAGCACCCTTGGCAGCCAGATCGCATCATCTGCCCACATCGACGGATAAGGAATGGCGTTCATCTCGCACCAGAAGGGTTTAGCTTCTCGAGTCTGGGTTAACTCGCCAGCGCAATGGTCAGCGACGAAGACATAGCCCAACCACTGTGGTCCTGCCTGTTCTACGAAGCGCAGTTCCGCTGCGCAGGTCAGTTGATCAACCATCAAGCCCGTTTCTTCCAAGGTTTCGCGGCGCGCGCACTCCAGCAGCGATTCGCCTGCCTCCCACTTGCCACCCGGCCCGTTGATTTTGCCTTGCCCATGCCCCGTCAGTTTTTCGATTAACAGCACGCGCTCGTTATCGACCAAAAACACCAGCGTGCCAATCAGCTCCGGCTGCCACTGGTTTTGCCAGGGTGTCTGAATGACCGGCAGTACCGTTGCCACAGATGGTTCAGTCAACATAGTTTGCCCAAGCAAGCACTAGTCGGCGTCATATCGCTGTTGTAGCGCCGCATAAAGCGCGTCGGGTAACTCGCTGGGCGCCACCGTTAATGCGCTCAGCACTTCTATTAGGTGCTCGTTATCCTCTCTGCCCTGCCAAAGCTTGCGGTACTCGCCGCTCTGATAGCCGTTGTTTTGACGAAAGCCGTTAAGTACGTTTTTGCCAATATACAGGGCGAACAATTCATCCAGCGTCATGGGGAGCGCGGCCATCGCATCGACAAAGGGCTGAAGCTCAAACGAACGCGTGCGCAGGCAGGCCTGCGCCAACGCCTCTATCGCCAATCTGAAACGTTCCTCTTGCTCATCTTTATGGTCCGACGCGGGCGCGGTATCAACGGCGAAGAGGGCATCGGCGACCGAGTCTTCAAGCCGGTCTTGGCGCAGTAACTCGCTGAGCGCAAAGTGCCAGATATCTACTAACTCGAGTTTTACCTGATCTAGATCCCCGTCCTGTTTTTTCCACCACTTCCAGCCGAAGTGGTCGAGCATTTCGGCGCACTCGACCCAAATTGCTCGGTAATAGGCATAGTCCTGGGTGCGCCACTGGGCATGCACTAGGGTGTTATGTTCGTCCTGCATCTGCGCCATGGTTTGCAACATGGCGTAGCGCGCTTGGCCTTGGTTCGAAGCACTCGAAGAGTTCTCAGGAGGTGGCATGGGAGGTATCCAAAAGATCAATCTGACAAGTCCTTAGCCTACCGAAACTACGCGCAAACCGCCCTAGGCAATCCCGCCGCCCCTCTATTGCTAGGCTGCTGACCAGCCGTTAGCCTAATGAGGTTACACATGACACTAAGCGGGGGTAGCGCAAATGGATTTATCATTCGGCCCGGAATACGAAGGTTTTCGCAGCGAGGTTGCCACCTTTCTAGCGAGCAATGCCGACAAAGCCCCAAAGGGCAATGACCTACGCGGGCAGCAAGCCAAAGATTGGCAGAAGCTACTCATCGAACACGGTTACACCTGCCGAACCATTCCCAAAGAATTTGGCGGCTACGGCGCTGAGCCTGACATCATCAAAACGCGCATTATTGCCGAAGAGTTTTCCAAGGCGCGGGTCAACGCGGGCCTTGGTGGCCAGGGTATTTCCATGCTCGTACCGACGCTGCTGGAAATGGGCACACAAGAACAGAAAGAGCAGTTTATCCGCCCCACCATCACGGGCGACATGATCTGGTGTCAGGGCTACTCCGAACCCGGCGCTGGCAGTGACCTGGCTGCCCTGTCGACGGCAGCCGTGCTTGATGGCGACGAGTGGGTGATCAACGGCCAAAAAATCTGGACCAGTACCGCACAAATAGCCGACTGGATTTTTTGCTTGGTGCGCAGCGAACCTGACGCACCTAAGCACAAGGGTATTTCGTTTTTGCTATTCGATATGAAAACACCGGGCATCGAAGTCCGTCCGCTGGTGGATATGACCGGGCATGCCAACTTCAACGAAACCTTCTTTACCGATGTTCGCGTACCCAAGCATCAAATCGTTGGCGAGCGCGGGCAAGGCTGGCAGGTGGCCAACGCCATTTTAGGCCACGAGCGCGAAACGCTTGCGCCGGCGAATACCGCGCAAACTCGGATCAACGCACTTATCGAGCTGATGAAAAACGAGACCGCTGACGGCGCACGCTTGATCGATAACCCGGTGTATCGCGATCGCCTGATGAAGATCCAGGGCAAGGTAATGGCCATGCGCTTTAACGAACTGCGAGTGCTGTCTGCGCGTTTGAATGCCGGACAAGACCCAGGTCTGTCGCGCATGATCACCAAGCTTGAGGGCACAGAGCTGCGCCATGACCTCGAAGGCCTAGCTATCGATGTGATGGGCGAAATCGGACTCGCCTATGAGGACAATCCCCACCTACGAGGCGGGGGCAGCTGGCAGCGAGACTACATGTACTTTTTGGGGCTGATCATCGGTGGCGGCACCTCGCAGATTCAAAAGAACATCATCAGCGAACGCGGCCTAGGTATGCCTCGTGAGCCTAAATTCGAAAAAGCGAGCTAAGGAGCCAACATGCAATTCGGACTTTCTGAAGAACAAATACTCCTGCTCGACAACGTTAATCGCTTTCTCGATGACAATTCGCCATTGGATCGCGTGCGCGCCTATGCCGATGGCGGGGACGACGCGGACATCTGGGCAGGACTCACAGAGCTGGGCGTACCCGCTCTGCTGATTCCTGAAGCACAGGGCGGTATTGGACTTGATCCACTGGATGCAGCCATCGTGGCCGAGTCCTTGGGCGCCCACATTACGCCGTCACCCTTTCTCGGCACTGCGGTGATGGCGCCAACGGCATTGGTGGCCAGCGGCGGCAAATATGATGATCTTCTCGCTGAGATCGCAGCAGGGACACATCGCGTAGGCATCGCTTTTTCTGAGGCCATCAAGCGGCGCAATGACGCGCAGGTTGAAGCACGAGACGGTCGCCTATTTGGCAAATCCTTGTTCGCCTTTGATGCGGACGCAGACTCTTATCTGGTCGCTGATCAGAAACAGCACCTTTACCTCGTCGCCGCAGACGACCCAGGACTTACTCGTACCCACCTCACCACCGTGGATAAAACTCGGCGCACCGTGGAGCTGACCTATGACAACGCTGCGGCCCAGTCTGTGAGCACAGATGTTCGAGTGTTCGAGAGCGTGCTGGATATTGGCCGGGTCGCCATCGCCGCCGACACCATGGGTGCAGCGCAAAACATGTTGGATCAGGCCGTGGAATACGCCAAACAGCGCGAACAATTTAACCGGCCCATTGGCAGTTTTCAGGCGGTAAAGCATATGTGCGCCGAGATGGCGGCTCAGCTTGAGCCATGTCGCTCCATGGTGTGGTTCGCTGGACATGCGCTGGCAGAGCTTCCAGAGGAGGCCAGAGTAACCGCCTGTCACACCAAGGCCCACTTGGCGGAGGTGGCGCAGTTTGTCGCCAAAACAGCAACGGAAGTGCACGGCGGCATGGGCTTTACCGACCTAGTTGGGCTGCACTACTGGTTCAAGCGTTGTGGCGCCAATCGCCAGTGGCTTGGGGCTCCTGAATTTGTGCGTCAGGAAGCCGCCGTACTGCAAGGTTTGACCGACTGACGCGACGCCACTTAATCCTCCACCCCAAGCGCATCGACAACCGATGACGTCGCCCAAAACGACGTCCCTGTCGGTGCTCGCCGTCGTGCTCGGCGCGCTGATCTTGGGTGCTACCACGGCTGCATTGCGCGAAATCGACGTTGGCAGCACTGCGGCGGGCTTTTGGCGAGTTGCCCTTGCGCTACCGGTACTGCTCGTCATCGCAGCGCTAGGCGCGAACAGCGAGAACAGGCTGACAAGCCTGCCAAGCCGTCCGCAGTGGCGGCTCCTGCTGATCGCAGGCGCCTGCTTCGCCGGCGATCTGGTGTTCTGGCATTTATCCCTCGTCAATACTAGCTTAGGCAATGCAACCTTCCTCGCAACACTGTCTAGCCTGTGGGTTCCACTGGTGGCCTTTTGCTTTTTGCAACAGACCCTGTCGAAGCGGTTTGCCCTTGGGTTGATTTGCGCCCTCAGCGGCTCTGGCATCTTGGTCAGCGCGCACATCGGCACGGGCAGCAGTTCACCCAGCTCTTGGCTTGGCGATGTCTACGGTCTACTTACCGGCTTTTTCTTTACCGGCTACATACTGGCTGTGGGCTATTGCCGAGAGTCCCTCACCACCGCCGACACCATGCTGTACTCCTCAGGCCTGTGCGCCGTACTTTTGTTGCCGCTCGCCATCGCTGCCCAAGTCTTCGTCGGCGAGGCCCTGCTGCCAAGCTCGGCCACAGGATGGCTAAGCGTGCTTGCCCTAGCCCTGCTCGCGCATTTAGCAGGGCAGGGCTTGGTGGCTTTCGGCGTCGGCCAACTGAGCGCCAGCCTCGCCGCAGTGATTCTATGTTTGGAAGGAGTCGGCGCGATGACCGTTGGCGCCCTTTTCTACGCGGAAACTCGAGATGCTTGGGACCTAGGCGCCGTTGTACTCATCGTCGCGGGGATTGCCTTAGCGCAACGCGATGCCGCTGGTTAAGTCACTGTCAAAAGACCTTCACAGAATTTGGCGACGGACATGCTACCGTTGCGTTTTACCGATGCAGAAGTCACAGCTTGTCCCCTGAACAGTCACCACCACCTGTAGGTTCGTCAGATGCTGACGGCGTTGAATACTGCGATGTTTTTGTGGTTGGTGGCGGCATTAACGGCGCGGGCATTGCTCGGGACGCAGCGGGCAGGGGTTACAAAGTCGCGCTATGCGATGCAGGCGACTTTGGCTCTGGCACCTCGTCAGCTTCAACAAAGCTGATCCACGGCGGTCTGCGCTATTTGGAGTACTACAAATTTCGGCTGGTAGCAGAATCTCTGCGAGAGCGCGAGCGGCTCTGGCAAATGGCGCCACATATTATTTGGCCCATGCGGTTTTTGTTGCCCCATCATCAGGCACTGCGACCGCGCTGGCTGCTGCGTTTGGGGCTGTTCATCTACGATCATCTTGGCGGGCGTAAGCTGCTGCCTAAGGCGCGACGCGTTGATCTGCGTCGAGATCCTGCGGGCCAACTACTGCAGTCAAAGTTTAAAACTGCCTTTGAATATTCTGATTGCTGGGTGGAAGACTCTCGACTGGTCGTGTTGAATCTGCGCGACGCCTATCGGCGCGGCGCTAAGATTTTGCCGCGTACGAAATTGGTTACCGCGACCTTTATTGAAGGGCGATGGTTGCTGACTCTGGAAGATCAAACCAGCGGCAGGCAACACAACCTAATCGCCGCAACGCTGGTCAATGCGGCGGGCCCGTGGGTCGACGAGGTGCTGCGCAACGCGTTGGGTCGCAACGACATAGACAACATCCGCCTAGTCGGCGGCAGTCATATCGTGATCAAACGACGGTTGCCCGACGAGCGCTCCTACATGTTTCAAAATGCTGACGGGCGCGTGGTTTTCGCCATTCCCTATGAACAGGACTATCTGCTGATCGGCACCACCGACAACGACGACGTATCTCTGCATGAGCCGCTGCAGATTAGCGACGCAGAAATTGCATATCTGTGCGATGTGGCATCGCAATATCTGGCAGAAACCGTAACCCCAGAGGATGTAGTGTGGCATTTTTCAGGTATTCGACCGCTGTTCAACGATGGCGCCAGCGAAGCAACTGAAGCGACACGAGATTACGTCATCACCCAAGATCACCAGTACAGCGATAGCCTTATCAATGTCTTTGGCGGCAAGATCACCACCTATCGAAAGCTGGCGGAAGAAGTGCTGACCATGGTGGACAAAGCCGCCAACCGTCGCACAAAAAAATGGACCGCCGGTGCGGCCCTACCCGGCGGCGACTTTGGGGCCACAGATTTCGAGGCTCTGGTGGCCAAGGCGCAAACAGACTTCCCCTTCGCCGAAGCACAACTGATCAGGCGGCTCACGCGCCTATACGGCACGCAAGTCTGGGCACTACTTAAGGACTGCCAGCAGGTTTCGGATCTGGGCAGACATTTTGGCGCTGACCTGTATCAGGCCGAGGTTGAATTCTTGGTTCAAGAAGAGTGGGCAAGACAGGCTGCAGACATTGTTTATCGACGCACCAAACTTGGCCTGCGCATGACTGCCGAGGAAATCGCCAGCCTACAGAACTATTTAGATGACCCTGTATCCCTAGGTGATGCGCCGGTAGATCAGGGCATTGCCCGCCTTGCCGCAGATGTCGACAGCGCTCAAATGGCGTAGGCAATAAGCCAGCTGTTGGGCCAAAGACTTGGGCTGGCCCATGGCTGCGGCCAGCTCTTGCGTGGTGAATTCTTCGGGTAAGCCATCCTGCACAAAGGACCATAAGTCATCGGCGCAGGACAGCCGACAACGCTCCACAACATTGAGCAAATGACGCCCCTTGCGACGCCAACCCCCTCGGCCGCGCCGTGCCTTGGGGTCATAGGTTTGCAGCTCCTCTTCCTCAGTCAGCACCACCTCAACGGAAAAGTTCGGATGATTGAGCAGCTCGGGTAGGTACACGAGTTCGCGCAGAATATGCACAATGGTCCCCCGCTTGGGGGATCGCCGTCGCGTAAATTCACCGGTCTCGGTGTCACGCAGGCGCAGCAAGTATTTGGCTTGGGGAATGGGATGCACCAATACTATCGGCGACAGCTCGGCCAGGGCGTGCATTTTGCGCGCAAGGCCACTGAAGCTGGAGGTTTGAATTTCGTATATCACCCCAGCACACAGAACATCGGCAACGAAGTCGCCAAAGGATACTTCCACTTGACCATCCGCACCCACGTACTGGGCTTTCAAAGCCGCATGCAGCGCACCTTCGTTGAGCACACCGATGTTTCGAGTCTTAGTCATGGCTCAAGGGTAGCGTTGGCTGGGTACCAAGCGCCAGTTCAGGGGCTGCTATGACTGCAATAGAGCGCTGGCAGATAGAGGTAGAAACACCCGTCGGCGCCCAATTTGGGACGCTCGAGCTAACCCATTGTGGTACCGCCATCGACGGGCGCCTGTACAACGAATCTGGGGAACTAATCCTGCAGGAGGGCTCTATTGACGGCGACACGCTGCGCTGGACGGTGACGCTATCCCGCCCTATCGCTATGACGATCACATGCCAAGCGCTGCGCCAAGGGGACACACTTAACGGCAGTGCAACGGTTGCAGCCTTTGGCGACTTCACTTTTACTGGTCGCCGAGAGACCGTTTAGCAGCGCAAGGGAAAGACGAGGGGGATAGATGAGCTGGGATGATGAACTGAACGAAATGGCTCAACGAGCCAGTTTGGCCGAAGCCATGGGCGGCGAAGAAAAAGTCGCGAGGCAGCACGAATTCAACAAGCTCACCATTCGTGAGCGCATCGCCCATATCGCCGATGCGAACTCTTTTCATGAGATCGGCAAGTTGGCTGGCGTCGGCGAATATGACGACGACGGCAACCTCACACACTTAACGCCATCTAACTTTGTATTTGGCACCGCTGAGATCGACGACAGACCGGTCATCCTATCTGGCGATGATTTTACCGTGCGGGGCGGCTCGGCAGATGCCTCTATTGCCGGCAAGCGCACACAAGCAGAGGGCTTAGCCGCGGAACTCAGGCTCCCGCATATTCGCCTCGTGGACGGCATGGGCGGCGGTGGCTCGGTGAAAACCATTGAGACAGCCGGCCGTACTTACATACCCGAGTTACGTGGCTGGGAGACCATCGTCTCGCACTTGAGTATCGCGCCCTCGGTCTCCCTCGCTCTCGGCTCGGTAGCCGGCATCGGCGCGGCGCGTGTGGCGACATCGCATTACTCGGTGATCGTCAAAGATAGCGCACAGATGATGATTGCTGGGCCTGCCCTAGTGGACTGGGCGAGCCTCGGTGATGTCAGCAAGGAAGAGCTGGGGTCTTACAAGATCCACACCCGCAATGGCGCCATCGATGACGAAGCCAATAGCGAGCAGGAAGCCTTTGATATGGCGCGCCGCTTTTTATCCTATCTACCCAGCAGCGCCGACGAGTTGCCGCCGGTCATCGACCCTACCGACGATCCTAACCGCGAGGACGAGGCCTTGCTGTCCATCGTGCCCAAGGACCCTCGGCAGGTTTATAAGATGCACACCGTGCTGGAGTCGGTTTGTGATCAGGGCTCATTCTTCGAAATGGGCAAGAAGTGGGGGCGCTCCATTATCACCGGTCTTGCCCGTTTGAACGGTATGCCTGTCGCCATCTTCGCGGAAAACCCCCGAGTCTATGGCGGCGCTTGGACCGCAGACGCGGCGCACAAACTGATACGCCTGATGGATCTGGCCTCGACCTTTCATTTACCAGTGATTCACTTAGAGGATTGCCCCGGCTTCCTGATTGGCAAACAGTCTGAGGAGGAGGGCACCATCCGCGCCGGGGCGGCAGCTCTGGCGGCCATGGGTCAACTCACCACACCGTTTTGTTGCGTGGTCATCCGCAAAGCCTTTGGCGTAGCCGGGGGCGCCAACCATAAACCTGGCAGCCATCACTTTCGCGCGGCTTGGCCGTCTGGCGACTGGGGTTCACTGCCCATCGAGGGCGGTATCGAAGTGGCGTATAAGGCTGAGATTGCGGAAGCCAAGGACCCTGACGCCCATCTGGCGAAAATTAAGGAGCGCTTGAACAGACTACGCTCACCATTTCGTAGTGCCGAGTACTTCGAGATTGAAGAGATCATCGACCCGCGCGCAACCCGACGCTATCTGTGCAACTGGGCAAAACTTGCGCGCAAAGCCCTGCGTACAGATCCACCAAATTTCGGCTACCGCCCGTAATCAACACATAACATTTGACCAAACATTGGAGTCACCATGAGCGAGGGTTTTCGACAGCATTCTTATCAACCACCCGAGGGCGCAACCGAAATCATCTTGGTGCGCCATGGTGAATCCCGCGCAGCAAGTCAGGAGAACCCCTTTCCCTTAGTCGACGGTCATGGTGACCCTGAGCTGCATGCCAACGGCGAACAGCAGGCCGTGGCGGTTGGTGAGGCGCTGAAGAGCGAGAATATCGCCGCCATCTATGTCACGTCACTGCAGCGCACCGTGCAAACGGCGGCACCGCTGGCAGCCCACTTGGGGCTGGAAACCCGCCTAGAGGCCGACCTACGGGAGGTGTTGCTGGGGGAGTGGGAAGGTGGTGTGCTCCGTATGAAAGCAGCGGCAGGCGATCCGATCTTTATTCGGATGCAGGCGGAACAGCGATGGGATGTGATTCCCGGCGCCGAGAGTTGGGAGACGCTGAACGCACGCGTGACCGCTGGCTTGGCGCGTATCCACCGCGCCCACCCCGATCAGAAAGTAGTCGCCGTCGTGCATGGTGGCGTGATCGGCCACATCCTCGCCCACGCCACCGGCGCGTCACCCTTTGCGTTTAACGGCGCAGACAACGGATCGATCTCGCGCATCGTCATGCACGAAGACGGTATCAAGGTAAGGTCATTTAACGACAATGTGCATGTGCAGAGCACTTTGCATGTTGGCAGCGGGCAGCTCACTTAGAGCTGATCGATCGAATGTAGATTGCGTCGCGCGAGCGCTCGCAATGACAGCCAGTGTGCGTGCGTAGCGCTTTTGAGACTTCTACGAACGTGACCGCTCAAGTATCGCTGCAACTACCGCATCCAGCGCTTGGGGCGGTAAGTCTTTTAACTGACTCATACGCTCATAGATCGCGGCGGCACCGGCGTGAAAATCATCTGGCAATCCCGCATTGGAGTAGGTCTCGCTGATCTCCAGCATCTCGCCTTGAAAACGCCATGCCTTACCCGAGGTCATTTTCGCCGTGAACTCACTGCGTTTGAGTAGATCCGGTGCGGAGATCGCCCACTCAGAGCGCAAAGCATCAGCGACACCCCCCGCTTCGGCCAAGGCATTGACCGACAGCAACAGCGCACTCGCACCCTTACTGTATGCGGCATAGCTCATCTTCAGCATAGAGGCAGCGACCTGCTGTTGCTGTGAACCACCGACATCAAAGGGCAGAGCAACCGCCTTCAGCGCTCCAGCGCTGAACCAATGGGCCACGCCTGCCCCATGCTGCCCGGACAAATACAGGCGGGTAGTTCCAGCATCGATCGCTGGGGGCCCGATAATGCCGCCATCCACATAGGCACCGGTGCCGATGATCTCGGCGATCTTCAATGACGTGGAGGGCGCCAGTGCGTTGGCATCAACGTACAAGCCGGTGAATCCTGTTGCGTGCACCCGCTCGGCCAACTCCACGGCGCCATGCGGCGGACAAACGCTGATCAAGGCGTCTGCCCAAGCGGCAATTTCATCCAGTGAATCAAAGGGCATACAGCCCCTTGCCCGCTGCGCTGTCTCAGCGCTGCGATTTGCTGACACCCAGCCTACCTGATGACCACTGTCGAGCAGCGTCTGGGCTACCGTGGCGCCCATGGCACCGGGATGCAGTACGCCGATGTTTCGTTGCAACGCCACGGAACTCGGGCTACTTGCGGTAGTCTAGTGGCGGTTTTCGATCACCCAACAAGGCCGCATAAACAAAGTCTGGGCCTTGAGATCGACGCAACTCAGCCTTGGCTTCGGCGATTACGTCGGGCTGCAAAATCAGCTGGGCGGCAGATTTAGCGAGCAGTCGCGATGCCAGCCCCATGCCCTTATGACCAATACTCATGCCGCCCGCAGCCACTGCCTGCCAACTGTGCGCGGGCGTGCCGGGAACCCAAGTCGCGGTGGAAAAGCCGACGGTGGGCACTAACCAACTCACATCACCAACATCTGTCGAACCCATGGATTGGCGCGGCTGATAGGGCGCGATGCGTTGCTGCGAACCAAGTTCGCGCCGCGGACTGATCAGCGTTTTACGAATCGTCTCCGCAAAGGCCTGCTCTTCCGCGCTATATTCGATGCCGCCCATGGCCACCAAGTTGTCGTTTACCAGTTGGGCTAGCGTATGGTTGGGCAGCACTGGGTAATTGCCGTGCATGACCTCTACATCGACTTGAGTATCTGTGCCCATGGCGGCGGCCTCAGCAGCCCGCACCACCCGTTCAAACAATTCAACCACTTGATCTCTATCCGGATGCCGCACGTAGTAATAAACCTGTGCGGTTTCCGGCACGATGTTTGGCGCATCGCCACCATCGGTAATCACATAGTGCAGTCGGGCGGTCTGCGGCACATGTTCGCGCATGAGGTTGACCATGTAATTCATAGCCTCAACGCCGTCTAAGGCAGATCGCCCGCGATCCGGCGCAGATGCCGCATGGGCCGCTCGACCAGTGAAGGTAAATCTGCCGGACTTATTCGACGTGGTGCTCGAGGGTGATGCGGAGTTGCCATCTCCAGGGTGCCAGTGCAGCACCACATCGACCCCATCAAACACCCCGGCTCTGGCCAAATAGACTTTGCCGGAGCCGCCTTCTTCAGCCGGTGTACCCACTAGCTTGATGGTGGCCCGCACATCATTGGCCTGCAGCCATTGGCTCAGCGCTACCGCGGCGGTCGACGACGCCGCGCCGAACAAGTGATGTCCGCAGGCATGACCAGCACCACCCTCTTGGGCCACGCTGCGAAACGGTGTCGCAGCCTGATTCAAGCCAGGCAAGGCGTCGAACTCGGCCAAAATAGCGATCACGGGATCGGATTCATCGGCGCCGGTTGATCGATAGCTGGCGACAAAGGCGGTGGGAATGCCCCCTGCGCCGGTCTCCACCTGAAAGTCGTTCTCGCTGAGGTAACGCTGCAGCGCACCACTGCTGCGATACTCCAAGTAGCCCAGTTCCGCCAGATTCCAAATCTCGTCAGCCAGCGCAATGCCCGCACTTTGTTGTTGCTGGGCGAGCACCGCCGCTGCATTTGCAAGCTCGTCGCCTTGCGGGTCTGCCGCAATGACAGTGTGAGGGATGCCCATGCTTGTGAGGCTCAACAAGGTACCGGCGATCCAGCGGGAATAGCGCATGATTTACTCCTTAAATGACAGTCTGTGGCGGTCGCTTGGCATCAGTCGTTGGCACAGACTGCCGCTAACGAACTGATCGCCACACCGCGGGATCCTTGGCGCACCGAGTTACGGTCGTGGCCTGGCGTGAGATAGGTAAAACTGATGCCGGTTGCTGGATCTGCCCACACCAGTTGCCCGCCCGCACCGTTGTGCCCAAAAGCCTCAGGCGAATTGGTTTTACCAAAACCACGAAAATTGCGGCTCTTATCGCCGCTGATGATCAACCCTAGGGCTCGGTTAGCGGGCTTTTTAAATAGCAAATCGGTGAAGTCGCCGGAGCGCACGCGACGAGCATCCAGCAGGGTTTGCATCGACCAAGGCGATGCGTGGCTGTTGCCGCCATGCAGCAGGGCTTGGTAAAACAATGTCATCGCCGATGCGGTGGCGAATGCGCCGCCACCGGGCACGCCTACCGCCCGAACCTCTGGGGTATTGAAGGACAAAATCGCCGACTCGGTGACTTCGGTTTCCGGCGGCACGCGCATCCCTAGGTCTTTGTATTCTTGCGGTGTCATCGCCTCACCAACGTAAACACATGGCAAGGCCCGCGGGTTTTGCGGGGTTGGTAGGCCAACGTAGAGATCCTGCAGCTGCAGTGGCTCAATGACCTGAGAGCGCACGAAATCGCGGTAGGTCTCGCCAGAACGTCGTTCGATGATCTCGGCAATGATCCACATGGACGATGACGCGTGGTACTCAAAACGCGAGCCCGGATCCCAATTCAGCCACCACTTGGCAAAGCGCGCATAACGTTTGTCTTTGTCGTCCCAATCAAGCGGCGCGAAGGGCGCGTGGGGAAAACCCGCCGTATGGGAGAACAGCTGCCCTACGGTAATGTGACCTTTATCCTTGGTCGCAAATTCCGGCACGATGTCAGCGACGCGCTCTTCTTCGGCCAGCTCGCCCTGTTGAAACAACAACCAAGCCGCAGCGGAGGTAATGGCCTTGGTGGCGGAAAACACACAGATCAATGAATCGTCTTGGGCACTACCGTAGCTTTGCTGTAGAACCACTTCGCCTTCTCGAGCGATAGCGAGCTGCGCCGCTGGCAACAAACCATCGTCTACTTCTTTGCCAGCACGCTGCAACAGTGCTTCGACCTTCTCAACGTTGAGATCGAACTGCTGAACTCGCGCGGCTTGTTCATCTGTGAGCTTATGTTCCATTGTGCGTCAACCCTTCCCCGGTGGTTCTTCTGTCTGTCATAAGACTACCGCTGGCAGGTCGCAATGACTAATCATCAGGGCCGTTAGGCCATTTGCTCGCAGCAGATACCCCACCTAAACTGCGCGCTGATTTTGCAAGAGCAGCCCTATGTCCATTGTTAACGGCCTGACCAGTTCGATTGGCAACACCCCCATGATTCGCATCAACTCGCTGTCTGAAGAGACCGGGTGCGAAATCTTAGGGAAGGCCGAATTCATGAACCCCGGCGGTTCTGTCAAAGATCGCGCCGCGCTGTGGATGATTCAAGAAGCCGAGAAAAGCGGCGCGCTCAAATCCGGCGGCACCGTGGTTGAGGGCACTGCTGGCAATACGGGCATTGGTTTGGCCCATGTCTGCAACAACCGCGGCTACAAGACCATCATCTACATGCCGGACAATCAGTCCCAAGAAAAAGTCGACCTGCTGCGTACCCTTGGCGCCGAGGTTCGCGTGGTACCCACGGTGCCCTACGCCAACGACATGAACTTTCAAAAACAGGCCGGGCGCTTCGCAGCCACCTTGGATAACGCGATTTGGGCCAACCAATTCGACAACACAGCCAATAGCCTCGCTCACTATGAAAGCACTGGACCGGAGATTTGGGCACAAACGCACGGTGGCGTTGACGCCTTTACCTGCGCTGTTGGCACCGGCGGCACGCTGGCAGGCACGTCGCTGTACCTGAAGGAACAAAGCAGCGACGTCAAAATTGTGCTGGCCGACCCCATGGGCAGCGCGCTCTACAACTGGGTGACTACGGGCGAGGCGACGATGACCCCAGGGCCTTCGATGACTGAGGGCATAGGCAACTCACGAGTGACCGAAAACTTGGCTCCGGCGAAGATCGATGACGCGGTTCAGGTGGACGATCAGGAAATGGTCGACATGGTGTATCGACTGCTCCATCAAGAGGGCTGGTTCTTTGGCTCCAGCTCCGGCATCAATCTCGGAGCGGCGGTAAAAATCGCCAAGGACCTTGGCCCCGGCCATACCATCGTGACCATTCTTTGTGATGGCGGCAGCAAGTATCAATCGCGGCTGTATAACCCAGACTTCTTAGCCGGGCGGGATCTCACCATTCCGCAGTTCGCCTAAAAGCATGGCTTAGTCAGGATGGCGCTATCTCAGTGGCAATCAGACGATGCGATAAAACGCTGCCTTGAGGGTGGACGTGTCGCCGTCGTTGGGTTATCCAGCAACCCTGCCCGACCTAGCTTCGGTGTGGCCGAGTATCTTCTACAGGTCGGTTACGAGGTTGTGCCAGTCAACCCTAACGAAGACGAAATCCTCGGGCGTGCCTGCTATGCAGATTTGCAGTCCATACCGGGCAGGGTCGATTTGGTCGATGTGTTTCGACAGTCCGATGCTGTCTTGCCCATTGCCGAAAGTGCGATTGCGATTGGGGCTAAGGGACTGTGGTTGCAGCTTGGGGTTTACCAACCCCAGGCATTAGCGCTGGCGCAGCAAGCTGGTCTCGCCTGCGTTGCCGACCGGTGCACGAAGATCGAGCACCGATCCCTGAGTCTTCAGGGTTGGGTCCGCTAAGTCGTTCCAACAAGCGCCTTGGCAGCCTGACAAAACGCTTCGACTGCCTCACGCATATCGTCCCGCCGCTGCTGACCGGCGCTTTCGCTAAAACAAAAGCTCAGCCTGAGCTGATTCATACCCGCACCGGGGTCACGCTGTCGCGCATCCTTGGGATAGAAGTCGTACATGGGAATCACCACAAGGCCATGTTCCATGACCATGTTCTCGATCATGGCGTCATCAGTGCGCACCATGTTGCCCTTGCCGCTATTGAGAAAGGTAAACACGGTGAAGAATCCGCCGCCTGGAATGGTCCAGCTGAAGTAGTCTTTATAGGAACCAAGCTCGCGCTCTAGCACTTCCAGCAAGATCTGCCGATTCTCCCGATAGACGACGAGCTTATCTTCCGCCAGCGGCCAGATACTTTGGCGCTCGACGAAATCATCGCCGCTACGCTCATGCAGTAGGGCTTCAAAGCCACGCAGGGCCCCGGGGCTGTGGAACAACAGCTCGCTGCTGGACTCCACCAACGCGAGTTCAGACAGTGGCACTTTTTCACCTGCGGCGATTTCAAGCTCTGCTTCGCTGTACAAGAACCCAACCCGCGGTCCGGGAAAACCTATCTTGGAACCTGTAAATAAGTGCACGGTCTGATCTGGCGCCATGCTCAAAAACGGCTTGGCACGATCTTGTGGCGCCGCGAAGTTGATATAGAGGTAGGGTGCATCTTCAACGATCAAAATGCCTTCGTCTCGTGCGACTTCGAGCACGGCTTCACGGCGTTGCTGACTGAAGGAGAATCCGCCGGGATTATGACCATCTGGCACCGTGTAGTAGAAAGGCACGAAGTAGCCCTGCTCGCGGGCTGCGCGAATCTGCGCGCGCATGCCCTCAGGCGATGGCCCCTCGCCGTCCATTTCTACGCTAAAGATCGTCGCGTGCTGACACAGCGCCACTCGCGCAGTGAAACCGGCATAGGTCGGTGCGTCGGTGATATAGGCCACAGGCTGGCCAGGGTGCTCGAACATCGAGCAAATCAAATTAATGCCGCCGGATGCGCCCACCGTGGGAATCAGCTTTTCTGGATTGAGGGTTAAATTCCAGTCTCTGCCATAGACATTGGCAAAAGTCTGGCGCGCTGAAATTGGCCCCAGCGTATCGGTGTAAGAATAGGCCTCACGCAGATACTCGGGTAACACGTCGGGATCGTTCAGTCCTTCGCGCTCGCGCAAATGTTCGAAGTAGGCTTCTTGATGCAGCAAAAAGCCCCGAGGGTCGGTGACTTCAGGATGCGGGTAGCCCGCACCCAAGTGATGAACTTTTAGGCCACGCTGAGCGGCAATTTCTCGCAGGCCCGGCAGGGATGCCGACATTTTTCGGGTAACCGATACCGCCTGTTGCTGAACCTTGGGCGCGACCAAATTTGCCACTGAAAACCTCACAAACTAACGCGAATCCGGTGGCGAGCCTGTCTCGACCACGGCGCAACACTTTAGGAGCTTTATACAGCGCTGTCGATGCTCTACTGATCTGGGTCCTTGGACTGTTGTTTCGTGCGCATGGCTGCGCGTGTTTTCTTGCCAAACGCCCGATGGCGCGCGTGGCGCGCAGCGAGCGTTTCGCGGTTACGTGACTCCTCCACTTTCAATGATTGATAGTGACGCAGTCGTTCCTCTTCGAGCTCTGCGCTCGCGATGGCAGCTTGCACGGCACAACCGGGCTCTGAAGCATGAGAGCAATCATTGAATCGACAGGTGGCTGCCAGCGCCTCTACATCGGCGAAAAGCTCCTCAATACCCTCTTCTGCTGCCGCCAGCTGCAGCTCGCGCATGCCCGGACTGTCTAGAATGACACCCCCCTGAGGCAGGCGGTGCAGAGAGCGGTTCGTGGTGGTATGCCGCCCTTTGCCATCTTCTTCTCTGATCGCGGCGGTTTGCTGCACCACTACGCCAGACAGCGCATTCACCAGCGTGGACTTACCCACCCCAGAAGAGCCGAGCAGGGCAAGGGTTTGACCCTCACCACACCAAGGCGCCAAGGTTGCTACCGACTCGCGACTCAAGGCGTTGA
>SHAE01000049.1 GCA_004213835.1 OM182 bacterium | reverse complement strand
AGCGCATTTGGAATGTGATGGAAAACTGGGTCATGGTGGCCTTGCCCATGTTCATACTGATGGGCCTGCTGCTGGATCGATCCGGTATCGCCAATCAGTTGATGAGCAGTTTTGCTCGCCTCTTTGGCAACCTGCGGGGGGGCCTCGCCATTACCGTGACCGTCATCGGCCTGTTGCTGGCCGCCACCACCGGCATCATTGGCGCATCTGTCGTGCTGCTCGCCTTGCTCGGTCTGCCCGCCATGCTGCAACAGGGTTACGACAAATCTCTCGCCACAGGTACGGTTTGCGCTGTGGGTACGCTGGGCATCTTGATACCGCCCAGCATCATGCTGGTGCTGATGGCAGATCGCATGGCGATGAGCGTTGGTGATTTATTCTTGGGCGCGGTTTTTCCGGGTGCGCTGCTGGGCGGCCTGTATATTTCGTACCTTTTGCTGGTGGGTTGGCTGCAGCCCCAGCGCGCACCTGCGGCGCCCACCGAACCCTTCGATTGGTCAGCCATCAATGCGCTATTCCTAGCGATTTTGCCCCCGGCCTTTTTAATTCTCGCCGTGCTAGGCAGCATCTTTATGGGTCTTGCGACCCCTACCGAGGCCGCTGGCGTTGGCGCGGCTGGGGCCCTGTTGCTGGCAATCATCAAGAAACAAATGTCTGCTGGCGTGATGCGCGAAGTGCTCCAAGAGACCACCAAGACCACGGCCTACATTTTCGCCGTGCTGCTAGGGGCGACGGCATTTTCACTGGTACTACGCGGGCTGGGCGGTGATGAACTCATCGAGCGGGCGCTGCTGTCTCTGCCTTTTGAGCCCACGGGTATCATCATCGCCATTTTGTTTGCCACCTTTCTGCTCGGCTTCTTTTTAGATTGGATCGAGCTCACCCTGATCGTCCTGCCGCTGGTAGCGCCAGTCGTGGCCAACCTAGGCTTCGACCCGGTTTGGTTCACAATTTTGTTCGCGGTCTGTTTGCAAACCAGCTTTTTAACCCCGCCGGTGGGCTTTGCCATTTTCTATCTCAAGGGCGTGGCGCCAGAGGGTATTCAGGTCACCACCATTTACCGAGGCGTAGTGCCCTTTATTGCACTTCAGGTGATCGGCATGCTGATTATCTTTAACTGGCAGGCCATCGTGACTTGGCTACCGGCCCAGGCCTATGGATAAGCACTCTTGATCGAGGGACAATCTCGCTAGCCCACTGAGGGCGCGCCAACGTTTATCAAAACCCGTTTATTAGCCTAAGGATTACGCCATGACTACGTATCACGTCGTCGCCCGCAACTTCAGCACTCATAGCGAAAATCGCATGCACAGCGATGAGATGGCGAGCCGCTACGGGTTTCGGGGGGCGTTGGTGCCAGGAGTCGCCATCTACGGTCACCTGGTCAAACCCTTGGTGAACCACTTTGGCGCGGCCTGGCTGAACGATAGCTGCGTTGAGGTAAAACTCATCAAGCCCACCTATCACGGCGATGAACTGACCATTGAATGGGCTGGCGCGGGCGAGGATGTGATCGCGACCAACCAGCGCGGCGAACTGGTTTCGATTATTGCAACTGCGACGCCACAAGTAATTTCCAATGAGCCCCGCGAGCTAGGACTTGAGGGCGAGCTAAAGCTGCCCGGCAGGCCTGACATTGCGTGGGACAACGTCTGTATCGGCGAAGTGTTTTCGCCATGGGCCGTGCAACTAAGCCGCGAGGAAAATCTACGTTACCGCAGCGAGATCGGCGACGACGATGCGCTGTACGAAAATCATATTCACCCCCATTACTTGCTATCGCTGGCCAACGAAGCCCTCATGCAGGAATACGTCATGCCAGCATGGATTCACGTGAAATCAAAAATTACCCATCGTGCGGCCTTGCAGGTAAACGATGCGGTCGTGCTGCGCAGCGTGGTCACTGATCGATACGAGCGTAAGGGTCATCAGTTTATCGCCATTCACCTAACCTTCTGGCGCGGCGAAGAAATTGCCCTAGACATTGAACACCAGGCGATTTTTCGGATTGCCGAATGATGCGATTGGCCGTTCTGGCATCTCATGAAGGTTCCACGCTGCAAGCTCTGATCGACGCCTGCGGCACTCGAACCCTGAATGCTGAGGTCGTGTTAGTGGTGAGCAACAACAGCAAGGCGGGTGCCCTGCGCCGAGCAGCAGCGGCGAATATTGACACCCGCCATATCAGCGCCATAACGCACGGCGGTGAAGACGGCGCAAATCAGGCGATCGCTAACGCCCTGGCCGAGACCGAGGCAGATTGGGTACTGCTGCTGGGTTATATGAAAAAGATGGGCGAGGCGATTTTGTGTCAGTTCTCAGGGCGCATCATCAACACCCACCCTGCCCTGCTGCCGGACTTTGGTGGCCAGGGATTTTTCGGCCGCAAAGTACATGAAGCGGTGTATGCGGCCGGGGTTAGCGAAACCGGGGCAACTCTGCACATCGTCGGTCAGGAGTATGATACCGGCCCGATCATTGCGCAGATTCGTGTGCCAGTGCTGTCTGGCGATGACGTGGACGCGATAGAAAAACGCGTGAAAACCGCCGAGCGAAAACTGTTGGTTGACACGCTGAGACAACTCGAAGCAGGCGGCTGCGCCAGCCTTTAGCCGCCCTGCAGTAACGCCATGGCCTCGGCATGTAGCGCCGGTGTTGCGGATGCCAGCACCGTGCCTCCCATGCTGGGATTGCCGCCGTCCCAACCGGTGATCACCCCGCCAGCACCCTGCACGATGGGCATCAGCGCCTGAATGTCATAGGGCTTAAGGCCCGCCTCGACCCCTAAGTCCAGCGAACCCATGGCCAACATGCCAAACAGGTAACAATCACCGCCCATCTTCGTAAGCTTGCTCGCTCGGCTGAGTTGCTTGAACTGGTGTCGCTGCTCGGCTGGCAGCCACTCAATTCCTGTGGTGGAGAGACTGGCGCTGGCAACATGTTCGCAACGACTGGACACCAGCGGCTCACGCTGGCCTGCGCGCTCGAGCCAGGCCGAGGTACCGTCACCGCTAAACAGCTCATCGGTATAGGGCTGGTACATGGCGCCAACAACTGGCGATTCGCCATCGAACAAGGCCAACAGCACACCCCAATGCAGCATACCGGTCATGAAAGCCCGGGTGCCGTCGATGGGATCGATCACCCAGGTCAGGCCGTTACCCGCCTTGAAACCGTATTCTTCGCCGAAAATGCCATGCTCCGGGTACGTTCGCTCGATGGCCTCGCGAATCGCCCGTTCGCCGGCCTGATCCGCCAAGGTGACCGGATCAAAGCCACCATTTTCGAGCTTGTTGGTCACCTGCACGTCGGATCGAAAATACGGCAAGATCACCTCGCCGGCTGCCCGCACTGCCAAACGCGCAAACTGCAGATATGCATCGCGCTCTTGGTGGGAGATTGCCACCGCAGGGGTATAACCAAATTCCGCTGACATAGGGACCTCCTTAGGTGCCGGGAGTCTATCACCCCGCCTCGGTCGTCGTGATGGTCGTCGTGTTGGCCGTTGTGTTGCTCTTGGCCATGATCTGTCCGTCCGTCATCGAGTCTGGCTGGCTGGGTAGCCCCCGACGGCAACATTCAAGGGTGATTAGTCAACCAAGAGTGAACTTACCAAACAGATTTCATCTCTCTTGGACGTGCTTGCATGACATAATCGTCCCAAATGTCCACTCATGATCTTACCCAAGGCCGAGTCTCTGGATCCTTGGCGCGTTTGACTGCGCCAATGATGGCCGGTGTCTCGTCCAGTATCTTGGTACAGATGCTGGAGATGGGCTTTATTGGCCAGCTCAGTACGGCCCATGTCGCGGCCATTACTTTCACCTTTCCCCTAGTCATGGTGCTCACCAGTATTGCCCTGGGCATCAGCATTGGAACGTCTTCGGTGATCGCCCGCAGCGTGGGTAATCGGCAAGTCTCCACGGAGTTAACGCCGATCTCCGGTCAAGGCGGCGACGAAGTCGCCAGACTTGGAACGCACAGTCTGATCTTGGTTTTTATCCTGATGATTGTCATATCGGCGCTGTGCTGGCTTGCCATCGACCCGCTGTTTCTGGCCATGGGCGCCTCACCCGAGCTGCTGCCCTTGATTCACTCCTATTTGGATATCTATCTACCAAGCACTGTGCTGTTCACCACCGCCATGATCTGCGGCAGCATCATGCGCGCCAACGGCAGCGCGAACACTCCCGGCGCCATCATGACCATTGGCGCCTTAGTAAATTTGATACTGGATCCGATCTTTATTTTTGGCTGGTTCGGTTTTCCCGCCATGGAACTGGCCGGTGCCGCCACGGCCATGACGTTGACGCGTTTCGGCACCCTCCTAGTCTCGCTTTGGTATATCAATGCGGACAACTTGGTCCTGCGCGAGGCGCATTTTGCTGGCTGGTTACGCTCTGCGAAGCGGATACTGCATGTTGGCGTGCCTGCCATGGCGACGAATTTGATCGGCCCCGTCACCGCGGCTTACATCACTTTTTTGATTGCCGACTACGGCGAAGCTGCCGTGGCGGGCTTTGGTGTCGCCAACCGCATCGAAGCCGTAGCCGCCATGCTGATGTTCGCCCTATCGGGATCTATTGGACCCTTCGTGGGCCAAAACTGGGGCGCGCATATGGTTGATCGCGTGCGCACAGGCGTCACAGCCAGCTATCTTTTCTGCTTAGGCTGGGGTCTGCTTGTCACGCTACCGCTGTTTTTTTTCGGTGCAGAGATCGCCTCCCTCATTGATGCGTCAGCCCCAGTCATCGCCGTTGCTGCCATGTATCTTGCCATCGTGCCGTTAAGCTATGGTTTGTGGGGCGTGCTCATGATGGCCTCTGCCTCATTCAACGCCTTGGGTAAACCATTGCCCAGCACCGCTCTCTCCTTTGGGCGCATGGTCGTGATCTACATTCCCCTAGCGACGTTGCTGAATGACCTTTATGGCTATGTGGGCATTTTCATCGCCACCGCCCTGAGCAACGTGCTATTCGGACTTGTCGGCGCCAAGTGGTTTAGTCGACGCCTGAGTCTCATGTCACGACAACTGGCGCATCAGAGCTAGTTGGCGACAATCAGTCACAGCCAGCCCAAGCCAGCAAAAAAACAGCGCCAGTTAAGGCAGTAGGAAATAAGGAAGGACGCTAAATATGTTTCGAAGACGCGTGCTAACGCTCAGCAGCTTGGTGGTTATCTCTTTATTGGCAATCGCTGCGTTACCTATCGTGGTTGTAGCAACCCTATTGATGAGCGTGTCGCCCAAATTCCGCACGGCGCCACAAGCGATGGCTTTCATCTATGGCTTCTTGCTGCGGGAGTGGGCGGGTCTGACGCTGTTTGTTTGGGTCTTGCTGCGTTATCCCAAGAGTCGTCATATGGAAAAAAATCGCGCGATCCAATTTTGGTGGGCGCAAAGTTTGTTCAACCTCGGCAAGCGCCTATATCGATTGAACATCGAGGTGACGGGGACTGAGGCGTTGCAAGGCAACTGCGCCTTAGTTTTGTCACGGCATTCCAGCATGGGCGACACCGTGTTGCCGCTGCTCTTCTTCGGCAAGGCTCGCGGTGAAGGGCTGCGCTACGTGCTCAAACAGGAGCTACGCTACCTACCGTGTCTTGATATCGGAGGCCACCGCCTGCCCAATGTTTTCGTCGATCGCTCCGGTGCAGATTCTGCTAAGGCGGTAGAAGAGGTCAGCGACTTGATCGCCACAGCGGGCAGCGATGAGTCCGTGCTCATCTACCCCGAGGGCACGCGTTTCACTCAGAAAAAACATGATGAACTGCGGGCCAAGTATCCCAATCTGGCGCCGCAGCTAGACCGGTGGCCCAACCTCTTGCCCGTCCGCCTCGGTGGCGTAACCGGCATGATGGCGGCGAATCCCGGCAAAGACTTGGTCTTTCTGGCCCATGCGGGTTTTGAGGGATCCGCCGACATCCATGATCTGCTCAATGGGGGCTGGTTAAATCAACGCGTTCGCCTGCATTTTTGGCGCGTGCCTTATGCCGACCTCCCCAAGGAAAATGTGCAGGAGTTTTTGTTTCGGGAATGGGACACCATGCAGTCAACGGTGGGTGCCCTGCTGAATGAGATTCAATCTGCGGCTTGATGCTCTCGATGCCCTAGGGCGCTGGCCCACAGGCGAGACGCTTCGCTCTGGGAGAACCGTTCAGCAAAGACGGCCGTTAGGCAGACAGCAGCGCCTGATAGGCTTCAATCGACGTTTCGACTTGCGCCGCAAGGGACGACAAACGCGCCATCGCATCCCCTTGAGGCGGTAGCTTGGCGCTGCAAGACTCCTCCAGCGCCTGACACAGATGTCCCAACTCTTCAAATCCGTACGTACGATACGTGCTGCACAGCGCATGCAGCTCCGCCGCCGCTTGGGCAAGATCGTTGGCGGCCAGTGTTGTGTGCAGCTGCTGTTGGCGTTCACGGGTTTCTTGCAAGAATACGCCAAGGGCTTGGTTCAAGGTCTCGTCGCCCATCAGCATGCGCATTTCTTCTACCGTGTCGCTGGGTGCTTCTACGGCGTGGTCTTTTTGCCCACCTAGCCACATGTCGACTCGGCTGGTCAGGGCTTCGTAGTTAATAGGCTTGGTCATGAAGTCATTCATACCAGCATCCTTGCAGGCTCGTTCATCCTCGGCGAAGGCCTTGGCTGTTAACGCAATGATGGGTTGCCGGAAACCGTTGTTGCGAATCCAGCGGGTGGCCTCGATGCCGTCCATGCCGGGCATCTGCACATCCATCAAAACTAAGCCGTAGGCTGCGCTGCCCTGCCCTTTTTTCTTCATCGCAGCGCAGGCTGCAATGCCGTCATTGGCGACATCGACATCATAACCTCGACGCTCCAGCATGGATTGGACGACCAGCTGATTTGGTTTGCTGTCTTCGACCACCAATATACGACGGCTGCTGGATTCACGCGCTGTTATGCCGATGCCCACTGGTGGAGATTCAGGCTCGACCACGACATGCATCGGCAACGACAGTGTGAACTCACTGCCGAGCTTGGGAGTCGACTCGACCGTGAGTTCGCCGCCCATCAGATGGGTCAGCTGCTGGCATATCGACAAACCCAATCCCGTGCCAAGGTATTTGCGCCGGTCAGAGTCATCTACCTGAACAAAGGCGTCAAAGATCTTGCTCAGCTGGGTTTGGCTCATACCAATGCCGGTATCGCGCACCTTGACGCGATAGCAAGGATTTGGCTGAGTCACCGCATCAGCTTGCAGAGTGATCTCGATCCGCCCTGCGTCGGTGAACTTCATGGCGTTACTGAGCAAGTTAGTCAGCACCTGCATCACCTTCTGAGAATCGCCAAGCACCCATAAATCCTCGAGTTCATTCAGCTCAGCGCGCAGCTCAATGTCCGCAGCGGTGTTATTGGACTGAAAAAGCGCCGTGACCTCGTCGATCACGCTTGCCGGACTGAAGGGGCTGGTGTCACTAGACATTTCGCCGGCCTCGATCTTGGAGTAATCCAGTAGGTTCGTCAGCAGACGCATGAGTCGTTCACCAGCACTCTCGGCGGTGGTCAGCAGCGACAGCTGCTGTGCGTCCTGCTCGTCTGCTTTGATCAGATTTAGGATACCCAGCAGCGCGTTCAATGGCGTGCGAATCTCGTGACTCATGGAGGCTAGGAAGCGGCTCTTACTTTGGTTTGCTCGATCAGATTCCTCGCGGGCTTCGCGCATATCTCGCTCGAGGGAGCGCCACTGGCGCAAATCACGTATTTCCGCGCCGAAGTAGACACCGTGCTCGGTATCCAAGGCGTTGATGGTTAGCTCTCCGGGCAGCTCATGGCCACTTTTATGCAGCGCCTCAAGCTCGACTCGCCGGCTGATGACCTTGCCTTCTCTACTGGCAAGGAAGTGTGCAAATGCCTCGTTGTGAGCCCCCCGCAACCGCTTGGGAACGATATGCTCGGACATGTTTTCACCAAGGATTTCGGCGCGGGTAAAGCCGAGCAACTCCTGAGCTGCAGGGTTGTAGTCCACCACAGCGCCTTGGTCGTCAATGACGATTTTGGCGCTCAGGCTGCTTTCCATGAGCAGACCGTAAAATTCCAGCGGTGTGGGTTGAGCACCTTGATCAGAACCCAGAGCGACCGGCTTTAGATTCAATAGCAGAGCACCGTCCGCTCGCGATGCCGGTAGCACCCTAGCGACTAAGGCGACAGGGATGCCGCAAACAAGTCGTCGCAGGGGAAATTCTTGGGCCGCAAGCATCGCCAACCGCTGGCCGGACAATTTCTCGCCTTTGCTGGCCTCGCGCAGCTGGCGATCAAGAGCAGACCATCCGGCCTGTGCATTGCCTGCTTCCTCAAGTGACATGCCCTCGACCTTAGCCTCGCCCATCCATTGACGCGCACGCTCGTTGAGGGCGTGGATATGCAGATCTCGATCAAGTAATAAATAGCCCTCTTGCTGGGAATGGGGTTGGTCAATAAACCATTGCGCCTCACTGGCATGCCTGAGGTAGTCAGCGCGATAGGCCAGAGCTGTCGCGATCAAAACCCACAAACTCAATACCAGTAAAGCGATCCCGATGGGCGCGAGGAGAACCGAGGGTTGCGAGGCAGCGCCCATCCACAAGCCCAAGCCCAGCCCTGCAAAACCTATCGCCAAGGGTATCGTTTGCTTGCCCTGCAGCAATCTATTCATCGGTAATTCCGTCCACTGTGGCGCCATTGTTGTCTAGGTAAGCCTGCAAATAGGCTTGAGTATTCTCGGCTTGGGACTGCAGTCGCTGCAGGCCTGACAAGAACTGATCCGACGGCTTAAGAACCAACCCGGGCGATTGATCTCCAGAGTTGTCGATGGCGATATCGCTGAGCGAGAGTTCCACTTCTGAGAGCTGTTTGGCGCACTGCGCAAGGCGCTCAAATCCAAACCTCTCTGCGCTGTAGCGCATCATGTGCAAGTTATGGCGCACGTCGTCGCTACGATTGGCCTCCGCCTTGCCGACGACCAACAAACGCTCATCTAGTTCCAACAGAAACTGTTTCAACAGCCGTTCAAGGGGGATATCGCCGACGAAGCTGCGCAGTTCTTCAAGCACCAGGGCATTCACCTCTGGCGCCAAAGTCTCCATACCGCTGACCCCCAACGTTCGGCACAGACAATCGTCCAGCGATTGCTTGTTCATGGGCTTGCCGAGAAAGTCGTTAAACCCGGCCTCAAGACAGGCTTCTAGCTCTTGTTCGGCGCTATGACCTGTTAGAGCAATGAGCGGCAAGCTGGCGGGTATCGACGGTAGCTCACGAATTGCCCTGGCCGCACTCAGCCCATCCATTTGCGGCATTTCCAGATCCATGATGACCGCATCAAAAGGACCAGCGGGATCTGTGCGCAGTCGCACTAAGGCTTCAACCCCGTTGGCCGCTTCGATCACGTTGTGGCCGAGGTTTTCCAACAATGCCCGCGTGACCAAACGACTGGCTTGAGAATCATCCACAACCAGCAGCGTTTTTGCCGACCAAGGAAGGCTGGTCTCAGCGGCATCTTGGGTGAGTGAGCCGGGCTCGACGGCCTCTACATAGGGCTCTGCACCTGCATCAGTGGACGCCGCCACATCAAGCAGCTGAGGTACTGGCGCTGGCAGATCAAGGGTCCAGACCAAGCCGCGTTCTGCGTCTGACACCAAGGCACAGCTGCCATGCATCCCATGGGCGATAGCATTGGATAGATTGAGGCCCAGCCGCAAGGTCGGATCATTAAGCACCATGGGCATTGAAGCCTCACTGGACCATGGCTCCAAATTGCCCAGGCGAGCCAGCTCAGCGGCGCTCACGTAGGCACCATGATTGGCAATCACGCAGTGTAGGCCCCCGGCCTTCATAGTGACGTCGATGGAAACCTGTGCCTGTTGGGTGGTCTCCCAAGCGAAACGCAGTATGTAGGTGAGAAGCTGGGAGAGATTTTGCGCATCCACTAAGGCGCGCCGAAAATTCGCACAGTCCGCGGGGATCCAGTTCAAGCGCAACTTGACCAATTCGCCCGCGCGCTGGGCATTGAGCCTGTGGGCCAATTGCTCCAGCAAACGCACCAAATCGACG
Organism: OM182 bacterium; assembly: GCA_004213835.1. Classification (GTDB taxonomy): domain Bacteria; phylum Pseudomonadota; class Gammaproteobacteria; order Pseudomonadales; family Azotimanducaceae; genus UBA4421. The sequence continues at coordinate 2,723 of SHAE01000049.1, read as the reverse complement.
TATTCAGGTTGAGGTTTGAGGTCTCCCCGAGCAAGGGTATCCAGATGCGACACGATGCCTAACATGCTGGCGAATTCATCCACCCGCCTTTGCGCATTCATCACCAGCTCGGATCGCCGTTCGGTAGATGCGTCGCCGGGTGATATCGCATTTAGGTCATGGGCGATGAGATGCAACGTGCCCTGTAATTCGCCCAAGGATGAGCGAATGCCCGGCGAGAGCAATTGCAGAGGCTGGGACAGAAGAGGCTGGTCAGACATGGTCTGTGCCATTTGAAATGGTTTTGAGCGAAGAAAACCGTCCACCAAAAGAGAACAAACGAGCTTGGTGACCGAGCATCAACGAAAAACAACTGGACCGCGTATCCACAACCTTGGGCATCTCAACCTGCGCATCAATCTTGAGAGCCACAAGATCAGGGGGATTGGCGGTAATCTGTAGGCCTATTGGTATAAGCGGTATGTTTTATGGGACAACCGGCATATTTGGTTACTGGACAGTTTATTTGCGGATTTCACTCTGCCCGCCAATGCTCATCATATGAGGGGCGAGAGGATGGCTGACCACCCGATCTCGGCGCTGCAGCGGGCGCTGCAACGCGCTTCTTATTAGGACAAGTTGTTAACCAGAAACGTCCAAGTAGTAACCGCCAGCCTCTAGGTGCTTGATATGACCCGCTGTCGGCGTCGCAAAGTGCGTCCCGATAATAAGGATGTCATTGTCAACATAGCGCTGCAGCAGTGTCTCTCTCGTTTGCAGCCCCTGCGCTTGATCGACGTCTGCCGAGGAGCACCAGTCAGGACGGCTCATCTGTACCGGGTGGTGAATACAGTCACCGGTGATTAGCGCCTCAGCGCCGCCGGATCGAATATGCACACTGACATGCCCCGGCGTATGCCCAGGGGTTGGCTCTAAACAAACCTGCGGACAGACCTGGTGCTGCATATCGACTAAGTCCACCAACCCTGCTTCGACCACTGGACGAACCGAATCTGCTAGCACAGGGCCGTAGACTGTTTCATCCTCGTTCGCATCCCAGTGCTCCCACTCGGTTCGGGCAAACAAGTATCGTGCGTTGGGGAAGGTTGGCACCCATTGACCATCCACCAACATGGTATTCCAACCCACATGATCCACATGCAAATGCGTACAAAGCACGGTATCTATGGTATCCGGTGCGTAGCCTGCGGCTTCTAAGTCCTGCAAGAAATGCGTTTGCAGGTGCGACCAGTTGGGCACGTTGCGCTCTTTATCGTTACCAATGCAGGTATCGACCAAAATACGGCGCTCACCGGTGTCTACGACCAAGGCATGCACACTCATGGTCAGGTTGCCTTGCTCGTCCATAAAGTGGGGCTGCATCCAAGTATAGGGAAGGCAGGCATCGCGGGTTGCATCCGGCAGGATAAACCGAGAGCCGCCAAGGCTTTCGATCTCCACCACCCGAGTAATTTTTACGTCACCAATTTGCCACTGATTCATGATCTCCCCTTCCTTGCCCCGCGTTTAGAAAACTGTTCTAGGGCTTTCCGCTGACGAACGCAAGGTCTAAGCTCCTTCCGGGATTTTGGAGTAGAGGAGTATTTTCATGTCGTTGCTGAAGGATATCGCCACACTTGGCCAGCTACCTGCCTTACTAAAACTCAAGAAAGGAATGACACCGCGCCCTGCCGACGTCAAAGACTGTTTCGGCGCCCGCGTTGAGGCCAATGCCGCCAATCTAGGTACCCACAGCGCCATCGTGTGCGAGGGTAGAGAGTTGAACTGGCAAGAATTCAACGCGCTGTCTAATCAATACGCCAACACCTTCAAGGTCCAAGGTTTAGTGCGCGGCGATACCGTCTGCATCATGATGGAAAACCGCATTGAGTTTCTCGCCCTGCTGGTTGGGCTGAACAAATTGGGGGTCACCGCTGGCCTACTCAATACCAACTTAACCGGCCGCTCGCTTCAGCACTGCATCAGCGTTATTGAAGCCAAAAAGTGCATTTTTGGCGCCGAGGTCATGGCCGCGGTTGCTGAAGTTCAGGAAGAGCTAGACTTGGTTTCTGGGGCCGACTTTTTATTTGTCAGCGACGCGGCTATTGCCGACGCTGCGTGTCCAGAATGGGCGCTGAGTTTAGACGACCTGCAGCACGCCGCCGAGGAGAACAATCCACCGGAAACCGGCGACAACACCATTGGCCAAACCGCGCTCTACATATACACCTCGGGCACCACGGGCTTACCCAAGGCCGCGGTCATGTCGAATCGTCGCTACTTGATGAGTGCGGACATGTCAGGAACCGCTGGCTTAAAGACCAAGCCGGGCAATCGCATCTATCTGTGCCTACCGCTCTATCACGCCACTGGTTTACTGCTTGGGGTAGGCTCATCCTTGACCAGCGGTGCAGGCATGTTCGTGCGGCGCAAATTCTCCGCCAGCGCCTTTCGCAGCGATATTCGCGACAACAACTGCACCCACATGGTCTACATTGGCGAACTCTGCCGATATTTGACCAATATCCCCGAAGAAACTGGGGATGCCTTGATACCTTTGCATTCCATCATGGGCAACGGCATGCGTCCGGATATCTGGATGGGCTTTAAACAGCGTTACGGCATCAACCGAGTTTGTGAGATCTACGGCGCATCCGAAGGCAACGTGGCCTTCGCCAATCTAATGAACAAAGACCTCACAGTAGGCATGACGTCAGCGGAAGTTGTCCTCGTTCAATACGATG
>SHAE01000048.1 GCA_004213835.1 OM182 bacterium | reverse complement strand
CGGTTCCAGCCAGCGTTTTGTGCACCAGCGTAGTCGTGGTACATGCCACCAAATTGAATCTGCACAGTGTCACTGAGGTCCATATCGAAGCTTGCTTGAACGAGGGTTTGCTCAACGCCCGGCGCGTTGGTGTAGTAGCTATCGGAGTCCTCTAGTTCACCGTACAGGTAAAAGCCCATGGGCTTGCCAGCGAATTCTGCAGGGCCACCAACTTCGGCCGTCAGGATGCTCTTGTTCCAACTGCCCGTGGTGTAGGAAATGGCGCCTTCATTTTCTTCAATGTAAGCCCCAGTTTCTTCAATACGTGCTGATTTCGGGTTGAAGTTCAGATAACCGCCGATTTTTGAAGGTCCGTAAATCGGCGAGGCTGGCCCGCGCACAATATCGACGCGATCTGATGCGCCAATTGGGGTGGGGTAATTACCGGGATTATCGAGTCGCCGCATGCCTCTGAAGTATGTTTCTCCGGGTGTGCCTCGAACATCAAGGCTACCCGCCACGCCGAAAAACGACTGCGTGAATGATCCCGGCGAGACGGTAATCAGTTCGTCGATATCCTGCATGTTCATGCGATCCATCAGTTCTTCACTGATGGTGGAAACACTTCGCGGTGTCTCCAGAATGGATTTGTTAAAGCCGAAGATGGATTTCACGTCCTCGCCTGGCAGACTGTTTAAGTCTCCGGTGACGACGACTTCTTCAATGACCTCATCGTCAGCTACTTCTGCTGCTACATGGGTAGGTGCAAAAATCACAAAAACGCTCGAGAGCGCGCCAACGAGTAAGGATCGGCGAAGGTCTGGGTAGTTCATAAGGTGTCCTTGTTCAGGAGGTTCATCGTTTGGGGTGGCAAAGCGCCGCGGCTATTTGCTGCTTTCCTATGCTCAGAAAGTAAGCAACATCTTGAAACACATGCTAACAAAGTTTCATCAGTGTCCTGTGAAAATAGTGCAAAAACCAAGCCAGAAAGAGAGCCTATCTGTGGCGCGCTTTTAGACCTAAGGGTGTTTGTTTATTGCTCACAATGGTGCGTAGACGTGCAATTTAGCACCAAATTAGGGCAATGGAGAGCGCTAGCGAAGTTGCTACTCCGCGATACCCGTATTGCGCCACTTTTTTGCTGTCCTTCGCAGCTAAGTGCTGGAAAAACCGCTTTGCAGTTCCCACACTGCACGATTCCAAAACTTAATTGCTTCGAGGTGCGAGTGAAACTGAGCCGTCAATCTAAGAACACACAGATCAACTTTTCCGCAACAAAGTGGGTGCCTTGGTGTTTGCTCCTGCCACTGGCCCTTGGCTGCTCGCAGTCCCCCGCCGAGCCAGAGGCCGTTCCCGTATTGCCGGTAAAAGTTGTCATCGTGACGATGTTTGAAATTGGCGAGGATGAAGGGGATACCCCGGGTGAATTTCAGCTGTGGAAGGAACGCCGCGATCTCGATCAACGCATAGCATTTCCGCAGTCTCACCACGACCTTTATTACAACCCAGAAACTCAGGTGCTCGGCATGGTCACGGGCATAGGTACGGCTAAGTCTGCAACGGCCACCATGGCCCTCGGCCTCGATCCGCGATTCGATCTCGCGAACGCCTACTGGATGGTGGCCGGTATCGCCGGTATTGACCCAGAGGATGCTTCCATTGGTTCGGTTGCGTGGTCCTCTTACTTGGTCGACGGAGATTTGGGCCACGAAATTGACGCCAGGGAAATGCCCGATGATTGGGATACTGGATTCTTCGCCCGCCGTACCCAGTTCCCCTACGATCCGGCCCGCCCCAAGCCAAACGGTGAGATGTTTCAGGCAAACCCCGAGCTTAGGGATTGGGCGTTCGCATTGACGCGTAACGCGAAGCTGGTGAATCCCGAAGAGCTGGAGGAAACACGAGCGCTCTATACCGAGCACCCAAATGCGCAAAAGCCGCCCTTTGTGTTGACCGGCGGCCACATCGCGGCAATGACGTTTTGGCACGGTGCGCTGATGAACGATTGGGCCAACAAATACGTCGCCTACTGGTCTGATGGCGCTACAGATTTTGTTACCTCAGCCATGGAAGAAACCGGGACTTATCAAGCCCTTTACTACCTCGACCAAATTGGTCGCGTAGACCTAGACCGGTTTTTGGTGCTGCGCGGTGGCAGCAACTACACCATGCAGCCACCTGGGGTGAGTGCCGCCGAGAATTTGCTGAAGGAAAACGATGGTTACGCTGGCATGGAGGCGTCGCTAGAAAATATTTACATCGTCGGTTCGATGGTCATTGACGAGCTGTTGGGTAATTGGGAGACCTACGCCGCCCAAGTGCCCGGTGCCGAAGAATCGTGATTGATAGCGAGCGAGGCTGGCCAGCCTCGCTCAGCGTTCCTAACCTCTCGCCGCTGCGAATCGCGTATCGGACGCCAAGGGTAAGTCAGGAACCTGTAGGCACTCGTCTGTCCAAATCCAAACCCGCCACAGCATGCGTTGCAAATCCTCGTAGGCAGCTCTGCCATGCATCAAGCGATAGTTGTCGGCGATCAAAACCTGACCGGGCAGTAACTTAAACTGGGGGGCCGACTGCGAGGCAACATCAACACTGTGCCGCCAGACCCTGATCATTTCTGCGTCTTTTTCTGGGTCCAGAGCACCCTCGGCTGGTCTTTGCTCTAGGGTGCGCCGCACCATGGTTCTGCCGCGCCCATTGTCCATGCAGATTGGACTGAGCGACGACTGCATACCGGTTTCTGTCTGATCGATTTTTCGCTCTCGCAGTGCTGCTGCCACCCAAGCCAGCTCAGTGTCGCTGGCCAATGCCTCCAGAATCTTGTAGCCGTCCACCAGAATGCTCTCGCCGCCAACGTCCGAGGCCTGCACACAGCTGAGCATCAGATAGTCAGGATACAGATCACCGTAGGCGAAGCCGTCGGTGTGGCAAGGTGTGGTCAGCGAATTGGTTGCTTGAACTCGCGTGATGTCGTGCTCACCGCCCTCAAATACCCGAGCGCCAGCAGGCAGGGCGCGAATGCGTTCGCCAAAAAATGCTTCAGCAAATGCGCGAGTGCCTTCCTCGGTGCAGTCGATAGGTTCAAAAACGACCGCGCCGCATTCTTCCAGTTTCAGTTTCGCGTCTTCTGGGTCGCGGGTTACGTCAGGCATCACGCCACAGGATTCAATTTTCATGATCGTTCCTCTTGGGTGTGTAATTCGTCGGTTGAGCATCAAGCAGGCATGGCCGCCGTCAGATCAATCGCTTGATACGCGGCTTCTAATGGGCGTGTATCGAAAATCGTTTCAACGGGCGGTAAATCTGGGCGTCCTGTGGCGCGCAGGGACGGATACATATTCGACTCAACGTCTTCTGGGTCGATCCAAAAAATGCCTTTTTGGTCGGTGAGCGGGCTGGTCACGTAATCAAGCTGAATACGGTTATGAATGGTTTGCTGCTCAATCTCCAGTCCCAAGTCTCGGCCGGGTCCGTCGACCACCAGCTGGGGCGCGAAGGCTGGGTTAGCCAAGTTATACATCCAGCCCTTGATGGTTCCCCGCAAAAAGCCGACCACGGTATCGAATTCAGCTTCAAGGAAGTCTCGCTTGCAGAAGAGCATATTCGCGTAGCCCGGCAAGCCAAGATCCGCCCAACTGGTAAAGAAAAAGTCCTCGCCCTCGGTGAGGCCATATTCGGTCTGTAGCGTAATTGGCTGATTCACCGCAAAACCAGAGTAAGCATCACCCTGTCCCTCGACGAGACTCGCAACCGAGTAACCCGCCGGGAAGAAGTCATAGTCAAGAGGCAGGTCGGCCAGCGTCAGCGTGGCATCAACAATGGTCTCCACACCCTCTTGCCCGAGGAAGCGACTGCCAATCAAGTCTTCGGGTTTGAGAATTGGCCGCTCGGCCAAGGACACCACACCGCCGGGGGATCTTTGGTACTGGGCGCCAATGACCACCAAGTCGTTGCCAAGCAAAACAGCGTCCATAAACCGCCGGAAATCATTCTCAAAACCGAACTGCGCGTTGCCGGCGGCAACGCTGACCGAGGGCATGGGCGCATTGGGTCCACCGGGTAGGAAGTTCGGCGTCAGACCCTCTTGTTCGTAGTATTTGAGCTGCTCAGCGATAAAAAGCCCCGCGTACTCCACGTTCTTGATCCAAGCCAATGCGACCCTTGGCGCCGAGATATCGTAGCGCGGTCCCGCATCGCCACTGCAGCCCGTAAGCGCAGCCATGCTGCCCGCAAAAGGGCTGATGGCCATCGCTTTCATTAAACGTCTTCGATTTATGTTCAATCTAACAATCCCTGTGTTGCGCACGGACGAGAGCCGCTAGGCCTGCCAGTTGCTGCGATATTTTTTGTCGAACCAGCTGAATAGGGCAAAGAATGCCACGGACAGCACAGATGCGAGGAGGGCGGCGGCCCATGACTTATCCATTTCCAAATCACTGCGGGCGCGCAGCATGACGTAGCCCAAGCCATCTGCGCCGATTAAGAATTCTGCCACCAACGCCACCAACAAGGCCGTGGGTGCCAAGACGCGTAGTGCGGTCAGAATATTGGGTACGGCAGTGGGCATGGCGACGTAGCGAAAAAAGCGCCACCCAACGGTTTTGCAGCCCACGGATCGACAAAAGTCCTTGCGCACTTGGGCCACCTCTTGAAAGCCAGAGAGCGCAAAAACATAGCAGGGGAAAAAACTCAGCACGGTCGTCACAATGAGCACTGTGTGCGTACCGTAGCCCGCGATACGCACGATGATGGGCACAAAGGCGACGATGGGAATCGACCGCAGCAGCAATGCCATGGGCATCAGCAAACCGCTTAAGGTTGGCGTCGACCAGGCAAGCGCAGCGATCACGATGCCTAATAATAAGCCCAGCAACAGGCCACCGCTGGCGGTCAGCGTTGTACGCAGCGCCTCGCCTGCAAAGTAGTCGGCATTGTTGATCAGTGATAACACCACGGCTTGTGGCGACGGTGCGACGATGCTGTTGATGTTGTTGATGGAGACAAAAAACTGCCACGCGGCGAGCAGAATCAGAATGCCCCAATAGCGTGTCCATATGCCTTTGAGGGTGCTTATCACAGGCCTAAGCGACGCAGTAAACGGGCCTGCAGCAGGGCGAGCAGGAAGTAAGCAGCAGCCGACATGACTGTCCCAATAATGGCTGCAGACCAAAGCAGATTGATTTGAAAATTCTGCATCGAGCTAACGATCAACACGCCCAGTCCGGCGGGCGCGCCGAACCATTCGCCCAAAATTGCGCCGAGCACGGCGGTACTCACGCCCAGTTTTAGGCCGTCAATCAGACTGGGAAGGGCGTTGGGAAACTGCACCAGCAGCAGTGCTCGCCAATGCGCAGTGCCGTAGGCTCGGGTGACATCGCGATGCACATTGGGCACCCGTTCAAAGCCGCCGAGCGTGGCGACGAAGACGGCAAAGAAGACGGCTAAAGCCGCAGTAGCCATGGGCGTAAATTGCTCGCCAACGGTCACAATCATGAGCGGGCCTAAGGCGATAAGCGGTATGGCGTTAACGAATGTCGACAGGGTATCTAGCCCTTGCTTTAACGGTCGCCAAATTTGACCTGAGCAAGCAATGAGCGTTCCGATCAACGAGCCAATCACGAAGCCGTAGGACGCATTGGTCGCGGTGATGCCAGCGCTGCGCAGTAAAAGTTCCGTGCTGCGAGGTTCAATTGCGTAAGCAAATACGCCACTTAATGGTGGTAACCCACCACCAAGCCACGCCTGTCGCCCAGCGATTTCCCAGAACACCATCAGTGTTGATATGCCAACCAGCCATTTCAGCAAATCGGCGGCAACGGTCATTGCCGGGAGCCTTGGGTGCAGACATCGTCTAGTGCGGCGGTGAGTTTGGCGAGTGTCTGACGAAACTCGGGTTCGTGCATGGTGTCGAGGCCGCGAGGGCGGTTTAACTCAACCTCTTCGATCAGCGCCAAACGCCCCGGGCGGGGGCTCATCAGACAGATACGGTCAGCCAAGAAAACCGCTTCCTCGACGCTGTGTGTGACCAAGATCGTGGTGGTCGGTTGCTGGCTCCAGATGCGCTGCAGTTCGTTGTTCATCAGCCGTCGGGTTACGGCATCCAATGCGCCAAAGGGTTCATCAAGTATGAGGACGTCGGGCTTGAGCACCAATGCGCGAGCGATGCTGACGCGCTGTTTCATGCCGCCAGAGAGCTGTTTCGGCAGGGCCTGCGCAAAATCAGCCAGGCCAACCAAGGCCAGCAGTTCATCGACGCGCTCTGTATCAACGGGCAAGCCCGCAAGACGAAAGGGCAGTGCGACGTTATCCCAAGCAGACAGCCACGGCATTAAGCCGTGCTCCTGCATAGCGATACCAAGTTTCTGGCGTTTTATGCAGTCCTCTGGGGACTGGCCGGCAATGGTGATCGACCCTTGGCTTGGGTCTTCTAGTCCAGCAATCATGCGTAGCAGCGTACTCTTACCGCAGCCTGATGCGCCGATCAGTGCAATGAACTCACCGCCAGCGATGTTGAGATTGACGTTCGATACGGCGTCGAGAGTTTGACCCTTGCCAAGCGCGAAGGTTTTACTGACGTTGGTCAGCGCGATCTCCGAGGGGCCGGTAATAGATGCAGACTCAGCCTCTCGCGGCTTGCCCGCCACAGCCTGCAGCGTTTGCGCATGGCTAGTATTCGACATCACACAATTCTCCAAATCACCCATCACCCATCGCCCTGACCGCGCAAGCCTCTAGCGTGCGGCGTTTTTATAAAAGGTGCCAATGCCGTGATCTTGGGCGTAGCGCTCTCCCGCATACCAGGAGCCGCGAACATGACGACGCCGACCCGATAGGCCGTCGGCAGTACCCCGCGCCGCGGCATGCCACAAACGGTAGTCGTGCAGAATGATGTCGCCACGACCCGCGAACACGGCGACCTCGTCTTGTACGTGGTCAAAGCCCCAAGAGCCGATCTCATCTTTGTGCATATCACGCTTGTGCGAGCCGGGCACCACGCGCAAGAACCCATTGGCAGGTGAGGTTGGGTCGATGTGGATGGTGAAGGCAAATCCTGGCCAGGCTTGGCTGTCTTCGTCGGAGTTGAAGTCAGCGTGCCAGCCGATTCGAGAATACTTAGAGCCTTCGTCCGTACGCGCATCTTGGTAGACGACGCCGAATCGAGCGTAATCATTCAACCAGCTGTCTTCGGTGGCAAAAATACGGTCAGCGAACTCTTTGAGCAGGGATGATTGAGCTACTGCCAATGCTTTGGCCGAAAGATCCGTGCAATTGATCACATAGTGACGAAAGGCTTCGCCTTCAAACGTAGCGCCGGGCTCGTCTAGCAGTTCCGTGCCATAGCGGCTATCCAGCGTGCCCTCAATCAGCTTGTCTTGCGCTGCGGTCAGTTCCGCTTCAATGAGATCAAGGTCCTCGTCGGGCACCGCACCACGCAGCACAACAAAGCCTAGGCGGTTATAGGTACTGATCGCGGTGTCTAAATCATCTGGGCTGCAATACGCATCGTTTATCATTTTCTTCCTTTGGGGTTGTTCCTTTGGGGCCATGCCTCTGGGTGGGCGATGCGCATTCATACTAATGCCGCGAGCGTCGCTAAAACACCCGCCACTATCGGCGGCGCGTGTTTAACCCTTAGTCCGTGTGCAAAAAAGATGCCACGAGAGTACCTAACAATCTCTGCACTCGACACAGGTGACGAGGTTTTTTTGCCCTAAATTGCATCGAGCATCCTGTCCGGCGCGCTATAGTAGTGCGCAGGGGGCGCGACGACGATGCAAGGCCCGACATGGCGCAGTACTCGGCTGTCGGTAGCGATCACCACATCGCTCAGGGTGCATCGAGGCAGAGGCACCAATACCTCCTTGGTCGATGGATTGGCGCCCTTTTTGCAATTCTTTTTCGCGAAAACGCAATGCAGATAGACGAACAGCACAAGGAAGGAATCAGCGTGACACAATCGAAAACAACAAAGTCCACGACCCATTGGCTGCCCAGAAGCGTGCTAGCTTCGGCGCTCTTGGTGTTTGGCGCTTGCTTGGTTGTGCCGCTGGCAACCGTCGAGGCCCAAACAGCGCCGGCTGCCTACGCCGCTGCGAAGAACGACCCAGTGAAACTGCGAAATTTCCTGTTTCGCATGCCCAAGGGCGGAGATTTACATAACCACCTGACCGGCTCTATTTATGCTGAGTCGTACTTGGGCTGGGCTGCAGAAGATGGCAAATGTTGGGATATCCCCGGCCAGAGCATTTCCCCGGGGCCCTGTGCCAGCGAGCAGGTCGCGCTGGCCGAAGTGTTCCCGGGTGGTCGGGAGACACCTCGGCTATCTGTTGACCCCATGGTGGATGCGCTGTCCACGCGCAACTTTAGGCTTCGGGAAGAATCCGGCCACAATCAGTTCTTTGCCACTTTCGCGCGCTTTGCAGAAGCGTCCTTTGGTCGCCGGGGTGAAATGCTTGCGGAGGTCACGCATCGGGCCGGTCGACAGAACATTGTCTACTTAGAACTGATGCAGAGCCTCGGCATGCTTGAAGCTGCGGAGCTGGGCAAGGCAACCGCCGATCTCGATGCGCAGCTTGGCCAACGCGTCGATTATGCAGAGGTGGACAAAATCGCCGCAGCCGTCGTGGCTCAGGTGGACGCAATGGAAGCCAAGGCAAGGGCGGTCAATCGCTGTGACAGCGACGCCGCCAGCGTGGGCTGCCAAGTTAAGGTGCGTTACTTAGCCCAGGTGCTCAGAACTTGGGATCCTCAAGAGGTATACGTGCAAACGGTACTCGCCTACAAACTGATCGAGGCCGATCCGCGCATCGTTGGTCTGAACTTTGTTGCCCCAGAGGATCATCCTGTGGCGCTTCGCGATTACCGCATGCACATGCAGTTCATTGCTGAAATCGGCACGCTGTTTCCTGAACAGACCAAGGGGATAACGCTGCATTCTGGAGAGTTGGCCCTTGGCCTAGTGCCGCCGGAAAACCTTGGTTGGCATATTTCCGAGGCCATTGAAGTCGCCGGTGCCCGCAGGGTCGGCCATGCTGTCGATATTGCGCATACGCCAGACCTTTACCCGCTGTTAAAGAAAATGGCGGCCCAACAGATCATGGTCGAAATCAACCTCACCAGTAACGACGTGATACTCGGCATCAAGTATCCCTATCATCCGTTCGAGCTGTACATGGAGTATGGCGTGCCCATGGCGTTATCAACCGATGATGAGGGTGTGTCACGCATCGATCTGACCCATGAGTATCAGCGCGCGGCACAAACGTTTGACCTGAGCTATGCGCGGCTGCGCTCCCTGTCAAGGAATGCGCTGCAGTACAACTTCCTACCTGGTAACGCCCTGTTCGACGATACCTACAAGGGCAAGATCAGCGGCCCCTGCGCTAATCAGTCCGCCGCAGAAGAGCTGAGTTCAGGCTGTGCGGCGTTTCTCGATGCCAGCGAAAAGGCTGCTCTGCAGTGGGATCTGGAAAAACGCTTTGCGGCCTTTGAAGCGTCATTTGATTAGCCGACAAATCTGACCGAGTGCGGTCAGGCCATGCTTTGATCCGCGATGATAGCGAGCAGCGCGCCGCTCGCCACCGGAAAGCCCAGCAAGATGGCCGCATAGGGCGGTATGGTTATGTCCAGCGAGGCCAGCAAAGCAGGTACGCCAAGCAGCAACAGCGAACCGATACAGGCGACGGTTAGCACCAACAGGCCACGCCGCTGGGCGCGATCCCGAACCATGTTGAAACCGGTATACGCAATCATCGAAAACAAAAACGCGGTCACAGCGTTGAGCACGCTACCGGGAATCGTGACGATCAATGAGCTGACCCAGGGTATGGAGCCAAGGACAATCAGCAACAGCGCAAGCACATAACCAACCTGTCGGCTGGCGATGCCGGTCAGACGGATGACGGCATTGTTCTGGCTGAAAGTCGTGTTCGGAAATGCGCCAAACATTGATGCTAAGACGGTATTAAAGCCGTCGCCGAGCACGCCCCCGCGTAACCGAGAGAAGTAGGTCTTACCCTCAACGGGTTGCCCAGACACCAGGCTGGTAGCGGTGATATCGCCGATGGTTTCTGTGAAGGACACCAAAAATATGGGTAGCAGGATGAGTAGCACAAGGAAGCTAAAGTCTAGTGATACCGGCAATACCTTAAGGAAAAACAACGGGTCTGCGGTGGGTGTTGGCAGCGGCGCCCAGTCTCTGAGTACGGCTGCCAGCAACATGCCGCCAAACAGTCCTGCGGGGACGCTGACAAGACGGGCGTACAGATTTTTGCGTGTTGCCAAGGCAGCAATGGTGATCAGGGTCAGCAGCCATTCCATGGCCAAATAGGGAGTGTCACCAACGCTGGCATTGGCAAAGACCCTCCATGAGTTGTTCAGGGCAGACCACAGCAGCGATAGGCCAAGCAGGAAAATGGTAACGCCGGTGACCGTAGGCGTAATGACCTTGGCCACGGATTTGAGGAAAAAGCTCAGCGCGATGACCAAGCCGCCGCCAACCGCAGCGGTGCCGAGCAGAATACCCAATAGTTCATCTTGCGATGTTTCCGGTGGTAGCTGGGCGGCGGCGTACGCCATGGTGCCGATAAAGGCAAAACTGGTGCCCTGTACGGCAAGCAAACCTGAGCCGATGGGGCCGATACGATAAGTTTGAATGAATGTGGCGATGCCTGAGACCACTAGCGATGCGCTGATCACGTATTGGGTTGAGTCAACATCTAGACCAATCGCCCGGGCGATCAATAACGGCGCGGTGAGGATACTGGCGACGATTGCAAACAAGTGGGCGAGGGCTGCGAGCACTGAGGGGCCGAAGCTGGGTCGGTCATCGCGCCCGTAAATTAGCTGGGTTTGCGCGGTTTCGCCGGTCTCGGCCATTACTTGTCCTTTGAGTTATTGTTATTGCAATGCGCGTTCACTGTGCCCGTGGGTATGGTCAGAAGCAATCGCAGCGCCCGTTGGCTTGTCTTACGCAACGCGGATGGGTCAGTATGAAAGGCCAACGTTCACCGTGGACACGGAGTGTACTGCCGGTGAACCCACCGATTTATGGATGCGCAAATGCCAAAGTCTTCAGCTAACGAACCCACAGCCCTGGAAGCTTTCGATCCTCAAACCTACATGGACACGGTTGCGCCAATGATTGTGGGCGCACCGCACCCAGCGTATCGCGAAGGCGTGCTCGCAAACTTGGCCACAGCACACGCCATGGCCAAGGTAGTGTTTGCTGTTGAGCTTGATGCCGACAGCTGCGACCTCGCAGGCGTGTTTATGCCCATGGCGGCAGACCCGCTGACATCTCGGGACACGTGAGCACATGAGTGACAGCGATGGCGATACAAGTGGCTTGGATATCGCCTCGGCAGTGGCGGCCAAACAACTGTCTGCGCAGGAAGCAGTGGCTACCTGTTTGGATCGAATTGAGGCGCTAAATCCGCGGGTTAACGCGTTTACCGCGGTACACAAGGATCGGGCTTTGGCTCGTGCACAGGCGGTGGATCAGCAGGTGCAAAGTGGCCAGCAACTGCCCCTCGCCGGTGTGCCGTTTGCGGTCAAGAACCTATTCGACATCGAAGATCAGACCACCTTGGCAGGCAGCAAAATCAATCAACAAAACGCGGTCGCCGCGGCCGATGCGTTAATGATTCAGCGCATTGAGGCCGCTGGTGGGGTGCTGGTCGGTGCGCTCAACATGGGCGAATTTGCCTATGACTTTACCGGTGAAAATCAACACTACGGTGACTGTCGCAATCCATGGAACCTGGCGCATATGACCGGCGGCTCATCCTCGGGCAGTGGCGCGGCGCTGGCATCCGGCATGGTGCCCCTAACCTTGGGTAGCGATACCAACGGGAGTATTCGCGTACCCAGCGCGCTTTGCGGCACCTATGGTCTCAAACCAACCTACGGGCGGTTGCCGCGCACCGGTAGCTATCCGTTTTGCGATAGCCTCGATCATGTCGGCCCCATGGCACGCTCGGTTGCAGAACTCGCCGCTGCCTATAACGTCATGCAGGGCTTTGACGCGACGGATCATGTTTGTGTTTCTCGTCAGCCAGACCTTGTTGATGTGCAATCGATTGACGGCAAAACCTTGCGCATTGGCGTGCTTCAGGGCTACTTCGCCCCACAGGAGTTTGACGAGGCGACGCAGGTGGTTGCCGACTGCGCCAAGGCGCTGGAGGCCATGGGAGTGGCGCTAGATGACTGCGAGTTAGATCTCGCCGAAGCTGGCAGAAGTGCCGCGTTTCTCATCACCAACATTGAAGGGGCAAGTCTGCACTACGAAAAGATTCTGCAGCGTGCTGACGATTTTGATCCGGATACACGCGACCGCTTCATCGCCGGCAGTCTGCTGCCTGCTGCCTGGTATGCGCGGGCGCAACGACTGCGCCGACAATACGCCGAGGAGGCCGCCGAACTGTTCCGTCGTTTCGACGTTCTGCTGGCCCCGGCGACACCGATTCGTGCCCCCTTGCGGGGCCAAAAAACCATGTTGATGGGTGGTAGCGAGGTAAATGTACGAGCGAACCTTGGCTACTTTACCCAGCCAATATCCTGTATCGGTTTGCCGGTGGTTTGCGCACCGGTCATGCAGTCACAGTTCGGTACGCCGCAGACAGCACAGGCTGTTTCAGTAAGCGCTGCGACGCCTTCAATGGGCGTACAAATTATCGCGGCGCCATGGCGCGAGGACTTATGCTTCAAAGTTGCTAGTTTGTTGGCAGACGCATCGATAACTCGCAGCGAAGTGGCACCGGTCTCGACGCAAGACTAAGTCAGGCCACCCCGGCGCGCTGCCAAAGAGCGTGGGCAGCAGCGTTGTGCTCATGCATGAGCGCATCCAGATCTATGTCAACTAGCTCACCATGGCGCACGCGCCACTGGCCGTTCACCAGCACATGCTGCGCCTGATGCGCACCGCTGATCAGCAAGGCAGCCAGCTCATCTTGAGCGCCGCTAAAACGCAGTTCC
>SHAE01000047.1 GCA_004213835.1 OM182 bacterium | reverse complement strand
TGGCACTGCTACCGACCTGTACTTTGGCGGCGATATGGAAGCCAGTATCGCGCTGACCGGTCAGGTGGCAGGACGCATTGATGCCGTGCGACCGGTTGCTGAGGTGATCGCTGAAGTGCGCAAGGAATTCTTCGAGGTGGTGGACACTCTGGCCCAGCAGTATTTGTAGAGATGAACGCTGCGCAGTCGATATTGCAATGCAGAGTGTGAGCTAGATCACTGAACAGCTCGCGAATCGTGTTCTGGGCAAGCAACATCCCGCCAGTGGATTAGGCTAATCGAATCCTTGTTTTCGTCACGGGTACCGAAACGATGAGTCGAATCTTAATGCTCCTAACGATCTGTATGAAAAGAACCACAACGGCATTGACGGCATGCTCGCTGTTATTTGGGCTTGGCTGCGCGATGCCATATGACGAACCGCCTGCCGAGATTTTGCAACCTACTGAGGGTCTGAGAGAAGGTTTCGTCGGCCTCACAGAAACTCAAGCCAGAGCGTTGGCTCGCAGTCGAAACGTGCCGTTTCGCGTCGTGCAACGAGATGGCAAAGACTTGGCGGTGACCTTTGATTTTCGGCGGGGACGAGTCAACGCCGAAGTGCGCCAAAATGTGGTCGTCGCCTATTCGGTTGAAGGAGAACAAAGCAAACCCGCCGCTAAACCCGACCCAGCGGGTGAAACGTTGTCAGTCCCGGGCGCCGGCAATATTGATCCTAGTTGCTTAACGTTCTTCGATGGCTGTAATCGCTGTGCGCGCATTGAACCGGGTGCGCCTGCGGCCTGCACGAAGATGGCGTGTGCCGAGTACGCGCCGGCACAGTGTTTGGATAAGGAAAAAGCCCCTTCGTCCTGAAAAGCACCGAGTTGTTGGGCAGATTTGGCGTCCTAGCTGCTGAGGTTTGTAGATCCACCTGTCGGCGAACCCCAGCAGCATCTCGCTCATATGGTCAGTTCATTGAACTAGATAAATCGCCCGCTGCCATAAATGCCTCCACCCGAGCTCGTACATTCTCGCGAATGTTCATGTAGTAAAAGGCGTAGTCGTAAATATGGTAGTTGCCCTTGCCGAAGGGCCGAGCGCCATAGTTTGGCGAGCGTATGTCAGTGACGATGAGTTGCCCATCCTGACATTGTGCGTCGGCGACGCCGGGTTCGATGCGGCTATCCTCGTCTATGGCGATGCTGCCCAGATTCGCTTCGTGGGCCGCATGCGCTCCGTCAGTCGACCAAGTCAGTGGGTTCACGCAGACATTGTTCGATTGCCCGAGGATCTCACAGGCACCCTCACAGGAGCCGGCAGCCATCGTGTTCCAAGAGACTTGGCAGCGCGTTTGGGTTGCGTGCTCGCATGTTGGCAGGCCGTTACTGGTGTCTACGGCAAAACCGATGGGGTATGCCGCGACCAATCGATCTTCTAGCGGTGTGCCGGTGATTTCTTCCTCAATCAATCTGTCGAGGTGGTGACTGCCTTGGCTGTGGCCCGCTAACACCAGTGGTCGGCTTGGGTTCTGCTGCGCGAAGTGGTGAAAGGCAGTGCGGACATCACTGTAGGCGAGGGCTAATGCTTGGCCACCGCTGGATTCAGGCTCTGGGGCGCCAAAGCTTGAAAGTGTCGCCTGTCGGTAGCGAGGCGCGTAGACATCGCAGCAGCCATTAAAGGCGCTGGCCTGAAAGCGCATTACCCAGCTGTCAGTGCGCTGGTTGGTGGTCTCGTGATCGAGTGGTTGGTTCCATGTGTCATTGCTGAGGTAAGTGGTTGGGTGCACGAAAAACACAGCCACATCGTGCTTAGCGATTTGATTTGACGAGAGTTCTGCTGGCAGGAAGTCGGCGGCGTCCTCCGTGCTTGGCAACGATGCCCAGTACGCTGTGTCGCTGTAATCAGGCGCCGCTGGCGGAACGGTGTCGGCAAAGCTCTCGCTCGGCTGCAGAAAGTAAAATGCTGCAGTCATCAACCACGGGCTGTTGACGAAAATCACGCCGGCAATGATGAGCACGGCGAAACTAATACCGGTAATTTTCCACTTCCCCATCGCTCCCCCCGAGCATCCGTCTAACCACGCGCGCTGCTTATGCGCGCTGGTACGCTAGCGCTTGGCCATAGGGCCCCTCTAGCACCCGTTGCCCATCGTAGCGCTGGTGACCATTGACCCATGTTCCCGCTATGCGGTGCTTGAATGGATAACCCGCAAAGGGGCTCCAGCCGCACTTACTCAGCACCGCGTCGTCCTCTTTCGCTGCGTTGGGTGCAATCATTGTGATGTCAGCGAAGTAGCCCTCGCGCAGGAATCCCCGTTCTGCCACTTGATACAAAATGGCTGGGGCGTGTGATGTTTTGCGCACGACTTGTTCAATGGAAAACGTGCCGTCCTCGACGCGCTCCATCAACGATACCAGCGCATGTTGAACCAGCGGCAGTCCGGCAGGCGCCTTGGCGTATTTGCGGCCTTTCTCTTCTAACGTGTGCGGGGCATGGTCTGTGGCGATAACATCGATGCGATCTTCGGCCACAGCCTTGAGCAGTGCCGCACGATCTTCGGCGGTTTTGATCGCCGGATTGCATTTGATAAATGCGCCACGCTGCTCGTAGTCATCGGCGCTAAAAAACAGGTGGTGGACGCAGGCTTCGGCGGTAATGCGCTTATTCTCCAGCGGCCCAACCTCAAACAGCTCCATTTCTTTGGCCGTGGTCAGGTGCAGTACATGCAGCTTGGTGCCGAATTTTTTCGCAAGCCCCACCGCTAGTGAGCTGGATGCGTAGCAGGCCTCTTCAGACCGAATGTTCGGGTGTTCGCTGAAGGGTACATCCTCGCCCCATTTTTCTGCCGCGGCGGCTTCGGCGGCGAGAATCATGGGCGTGTTTTCGCAGTGAGTGGCCACCAGCAAATCTGTGGCGGCGAAAATGTCTTCCAGTGTGGTTTGGTCATCCACCAGCATGTTGCCGGTGCTAGCGCCCATGAATATTTTCACGCCGCAGGTCAGGCTGGTGTCAACACTCTTCACGGCTTCGAGGTTGTCGTTGGTTGCGCCCAAGTAGAATCCGTAATTGGCCGCACTGCAGTTCGCTGCGCGCTCGCGCTTGTCGATTAACGCACTTTGCGAAATGGTCAGCGGATTGCAGTTGGGCATTTCCATGTAACTGGTAATACCGCCCGCGACGGCTGCCGCAGATTCGGTGCGAATATTGCCCTTGTGCTCAAAGCCGGGCTCACGAAAGTGCACTTGGTCATCGATCATGCCCGGTATTAGGAAGGCGCCTTGGGCGTCGAATACCTTGGCGTCTGCAGGCGCAGGCACATTGATGCCCTTGATACGCTCGCCTTCGATTACCAGATCCCCTTCGGTGACGGTGCCTTCGTTAACAATGCGGGCATTGACGATTCGTTGGTTCATGATCGGATTTTAACCTCGGCTTCAATTTCTACCGGAACGTTGAAGGGTAGTTCCGCCATACCCACAGCGCTGCGCGCATGTGCACCGACGTTGGTGCCAAAAATCTGCAGCAAGGTGTCGGAGCAGCCATTGATCACCGCTGGAATCTGCGTAAACCCCGGTGCGGCATTGACCATGCCAAAAACCCGAAGCCACTTTTCAATGCGATCTAACTCACCGACATGAGCCTTGATGCTCGCACATAAACCTAAGGCGATGCGCCCAGCAATAGCGTAGGCCTCTTCAGGGCTGACCTGGTCACCGACTTTGCCAAATGGTTTGCTCATGGCGCCGCTCATATCTGTGGGCACATGCCCAGACAAATATAGGTGGCCGCCGTCCGCTCGCACTAAGTCGAAGGGCAGGGCTGCGGTATTCATCGGTTGGGGCAGCGTCAGACCCAGTTCAGTCAAGCGGGCTTCAATGCTCATGCGCCATGCTCAATAGTGAATGATCACAGACTATAGAAGGTTAGCGCCGTGGAGTACTAGTGTCCGAAGCTTTGCGTGTTTTCATATCCATGGCTCCTGCATAATGTCTAAATGAATACAGTAGCTCAGCAGTCGATAAGTGCCGACAACCTAGCCAAACAAAGCAGCGCCCATGGTGCGGTGCTCGAACGCCTGCGCGGGATGCTGCCAGCAGCCAGTGTCATCACCGACGCGGCAGGTTTGCGGCCATACGAAACCGACGGGCTTACGGCGATACGCGAAATGCCTTGGGTGGTGGTGTTGCCGGAAACCGAAGCGCAAGTGGCGGAGATTGTGCGTTGCTGCGCAGAGCACGGCGTGCCAATCATACCGCGCGGTGCAGGCACGGGCCTTTCTGGTGGTGCCAGACCCCATCAAAAGGGAGTGGTACTGGGCTTATCGAAGATGTCGGCCATATTGGAAATCGATCCCGAAAATCGCATCGCCAAGGTGCAAGCGGGGGTGCGTAATCTGGCGATTACGCAGGCTGCCCAAACACATGGGTTGTATTACGCACCAGATCCGTCTTCACAAATCGCCTGCAGCATTGGCGGCAACGTGGCGGAGAACGCGGGTGGCGTGCACTGCCTGAAATACGGCCTTACCGTGAATAATGTCCTCGGCGCCAGGGTGGTGATGGCCTCTGGCGAGATCGTGGAACTGGGTGGTGTGCTTTACGACAACCCCGGCCCAGATTTGCTTGCGCTGATTTGTGGCTCAGAAGGCATGTTGGGCATTGTTACGCAGGTGACGGTGGCCTTACTGCCAGAGCCTGAAACTAAGGCGGTACTGCTCGCGGCGTTTTGTGAAGTTGTTCAAGCAGGCAATGCGGTTGCTGCCATTATCAGCGCTGGGATAATTCCCGCCGGCATGGAGATGATGGACAAGATGGCCGTGCAGGCAGCAGAAGCCTTTGCCAAAGCAGGTTACCCGCTGGATGCAGAAGCCATCCTCATCATCGAGTTAGATGGCGCGGCAGCGGAACTTGCGACTTTGAATACGCAAGTGACGGACATTCTGCGCGCGTATGGGGCCTATCAAGTTGATGAGGCTCACGACGCCACACAACAGGCGCGACTGTGGAAGGGACGTAAGTCGGCCTTCCCGGCAATTGGTCGCCTGTCGCCGGATTATCTGTGTATGGACGGGACCATTCCCCGCAAGGCGTTGCCCAAGGTGCTCACCGAAATTGACACCATATCCCAGACCTTTGGGCTGGCTGTCGCCAATGTATTCCATGCCGCTGATGGCAACCTGCACCCTCTGGTACTTTTTGATGCCAACGTGCCCGGGCAGACCGATCACGCCATGGCCATGGGGGCGAAAATTCTAGAAGCCTGCGTGGCGGCAGGGGGCACCGTCACCGGTGAGCATGGTGTGGGCGTAGAAAAGCTCGACACCATGTGCGTTCAGTTCAGTAGCGAAGAACTGCAACAGTTCTTTCGTTTGAAAGCAGCGGTGGATCCCACCGATTTGCTTAATCCGGGCAAGGGTATTCCCACGCTGACCCGCTGTGGGGAACTCGGCGGCATGCATGTGCATAAGGGGAGGTTGCCTTTCCCTGAGCTGGAACGCTTTTAGTGAGCGCAGACTACAGCGCTGGCTTCATTGAGCAGATCAGGGCCGCCGCAGCGCACCAACAGCGTTTGCAGATCAAAGGCCACGGCAGCAAGGCCGAGTGGTTGCCGTTAGCCAGCGGCGACGATGTGGTAGAGCTGAGCAGTCATAACGGCATCCTGCAGTACGAGCCTGAAGAGTTGGTCTTAACCGCGCGGAGTGGCACCTCATTGGCAGACATTGACGCGGTGCTGGCGGAGCGTCAGCAGATGATCGCCTGCGAACCGCCACAGCTCTTGCCAGGCAATGTCTCTCAAGTAAACGGTAATGATGCGCTAGGCAGCGGCACGCTGGGCGGAGCGGTAGCCTGTGGCTTAAGTGGGCCAGGCAGACCTTGGCTCGGCGCTATTCGTGACGCCGTGCTTGGTGTGGAACTGATTAACGGCGAAGGCGAGTACCTGAAGTTTGGCGGTCAGGTGATGAAAAACGTTGCCGGCTACGATGTGTCGCGGCTGCAGGCCGGAGCCTGGGGCGCGCTGGGCATCATGTCTGTGATCAGCCTGCGGGTGCAGCCTTGTTTTGCCCTTGAACGTACGCTGAGTGCCGAAATGTCCGCGCCTCGGGCGCTAGCGCTGTGCGCAACATTAGGCGTGCGCAATCTACCGATCACCGGCACTGCCTGGATTGAAGGTCAATTGCACCTGCGATTGGCGGGCAACGACAGTGGGGTGGCCGCGGCGTGCGTGGCGCTGGCCGAATTTGGTTTGCAGGTAAATGCGGACGACGAGGATTTATGGCGGCTGCTGAAAAACCAAAACCATGGCTTCTTTCAAAAAGCCGCTCAGCGGCAGAGTGGCGCAGCAAAGCTCTGGCGGCTCGTGACACCCCCTGCGGCGGCGATGCCAAATTTCCTTTCGGATCCGAATAGCGATGCCTTAGTACTTTGGGCGGGCGGACTGCGCTGGATTTACCATGATGATGCACAGGCGGTGGCCGACTACTGTCGGCAGGTGGGGGGCTGGTATTGGGCCATTGGCGAAGCAATGCCAATCGACCCCATGCAACAGCAGATCATGGCTCACTTGGCCAAGGCCTTCGATCCCCACGGCGTATTTGCGAGTCCTCTCAACTTAAATGCAGCGGCTGGCGAGGCCTAATGCAAACCAATCTGCCAGAGAGCTTTATTGCCACCGACCGTGGTCGGCGCGCGAATGAGATTTTGCGTAGCTGCGTGCACTGCGGTTTTTGTAATGCCACTTGCCCAACTTACCAACTGTCCGGTGATGAGCTGGATGGCCCTCGCGGGCGCATCTATTTGATTAAGGAACTTTTTGAAGGAGTGCAAACCCCCGAGCGCGTTACCCAGCACCTCGATCGTTGCCTAACCTGCCGCGCCTGCGAAACCACCTGTCCTTCAGGCGTTGCATACGGCGAATTGGCTGATATCGCGCGGGTGCATATTGGTCCTCATCGTGCGGGCATGGCGGGGATAATGCGGCGGTTATTGCAGTGGCTGGTGCCCAATGCTTCTCGTCTGCGGTTGCTCGCGCGCATCGGGCGTTACTTCACTTTTTTGCTGCCCAAGCCTTTGGCTGCCCAGGTACCTAAGTCGATCACCCGAGGGCTGCGTAAGAACACTAGCGGCACCAAACAGGTATTGCTGCTGCAAGGCTGCGCACAACAGGTCACCACGGGCGGGGTGAATGAAGTGCTGCAACGCGTGCTCGGTCAGCTTGAGATCGGCGTCGTCACTGCGCCAAACGAAGGCTGCTGCGGCTCGCTGGATTTACATTTGGGCGATGAGGCTAAAACACTCAAAGCCGTGCGCAACAATGTGGATGCTTTATTTCCGTTGTTAGATCGTGTCGATGCCATTGTCTCCACTGCATCTGGCTGCGGTGTCACCGTAAAAGATTATGGTCGACTGCTTGCTGATGATTCGAACTATGCCGATCGGGCAGCTCAGGTGGCGGCTGCCACCGTCGATGTCGGTGAATACCTCGCAGGCGTGAGCAGTGCTCTGCAACCAAGATTTCCGGGGAAACGCATCGCTTGGCATCCCCCCTGCAGCTTGCAACATGGGCAGAAGCTGGAAGGTGTCGTGGAGTCCCTGCTCACCGGTGTTGGTTACGAGCTGCTACCGGTCACCGATGCGCACTTGTGTTGTGGCTCTGCTGGTACCTACTCGGTGCTGCAGCCACAGTGGTCAACCCAGCTGCGCAGCAACAAGTTGCAGGCCCTGCAACAGCATCAGCCCGACCTGATCGCGACCGCCAACGTCGGCTGCCAAGTTCACTTAGCCGACGGCACGGACACTCCCGTACTGCACTGGATCGAATTGCTGACTTAACCTAGTCTTGGGCGACTTTAGGTCCTGGGGAGGGGATAAAGATGACTCAAGACGATCAGGGCGCTTCTGCTGGCGACTATGGATTTTTGATGTTCCTCACGTTGCTCAACGTGATGAATTTTGTTGACCGCCAACTGCTGGCCAGTTTCGCGAACTGGATCGTGCCTGATCTGGGCCTGTCGAATACTCAGTTCGGTCTGCTTACTGGCCTGATCTTTATTTTCTTCTACTCCGTTGCCGGTGTGTTCATGGGCGTCCTTGCCGATCGCGTGAATCGCACTCGATTGATCGCGGCTGGCTTGGCGCTGTGGAGTGCCCTAACCGCGCTGTCGGGTATGGCCAAGGGCTTTGTCAGCTTAGCCATACCGCGTTTATTCATTGGTGTCGGGGAGTCCATCATGACGCCAACGGCCATGTCGCTGTTGGCGGACCGATTTCCCGCCAGCCGTCTAGGATTTGCCTCGGGCGTTTATTACATGGGCGTGCCCGTCGGCGTGGCTGCCAGCTTGTTTGTCGTGGCCTATCTTGAGCCCATATTGGGTTGGCGCGGGTGTTTTTATGCCTTGGGGGCGGTTGGTTTGGTGCTCGCGGCAATCATGTTCTTTTTGAAGGAGACGCCGCGCAAACACGAGGTAGAGGCACTGGCCAAAAAGCAAGCCGAGAAGCAAGCCGAGAAGCAGGCTACGGAAGCCGGTGAGGCGGCAGCGGCAATCCAGCGGCCGACGGTGAAAGAGATGCTCGCCATTTTGCTGGAAGCCTTTCAGAACTCGCCAGCACTGTTGATGACGGTACTAGGCGGGGTGGCCTTCCACTTCATTCTGGGCGCAGCAACCTTCGAGCAACTCTGGTTTGTGCAGGAACGCGGTTTTGATCGCACGGCCATCGCCGAACTCAGTGGCTGGCTGGCCTTTGCTGGTGGTATCGCTGGCAATCTGTTTGGCGGCGTTGGCGGCGACTGGTTTTTGCGCAAAACCGGCATGGGTCGGCCGATGTTCCTGTTTTGGATCATGCTGATTTTGACGCCCATCTCCCTCTATTACCGAGTGGTAGAACCCACATCACTGTTCTTCATGTTCGGCATTTTCATTGGCTACTTTCAGCTTGGCTGTTTTTACGGCCCTACCTTTGCAACGGTCCAAGAACTGGTGCCGCCGCAAATTCGCGGCACGGTGGTGGCCTTTTACATACTGTCGCTGAATTTCTTCGGCTTGGGCCTTGGTGTCACCGGTGGCGGCATCGTCGTGGACTGGATGATTGCCGAGGGCATCGCCGAGCCTTATACGATGACGCTGCTGGCGTTTACCGCGCTGTCGCTGATCGCAATTCCATTGTTTTATTTCGCGGGTCGACGTTTCGAGCGGGACCGCGAAGCCCTGTACGCATCCTTGGCCTAGTGCAGCGTACCAATTGATTCTGTTTTTGAGGGAGAGATAACTTGGCTGAAGAACAAGAAATAAAGGCGGATGAGCAGCCGCCACAGGATAAGCATCAGGCGCGTGTCGACACCTTGATGCAGTCCTCATGGTATCGCTGGTATGCCCTGGGGATCTTGGTGCTGGTGTACTGCTCAAGCCATGTGGATCGTCAGATCATGGGTATTTTGCTCGAGCCCATCAAACTGGAGCTGGGTGCCAGCGATACCCAAATGGGTTTCTTGATCGGCCTCACTTTCGCCATTTTCTACGCCACCTTGGGTATGCCCATCGCCATGCTGGCGGACCGTACCAACCGCCGCAACATCATCGCCTTGGCCACGACGATTTGGTCGGGCATGACCGTGGTATGCGCCTTTGTTGGAAGCTACGCCCAGCTTGCCATGGCGCGTATCGGCGTAGGCATCGGTGAAGCCGGTTCCAGTCCGCCATCACATTCCATGATTTCCGATCTCTTTCCCCAAGCCCAACGGGCAACCGCCATGGGGATTTTTGCCATGGGTATTAATCTAGGGTTGCTGATCGCCTATCTTGGCGGCGGCTGGATGAGTGAGCATTGGGGTTGGCGCACCACGTTCATTGTGGTGGGTTTGCCCGGCATTCTCATTGCGCTACTGGTGCGGTTTACGCTGATTGAGCCACCACGAGGTGCTTCCGAGGCGGCCAAGCAAGATCGCGCCAAGGCCCCGGGGCTGGGCGAGGTGTGGAAAACCATGCTCAGCACTCCGGCCACCCGGCATGTGGTCTTCGGCTCCGCCTTGGCCGGGTTCGTGGGTTATGGCATGACCCTCTGGCTGCCCGCGTTTTTCGTGCGCTCACATGACCTTAGCCAGAGTGAGACGGGTTTAACACTGGCCCTGATGTCGGGCGTCGTTGGTGGTATTGGCACCTTTACCGCCGGACGTTTGGCGGATCACCTGGCGAAACGCGACCCGCGATGGCTCGCTTGGGTGGTAGCCGTGGGCAAGGGCGGCTTGGTGCCGTTCTTAGTGGGCTTCTTCTGGATGACAGACTTTACCTCGGCACTGATGCTGTATTTGATTCCAGCGTTTTTTGCTGGATTCTATTTGGCACCGACCTTCGCCATGGTGCAGCAGCTGGTGCCGGTGCAAATGCGCTCGGTAGCCGCGGCAATCTGTCTGTTCCTGCTGAACATTATCGGTATGGGCCTAGGACCACAGGGCGTGGGCATTTTAAGTGATGTATTTGCCGCAGAGTACGGCAACGAATCGCTGCGCTACTCGCTTATGGTGTTTAGTTTGGTGAACCTGTGGTGCGCCTACCACTACTTTCAGGCGGCAAAAACGCTGCAGCAAGACACCCAGCGTGTGGCGGATGCTCAGGCGGCAGTTTAGCCGCCCTGTACCGTTTCGATGCTCGCGATGCCGAGCTGGACTTGTCCGGACCCTAGGCGTAACCCAGTACTGACCTGCGTGACTTGGCCGGGGCTTAAGCCCACCAGACGCTGGTCATAGTTGCGCGAGATACCTTGGGCATCGACGAGGCGAATCTGCAGATCGATACCCATCAAGGTGCGAGGGGTTTTGTTGGTGGCTTCGATCAGCACCTTGCCGTCTGCGCCAATTCCCCAGCGCAAACTCACCAGGGCCGCCGGATTGCTCTTGCTGCGCAGCGATACTAAGGAGGTGAGCGCGGTTTGACCCGCTGCGCCGGAATCTTGCGCGGCCCGTGCGTACAGTTCTTCCGCCTGCTGTAAGTTACCTTCGCGCTCGGCAATGGCGCCCAGCGTGTTGTAGGCCTCGGCGGTTTCCAGTAACTCTAAGCTGCGGTTGAGTCGGCGTTTGGCCTTGGCGATGCGGCCTTGCCGTTCGTTAATGACCCCGCTGCGCATCAGCGGATAGAAGAAATTCGGGTTTAAATTAACGGCCTGATCGTATGCGCGATCCGCCGCGTTCAGGTCGTCTTCATCTGCCTCAATATCACCGAGTAGTGCGTAGAAGTGTCCTTCTCTGGGTTCGGAGTCGATGGCCTGCTGCACTAGGCGCCTTGCGGCTTTCAGTCGATTGTCTGCTACCGCCTGGCGTGCCTCGTCATAGGCTTCGTAGGCAGGTTTGCTCTCGATCAGCCGCGCCATCATTTGCTCATAGCGCTGGCGGCCCTCGATACCACCACTGGGTAGCGTGGCCGCATGTTGGCGATTGGTCGCAACGCGCTCTTGAGACGGTGGATGGCTGGCGAATAGACCCTCTAAAAAGTTGGCTGCTTTGCCGTCTTTGAGCGCCACAAAGGTCTGCTGTAGCTCGACGGCCCCGTGTGGGTTGTAGCCTGCCCGACTCATGTAATTCATGCCGTAGACATCGGATTCGCGCTCATCATCGCGTCCGTACTTCGAGTTGATCAGCGCGGCACCGGCGCCAGCACCGATGGCCGCCACCTGACCGTAATCACTGTCCTTAGTGACAATACCGGTGGCCAGCACTGCGGCCTGCAGCATGACGCCGCGTTGCACGGCTTGAGCGCTGTGTTTGGCGGCAGCATGTACGATTTCGTGTCCCAGCACCGCAGCCAGCTCGGCCTCGCTGCCCAGTTCTGTCAGCAGCCCTCGGTTGATGGCAATTTTGCCTCCGGGCATGGCCCATGCGTTGGGCACAGAGTTATTGATGACAGCGAATTCGTAAGGCAGGTCTCGGTCGCTTACCGCGGCGAGCTTGTTGCCAACCTCCTGAACATAGGCCTGTACCTGGGGGTCAGCGACGTAGTCTCCGCCCTGACTTTGGCGCGCAGGCAGATAGTTTTGCGCACCGGTCTTCAGTTCCCAGCTTTCAGAGACAAGACTGATCTCGCTTTTGCCTGTCACGGGGTTGGTCGCGCAGCCTGATAGCACTGCGGCCAGAAGGAAAGTCGGCAGGGCGAGTTTGGGAATGCCTGTTGCGACTAAGTGCTTGATGGATCGAGAGTTTTTCACGATAGACCTCAATCAAATGTTGGATCGTATTGGGTTAGGCCTGACGACTAGCCGCTGCCTCGCCCGTAACGCTGGCGGATGTTCTGTGCATCGCTGTTGCGTCCTTGGGCCTCATAAACGTTAGCAAGCTGCAGCCAAGCCGCAGTCTGCTTGTTCCGCTCGCTGCCTGCCAGAGCAATGGCCTTACGAGCATGCTGAAATGCGATCTGGGTATCACCTTGGTCCAAATGCGCCTTACTCAGGCGTATCCACAGCTGTGCCTCTCTGGGCTCGATGCGCACGGCTCGTTCGAGCAGCACGATGGCAGTACCCGGCTCCTCGTCACGAAGTGCGGTGTTGGCCCGGGCGAGCAGTGTTTGTGCAGCGCTACTGCGCGGTGGCGCAATGACCGGTGCTGGCGGTTTTTCGGCCTTGGACTTTTCGACGCGGGTCGGCTTTGTTGCTTGAGGCTTGTCCCGATCCTTGCTGTCGACAACACCGACGTTGCCGCCGGTGCTGGCACAGCCTGATACCAATGCGACCAAGAGGACGAAAATCGCACCAGTAAAGAGCATGTGAATTGACGGATATCGCGCTGTCATGTGCTCAGCCCTTGTTGTGTCTTGTCCGGAAAACGCTGTTAGCCGCTTGCGCTATGGCCGAAAGATGGAGCGCAAGCGCTCGCCAAGACTCGGTTTTAAGCCGCAGCCGGGTTTTACCTGCAAAGTATCGGGCTGGCGAATGGGTAGTACAACCACATCCGCGCACTTGGCCGTCGCCTGTAGCCCGGTGTCGTATTCAATCGACTGCAGATTTTCACTGATGGGCGGTAGCAGAGGATCTGGACCATCTAACCGCGTGATCGCATTCCATAAGCGCAATGCGCCAGATGTGCCTGTCAGCCCGGTCGGTTTGTTGTCGTCGCGGCCCACCCAGACCACACTCAGGCGGCTGTTGTCGAAGCCCGCAAACCAGCTGTCGCGATTGTCGTTTGATGTTCCGGTTTTACCTGCGACTCCCTGCTTCGCAAAGGGTGAGCTACGACCAGTGCCGCGCTGCATTACCAGCTGCAGCCCAGCGTTAAGACTGGTCGCGGTCTCCACATCGATGGTCTGGGTGACATCAAAGGGATGGTGAGAGAGCGGTGCTCCCTGCTCGTCGAGCACGGCAATGACGCTTTTGGGCGGCGTGCGAAAACCGCCGCTGGCAAAGTTGCCGTAAAGCTCGGTCAGCTGCAGCGGCGACATGGGCTCTGCACCTAAGAAAAAAGATGGATACGGGTTTTTCGGCGTGTAGCCCACCAGATCTCGAAAGCGATTTTGTACGGTGGATAACCCAACTTGGTTGCCCAAATCAACCATGGCCAAGTTCAGGGACAGAGCCAGTGCCTTGATGATGGGTAATTCGCCGCGCGTTTTGCCATCGTAGTTACGCGGGCTCCACGACTCACCATTGGGTGGGGTGAGAGTAATGGCTGCATCGTTAACCGCACTGGACCACTCCAGATCGCTCTCCAGCGCACTCAGCACAATCAGCGGTTTGATCACTGAGCCGACCGGGCGCTGAGCATTAATCCCTCGGTTAAAGCCATCTACTCGACCCTGCCGACCGCCAACCAGCGCCAGAACCTCACCGGTTTGGGTGTCTGTGATGACGGCAGACGCTTGG